>CAZBDC010000003.1:57497-76900 GCA_964490575.1 uncultured Anaerolineaceae bacterium | reverse complement strand
CGGGAGATGCCTGCCTGGACGGCGTCATACGCAACCGCGCCCGGGTCCCCGCCCGGCGCTCCGGCGATGACCGGCAGGTCCAGCCGTTCGCCCCACACCTGGAGCTGGTCAACGGCTGCCGCGCGGAAGGTGTCTGCCGCGGCGAGGAGAACGTGTTTTCCCTGCTGCCGGTACTGCTTACCGAGTTTTGCCGCGGTGGTCGTTTTACCCGAGCCGTTGACGCCTACCAGCAGAACGACTGCTGGGTGGTAGCTATCCAACTGGATTGGCGGCACAGGGTCAAGCCTGCGCAGCAGTTCGTCTCGCAGCGTCTTCTGCAGGTCGCTGGTGCGAATAATGCCTTCCACCTCGACGCGCTTTTTCAGGGATTCGATGATGTCCAGGGTAGTTTCGACGCCCACATCTGACTGGACCAGGATGGATTCGAGCTCATCCCAGGTGTCATCGTCGATCTCTGTCGCGCCAAAGAGGGTCGCAATTCTCCCGAAGGTAGACTTGCTTGTCTTTTCAAGTCCTTGTCGCCACTTGTTAAAAATATTATCCATAGGTCTGAAATTATATCACCAAGCAGTTTTCTATCGGCTGGCGAGCTGCCCGCAGCCGGCCTGGATCTCGATACCGCGCCGGATGCGGATGGTGCAAGGGATCCCTGCCGCATTGAGGACGTCGCAAAATGCTCTGGCTCGTTCGCGGGTGGTAGCCTGGCCGGTATATTTCCGGGTTGGATTGAGGGGGATCACGTTCACGTGACACATCAGGCCCTTTAACAGGCTAGCCAGCTTGCGCGCCGTCTCAGGGGTATCGTTCACATCGCGGATCAAGGCCCATTCAAAGGTTACCCGCCGGCCGGTTAACTCCACATAATCCCGGCAGGCATCAATTACCTGCTGGATCGGGTATTTTCGATTAACCGGCAGGAGAGCGGATCGCTGCTCATCATCTGCCGCATGCAGGCTGATCGCCAGGTTCACCTGCCGCTTTTCCTTTGCAAACCGGTTGATCATTGGCACCAACCCAACCGTGGAGATCGTAAAGCGCCGGGCGCCCAGGTTAAAGCCGCGCGGGTCGTTCAGGCGATCGATGGCCGCCAGGGTGTTCTCATAGTTGTGGAAGGGCTCGCCCATCCCCATCACCACCACGTTCGTCACCACCTCGCCCTGTTCTTTGAGCTGGCGGGCATAATAGATCACCTGGGCGACAATTTCACCCGCGCTCAAGTGGCGCTTAAAGCCCATTTGCCCGGTGGCGCAGAAGACGCAGCCCATCGCGCAGCCAGATTGTGTCGAAATACAGAGCGTGCGGCGGTCTTCATACCGCATCAGCACGGCCTCTATTTCGCGTTCATCTGCCAGGAGAAAGAGCGTTTTAACGGTCTCCCCATCCGTGGAGCGAAGCACATCTTTGGGAACCAGCGCGCTAAAACGCAGCTCGTCGGCTAATTTTGCGCGTAAAACTTTGGGAAGATTACTGAACTCGTCTGGTGAAACCCACAAGTTCTGGTAAATTCCCTGCCAGATTTGTTTGGCGCGAAAAGCAGGCTGTCCCCATTCTGCCAGGAGTGCAGTTAACTGGTCAAAAGACAGATCGTAAACGAGTGTTTTTGTCATGATTTTCAGGGTCCTTTACCGGCTGTGGGTCGCAGTTTCCAGCAGCGGCAGCAAATCGGCCAGGTTAGGCAGGATCAGATCGGGCTGCGGCTGCCATGCAGCAGCCTCCGCCGGGCTGCTGACTCCACTCAATACCAGCGCGGTTGGGCAGCCGGTCCGCTGCCCTCCCAGGATATCCGTTTCCAGGCGGTCGCCAATAGCCAGAGTGGCTTCAGGTGGCGTGCCTAGCCGTTCGATGGCAAAACGATACAGGTAAGGTTCCGGCTTGCCAATCATAACGGGGGACGTGCCTGTAGCGGCTTCTAAAAAGGCCAGGAAAGACCCGGCGCCTGGAACCAGTCCGCGTGGGGTGGGGAACGTAAGGTCAGGATTGGTGCCGATGAAGGGCTTCCCGGCTCGAATCGCCAGGGTCGCTTCGCAAAGTTTGTCATAGCCGGCCTGGCGGTCCATTCCGGCCACCACAGCCAGGACATCGTCGCTGAATTGATCGGCCAGTTCAAACCCTTGATCCTGGATTGCTTCGATTACGCCTCTTTCGCCCACGATAAACATACGGCCGCGCTCAGGAAAGCGCTTTGCCAGGTAATCTGCCGTGGCAAGAGCTGAGGTGACGACCTGCCATGGTTCAACGATCACACCAAAGCCTGCCAGCCGTTCGACATACATGGTGATACTGCGTGTGCCGTTGTTGGTGGCAAAAACAACCGGAATATCCAGGTTCTTCAGGCCGGTGAAAAATGATGGCATATCGAGCAGCGCCTGGCTGTCACGCCACAGCACTCCATCCATATCCAGGATGATCCCCTTCATATTGGCCAGAATTTGATCGCTCATGGACCGCCTCGATATCATGATTGGTAGGTGCCCGGTTCACCGGTTTGCATCAAGAAGCCGGATAGCGTCTGGCTGCCATCCGGCTTCGATGAGGGATCGGGTCAGGGAATTATTTCTGCGGAGGCTCGAGCACCTTGTCTACCAGGCCGTATTCGACAGCCTGATAGGCATCCAGGTAGAAATCGCGTTCGGTGTCGCGCTCGATGACTTCCAGCGATTGGCTGGTAGCTTCAGCCAGGATTTTGTTCAGGCGGGCCTTCAAGCGCAAAATCTCGCGGGCCTGGATTTCAATGTCAGAAGCCTGGCCCTGGGCGCCGCCCAGGGGCTGGTGCATGTGGATCGTGGCGTGTGGAAGAGCATAGCGTTGGCCCTTGGTTCCGGCAGCCAGCAAAACTGTGCCGAATGAGGCCGTTACGCCGACTGCCACGGTGCTGATCCGGTTAGGAATCATCTGCATGGTGTCGTAAATGGCCATCCCGGCATAGATGATTCCTCCGGGCGAATTGATGTACATCTGAATGTCTTTTTCAGGGTCTTCCTTGGCCAGGAAGAGAAGCTGGGCGACAATCAGGTTTGAAATCTGGTCATCGATTGGCGTGCCAAGGAAGACGATGCGCTCCTTGAGCAGCAGCGAGAAGATATCATAGGCGCGCTCGCCACGCGCTGACGTCTCGATCACCATCGGGATGACGGACTTGAAATGATCCATTCCAGTAGACATGATTCCTCCTGTGGTATCTACTATGGCGTTTCTAACCGCCTGGCAATCCAGGATCGTGGCTAGGATTCCTTCTCACCGGATTCTGTCGAATCCACGGTGTCGCCGGAAGGCGTTTCGACGGATTCTGTCTCGACCGGTTCGGCTGACTCTACTGCGTTTCCTTCTTCCTCTGTGGCCTTAGGCGCTTCAGCTTCTACCGCGGATTGAGAAAGTTCTGCTTCAACTATCTCCGCTTCATTTCCGGCGTCGATGACGACCGGCTGGGTTTCCTCTTCTGCTTTGCCAGTTGCCAGTGCTTTTAGACGGCTCATCAGGCGCTGATTGAAGATATTGTTGACCGTGTTGACCGCGATGGAATTCGCAATTTCCCTCGAGCTTCGCTTGTCCCTGGATTGCATCTTGCGGGCTTCGGTTGACTGCTGCATCTGCTGCATTGCCGCGAAATAAATCGACCGGATTTCGTCGTTCTTGACTTCAATTCCCTCGTGCCGGGCGAACTCCTCCAATACGAGCGATCGCTCCAGGCGCCGCGCTGCGGCTGGTTTGACTTCAGTTTCGACGAAAGTTTCGCGGTCCATATTCCGCATCTTCAGATAAGTGTCCAGGTCCAACCGGTCGTGTTCAAGGTTGTGCTCGACACCATGGATAAACTCTTCAATTTCCTCTTCCAACATATGCGGCGGGTACTTAACCGTCGCCTGTGAGACCAGTTCCGAGATCAATTCCTCGTAGTAGTTCTGGTCAAACTGCTGGGTATAGTTTTGTTCGAGCTGCTGGCGAACAACTTTGCGCAGATCTTCCAGCGTCTCGAACTCGCCTAATGACTGGGCGAACTCATCGTCCATTGCGGGCAGGTGCAGCTCTTTAACGTTCTGTACCGTAATGGTAAACTCAGCTTCCTTCCCGCGCAAGTCTTCGTATGAGGTTTCCTCATCGAACTGGTGGACGACTGTCTTGGTTTCGTCGGCGCTCAGGCCGATTAATTCATCAGAGAAGCCCTCGTAAGGCCAATCTTCGCCTTCCTCATCCTCGTTCTCACCGGCAATCAGCTGGTAAGGGCTTTCGGTGATCAACGTTTCGTTTTCACCCTCTTCGACATTCGTCCGCCGGGCGCTGAGCTTGAAGGAAACCATGTCGCCCGGTTGGGCTGGGCGTTCGACTGGTTCCGCCGTGGCATAGCTGCGCTGCATCCGCCGCAGGGTTTGTTCAACCTGGTCGTCGGTGATCGGTTCTGGCGCATATTCTTTGCGGATGGACTGGTAATCGCCCAATTCGACCTGGGGGGGTAAAGGTATGATAAAGGCAAAAGTGGGCGGATCCATGCTGATGATTTCATCGAGCTTGCCGGGGCCAGAAGCGGTGATGTTGGCTTCGTTGAGTACCTGCGGGTAGACCTCGTCGAGCATCAGTTCGATTGCTTCCTGATTGAGCCTCTCATCCCCAAATAACCGGCGAACCATATCATATGGCGCCTTGCCGGGACGGAATCCGGGGATCTTGGTAGTCTGTGAGATCTTGCGGGCTGCCTGCCGCTTGTACTTTTCCATCATCGCCGAGTCAAATTCAGCGACCAGCCTGGTCTGTTGATCATCACGAAGAGCTGTTTCGATTTTCAAAGTGAGCCTTCCCTATCATGAGATAATGGTTTCAATGGGGAAGACGGGACTTGAACCCGTACGCCTTTCGGCACATGATCCTAAGTCATGCCTGTCTGCCAGTTCCAGCACTTCCCCAAACAACGTCCGGGATTATACCATAAGTAATTCGGCCTTTGTTCGTTTTGTGCGGGCTACGCAGTCGCCCGCACAAAACGAAACCAGCCTCACAATGGTGAGGGGTGGAAAGTCACGCGCGGCATGAAAGCTACCGGAACGGTGCGGAAAATCCCTCAGCAGGCTGCCGGCGTTGAAAATGCCTAACAAGAAAGATGGAATGGGATATAATCCGTTTAGAAGAAGATAGTATCGTATTGGGAGGTAGATTTGAGCCGAGTGATCAACCCTGAAGGGGTGGGCAAAGATCGCAGCCGGCTGGTCAAGTCGGTTGTCTTATCAATGCGTGAGTTGATGAGGCAGACCGAGCCAGATCAACACAGCCGGGATGTCGCTGCATATATTGCGCTGGCCTTAATTGAGATATCCAAAACGATCGAGCCTTCCGTGGCTGCCTGGGAGAAGAAGGGCTATTGGGTCAAAGCGGATCGTTTTCGCATGGAATGGATATGGACCGAGCGGACCGGAAACCAGCTTCGCGAAGCAGTATTAAAGGATGACTGGGCCACGATTGCCTCGATTGTGGTGCAACTCGGGGGGCGATTTAATCATATTGAGGTGTCTGCTCGCCACCGGCTGGGTGCCCCCTGGGTGGGAGCCTATGAACATCTGACAAGATAAAATCAGGGCCCGGTGAGACCCAGTGCCGAATTTCGGTCCGCAAGCCGACAGGTTAAAATAAAAAGAACTCCCCGAAGCACTCGGGGAGTTCTTCGCTGCACAGGTTTACTTCTTCTTCAGAATGATCCGCGCATCAACCACTTTGGCTCCCCGGCCTTCATCGTAGACCAGGACGGGGTTTGCGTCTGACTCTGACACTTCGTCAGCCAGGTCAACAATCATGGTCGAGTAATCGCAGATGATGCTGGCCAGGGCCTGTTTGTCACGTGGGGCCTCGCCGCGGACGCCGGCTAAAATTGGCGCTCCGCGAATCTCGCCCAACATGCGCAGTGCCTGGCTGGTGGCGACCGGGGCGACCCGGAAGGTGACATCCTTGAGGACTTCGACAAAAATACCGCCCAGACCGAACATCATGGTCGGGCCAAAGGTTGGATCGTTGACAGAGCCCAGGATCACCTCGGTGCCCCACGGCGCCATTTCTTGAATGGCAATGCCGTGAATGCGCGCGGTGGCTTTATATTCACGGGCATTGTTCATGATGGTCCGGAAGGCTTCTCTGACGGCAGTTTCATCACGCAGGTTGACCTTCACGCCGCCGGCATCCGACTTGTGCAGAATGTCCGGCGAGACGATTTTCATGACGACCGGATAGCCGATCTCATAAGCCACTTTCACGGCTTCATCTTCTGTTGTGGCGAGCTGCGTCCGGGCAACCGGCAGGTTATAAGCAGCAAAAACCTGCTTGGCCTCTACCTCGGTCAGCGAATCGCGCCCGTCTGCGCGCGCCTGTTCGATGATCTTGCGGGCCTGTTCGTGGCCTCCTGGCGCGCAGCCTTCCGACGTCTCGGCGACAATTTCTTTCATACGGGCGTATTCTCGCAAGGCCGCGATGGCATTGATGGCGACATCCGGCGCTCCATAAGCGGGGATCCCGTTCTCCACCAGCCACTGCATGGCAGATTCAGATGCCTCGCCGCCGACGAATGAAACACAAATGGGTTTATCTTTGATGCCCGATTCGTCGACTGCCTGCTTGATCCCCTTTGCAATTTCCAATGGGTTGGACACGGCTGTTTCGCAGTACAGGATGACCAACCCATCCACCCATGGGTGGGGATAAGCGGCCTTGGCGGCATCATAATACCACTCAGTTCCAGCCATACCGGTCAGGTCAACCGGGTTCTTGGCCGAGCCGAACTCCGGCATGTGTTTCTTCATCTGCTCCTGCACGTCTTTTGGCGCGAACTTCAGCGGAACGCCGTACTTTTCCGCCGCATCCGTGGCCAAAACGCCCACGCCACCGCCATTGGTAATGATGAGCAGGTTATCGCCTTTCATTGGGGGTTGGAGCGAGAGGGCCAGGGTGCGGTCAAAAATATTATCCAGGTCGGAGGCCTGGACGATGCCGGCCTGCTGGAACGCTGCGCTGTAGACCTTGGTTGCCCCGGCTAATGAACCGGTGTGCGAGGCAGCCGCCGCGGCGCCGTGCTCGGAGATGCCCGCTTTGATCGCGATGATGGGCTTGGTTGCTTTTCGGCAGACTTCCATAAACCGGCGACCTTCTTTTAGCCCCTCGATATACAGCGTGATGCAGGTCGTGGCGGGATCATCGTTCAACCATTCGATCAGGTCAGCAAAATCCACGTCGGACATGTTGCCGATCGAGATCAGCTTGTTGAACCCAACCCGCCGGACGTACGTAGACGCGTCGATGGCAATCAACAGCGCGCCTGACTGGGAGATCAAGGTGGCTTTCCCGTCCAGCGGCAGGAAAGGCGCAAAAGAAGCATTCATCTCGTATGAGTTGGAGAGAACGCCAACAATGTTTGGACCCAGAATGCGGCTGCCATAGCTCCTGGCGGTTTCAACAAGTTGATCTTCAAGGTCATGCCGGCCAGACTCGCCGAACCCAGATGTGATAACACTCAGACCTTTGATTCCCTTTTTGCCGCACTCTTCGATCACTGGCAGGACGAACTTGGCTGGGACGGTGATTACGGCGGATTCGACCGGTTCTGGAATGTCCAGGACCGATTTATAGACCTTGAGGCCTTGGATCTCATCAGCAGTTGGGTTGATCGGATAAATTTTTCCTTTATAGCCGTCCTTAATCAGGTTGTAAACGACGGTATAACCAATCTTCCCCGGGGTCGCGGAGGCCCCTACAACCGCGACGGACTTTGGAATAAGAATTGCATCTAGGGTTGGGTGGTTCACAATATATCCTCCTGAGGGTATCTAACTTCGAGTGGGTTGAGCAAACAAAACTTAAGTTAAGAGATCATCATTGAATCTTACATGAATTTCTTCAATTGATGGTGTTGTTTGGCCTGGCAACAAGAAAGGTGATGGCCAACTTATGCCATCTTGGGCAATTTTTCGGCTACAATTCTTTGTGAATTGGCCGCAGCGTAATCCTTACCTATTTTACGCAAATTCGAATGCCTGAAAGTAATTATTACCCTGGTAATTTATCATTATTTGTTCTTCTGGGGATAGGTCTGTCCAGGTATTTGGTACGGGATCAGGATAATGTCCCGTTTGTAATCGCTATTTGCCCGGCCCGTTGAACCGGGCGCTCAGGCTGAAATCATTACCCGAGGAGTGTGTATGACGGAATCATGGAACTTCCAGGGGCTGAAGCCGGAACGCGAGGCTCAGGTGGGCAGGATCCTCTCCGCGGCTCTCCTGGCGGCTGATCCGCGCCAGGCCGTACGCAGGGCAGTCCGGCTCAATGAAATGGAACTCATGGTTGCGGGCCAGCAGATAAATCTGGGCCGATTCAGGCGGATCAGGCTGGTTGGAGCAGGCAAAGCGGCCCAGGCGATGGCGCAGGGGGCGCTGGATGTCTTTGGGGAGCGGATTGCTGATGGTGTCCTGATCGCCAAGCATCTACAGGAGGGCGGTCAACCGCTGCCAAAAAACATTCGCGTGCTGCAAGGAGGACACCCGGTTCCTTCGCAGGCAAGCGTGTCTGCGACGAGCGCCCTGGTTGACCTGCTTCTGTCCAGCGGCGAAGATGACCTGATCCTGTGCCTGATTTCTGGGGGAGGATCGGCGTTGATGACTTTACCGGTAGAGGGAACCGATCTGGAGGAGCTCCAGTCGCTGACTCGTTTGCTTTTAGCCTGTGGGGCAGATATTGGTGAGATGAACACCCTGCGCAAGCATCTTGACCGGGTGAAGGGCGGCGGCCTGGCCCGGCTGGCTGCTCCGGCCCGGCTGGTGACGCTGATCCTGTCGGATGTGATTGGCAGTCCCCTGGATGTGATCGCTTCTGGGCCAACGGTGGCTGATTCGACCACCTATTCACAGGCCCTCTCAATCCTGCAAAAGTACCAGCTTGACCGGCAAACTCCGCCTGGGATTCTTTCTATCCTGAAACGGGGTGTTGAAGGCAAGCTGCCTGAGACAATAAAACCGGGGGATCCGCTGCTGACCGGGGTTATTAACCAGGTCGTCTCCAGCAACCCTCAGGCGGCGCAGGCCGGGCTTGACCAGGCGCGCCAGGAAGGTTTTCACCCGCTGCTGCTGACCACCTTTCTCCAGGGGGAGGCTTCCCAGGCTGGTATTGTCCTGGCCAGTCTTCTCCGGCAGATCGAGGCGACTGGAGAGCCGCTTCCCCGCCCGGCTTGCCTGGTGGTGGGCGGGGAGACGACCGTCACGCTGCGCGGGCAGGGCCTCGGCGGACGCAACCAGGAGCTGTCGCTGGGGGCTGTTGTCTTGCTGGACGGCTTGCCCGAGGTCGCGCTGGTGAGCCTGGGGACAGATGGTGAGGATGGCCCAACGGACGCCGCCGGAGCGCTGGTTACTGGGGAGACCCTTCAGCGGGCTCACGCCCAGGGGCTCGATCCGCAGGTATACCTGCAGAACAACGATGCCTACCATTTCTTTGAGGCGCTGGGCGACCTCGTCCGGACCGGTCCGACCGGCACGAATGTCAACGATCTGGCTTTTCTATTTGCTTTCTAGCGGTACACATCCGGGTTGGCGCAGTTGGGCAGGCGCTCGCCGCGCAGCCCGGCCAGCAGGTTCTCAACGGCCATATTGGCCATTTTGAGGCGAGTGGCTTTGCTGGCGCTGGCGATATGGGGGGTGATGATGATGTTGTTGAGCTTGAGCAGCGGGCTGTCCGGTGGGATTGGCTCTGGCTCGGTGACATCCAGGCCGGCGGCGGCGATGATGTGATTCTCCAATGCCCAGGCCAGCGCCTGGGGGTCTACGATTGGCCCGCGGGCGGTATTGATCAGCACAGCGCTGTTCTTCATCTTCTGCAGCGCATCCCGACCGATCAAGTGGTGCGTTTCTGGGGAGAGATAGGTGTGCAGGGTCACAAAATCAGACTGGGCTAAAAGCTCGTCCAGGTTGACGCACTGCGCACCGGTTTCGGCTTCGGCGGCCGCATCACAGCGCGGGTCGTGGTAGAGGATGCGCATGCCAAATCCCTTTGCCCGGCGCGCAACGGCCTGGCCGATGCGGCCAAAACCGATGATCCCCAATGTTGCGCCAAACACATCGAAGCCTGTCAAAACATCCGGCCCCCAGGGCCGCCAGACCCCCTGGCGGACTTCTTTGTCGCCCTCGACAACCCGCCGGGCAGCGGCCATCAGCAGCGCCCAGGTAAAATCAGCCGTGGTTTCTGTCAAAACGCCAGGGGTGTTGCCGACTGGAATCCCTTTTCGGGTAGCCGCAGCGACATCAATATTGTCAAACCCAACTGCCATCTGTGAGATGACCTTCAGGCCTGGTCCGGCTTGCTCGATCAGGTTGGCGTCGATCCGGTCGGTCAGCAGGGTGAAAATACCTGCTGACTGAGCGGCCTTTTCGAGCAGCACTTCGTAGGGTGGGGGAGTTTCCTCCATCCAGGTCTCTACCCTGGCCTGTCCGGCTAATTTGCGCGCGGCAGGCTCAGGGATTTGACGGGTAACAAACACAGATGGTTGTGACATCATTTTGGTCCTCAAAATTTACTCCAGGGCAGCTTTCATCAGCTTCTGGATCCGCTCAATCATGCCGGCTGGGTCAGGATGCAGCCCTTCAATTAACAGCGCATTTTCGTAAATTTGTTCGATGATCATGCTGCTGGTTTCACCTTCGGGTTGTTCGCCCAGTTTTTTCAACAGAGGGTGGCGCGGGTTGATCTCCAGCAGTTTTTGGGGCGTCTCGAACTCCCTTTGGAGCATGCGATAAACGCGCTGTACCTCCTGGTTTGGTGAGCCTTCTTTGTCGACCAGGCGAGCGGGTGAATTAATCAGGCGGTCGGTGGTCCGGACGTCAATTACGCGCTCGCCCAGCACGGTTTTAAAGCGTTCGACCAGCGTGGTCTGGACTTCCTGCGGAAGTGGCTCTTCGTGGTTTTCGGCTTCTGGCTGCTCTTGCGGGGCAAAATCAGGTTTCTCCACTGCGGCGTTGGCCAGGCTGTACTCTTTATATTGGGTCAGCGCCAACAAGACGAAGGAGTCAAGCGGGTCGGTCATCAGAAGGACGTCAACCCCGTTATGCCGGAAAACATCCAGGTGGGGGCTGTGAGTTACCGAGCGATCGTCATCTCCAAGGATGTAGTAAATCTTCTTCTGATCTGGTTTCAGGTTTTCAATATACTCATCCAATGAGATCAGCCGGTCGGGATGATTGAGCGAATGGTATCGTAAGAACGGCGATAATGTGTCGATGCTATCGCGGTCCGTTGCGATACCCTCTTTGATGAAACGGCCAAAGCTTTTCCAGAAACGGGCATACCCTTTCTCCGGATCGTCTGGGTTTTCGGCTGCCAGCTTCTTTAAGATCTCAACGACTTTTGATGTCAGCACGCGCTTGAGCTGGGCGATAATCCGGCTGGATTGGATCGATTCGCGCGAGACGTTGAGCTGCAAATCCTCTGAGTCGACCACGCCCTGAACAAAGCGGAAATACTCTGGCAGGAGATCGCGACTGTATTCCTGGATCAGCACCTTACGGGCGTATAGCTTCAGGCCGTCTTCTTTCCGCAGCGAAAAGATATTTCGGTCGGCTGTGCTGGGGATAAAAAGCAGGGCATAGAGTTGCACCGGCGCGTCAACCACCATGTGAGCGTGGGTGATCGGCGGCTCAAAGTCGAGGGTGAATTGGCGGTAGAAGTCCGTGTATTTTTCTGCGTCAACTTCGCGCGGCTGCTGGCGCCACAACGCAGTCTGCTGGTTGGCCTGGGTTTTCTCCTCTCCCAGGTAGATGGGGAAGGGGATGAAATCGGAGTGGCGCTTAATGATCTCTCGCAGGCGGCTTTCGTCGGCAAATTCGGCCGCATCTTCTTTCAGTTTGACTGTGATGACCGTGCCGCGCCCGGTCTGGTTCGACTCTCCCAGGGTGAAAGTGTCTTCCCCGGTTGAGTACCATTCGGCCGCCGTGGCCTCTGGTTTGAAAGAGCGCGACGCAACCCGGATCCAATCGGCCACCATAAAGGCTGAATAAAAACCGACGCCAAATTGGCCGATAATCTCATTTACCGGGGCTTTGCTCTCCTGGGCGGCTTTTAGGAATGCCCGCGCGCCGGAGTGGGCGATGGTGCCCAGATTTTCAACCAACTCTTCACGCGTCATGCCAACCCCTGTGTCGCGGATCGTGATGGTTTTTTCGTCAGGATGGGTGGTTATCCAGATCCCAAGTTCCGCCTCGGGGTTCAACACATCCCGGGTTGTTAGCATCTCAAAGTTCATGCGGGTCAGCGCGTCGGCAGCATTTGAGATTAATTCGCGCAGGAACACTTCCCGCTCGGTGTACAGCGAATGGATCAAGATATCCAGCAACTGGCGGGTTTCGGCTCGAAAAGGCACTGGGCCTTGTGGTGTGGCATCACTCATTTTCCAAACCTCCATGTACGACAATTTGAGCGATTTCCATGTTACCTTAGAAAAATAAGAATCTCGTAAAAATTGCCTGGCCGGCGTGGGCAGCGGCAGGTTATTTCCAGGGGCCAGGCAAGCCAGGTGGCATCTGGATCGTTGGATTATCCCTGGTTGCTTCGATACCTTCCTCGAATCGCCGGAATAAGGTAGTCATCAAAGGCTTGCTGTTGATTATAGTCAGGCTTCCAATCCCAATCAATTTGGGCGGCAGTATCGTCGATATCAGCCGGCCAACTGTCAACAATCTTTTGCCGCCGGGTGTCTGAAACGAACTCAATCTCGGCCTCAGGGAAGGCCTCCTTCACGATGTTATAGAATTTTTGTGCGCTCGGGCTAAAACTGGTGACGTTGTAAACCAGTTGGGTAAGGTTTTCGCGCGGGGCAGCCTCCAGCATCAGCAGTGATTTGACTGCATCTGGCATGACCATAAAGGGCAGTCGGGTATCTGGGCGGACGAAGCAGCGGTATGGAATTCCCTGTGCCGCGTGATGGAGCATCTCGGGTCCGTAATCGCTGGTGCCGCCTGTTGGGGTGGTATCGGCGCTGATCAAGCCCGGGAAGCGCAGGCAGCGGAAGTCGACGGTGGCATTTCCGCCTCCGTCGGCGGCCAGCTGGCGGTAGTGGGCGGTATAGTAGCGCCCCAGGTGCTCGCAGTAGAGCTTATTACAGCCGTACATGGTGACCGGAAAGCACCAGTCCGCCTCTTTGACCTTGCCGAGCTGATTCTTGACTTCCAGGCTGGGCAAGCCATACGCGGCGATCGAGCTGGGGTAGATAAATTTGACCGGCAGCCCCTGCCATTGCGACTGTTCGACTGCCAGGCGAAGCAAGTTCAAGGTGCCTTCAACGTTGATCCGGTGGGCGGCTTCTGGATTGTACTCGGCTTTTGTGGAAAGGATCGAGGCCAGGTGGTAGATGGTCCTGATTTCATATTCGACCACTAACCGGCCGAGCAGCATTCCATCCAGAATGTCGCCCTGGATAAACCGCATGCAATGCGGCCTGAGCGCTTCGTCAATCGGCTGTACATCCAGGGCAATCACGTTGACGTCTTGATGATTCGCCAGGTGTGGAATCAGTCCGTGCCCGATTTCACCATTCGCTCCAGTGATCAGGACCACCTCTTTACGCATAGAAAGATCCTCTTTTGTTGTTCCGTGGGATAGGCAGGGTAAGCATGAATCGACCCGGTCGATTCGCGTTCCTATAATCATTTTACCAAAATACTGCGGAGGGATGCCTTAACAGACACGGGCGCTGTGAAATGCACAGCGCCCGTGAGTGATTGACCGGTATTAAGACTTACGCTGCGTTGGCGGCTTTGTTGCGGCCAAACCAGTTCCGCCACTCCTTTTTCTCCCAGATGACCAGGATCGGGGCGGCGATGAAGATGGATGAATAGGTTCCCATGAACAGGCCGACCAGCAGAATGATGGCGAATTCGCGCAGGGTTACTCCACCAAACAGCGCCAGGGCCAGGAGCATGTATTCCACTGTCATCAACTGCGTGTTAATCGAGCGCTGCAGCGTCTGGACGATCGAGTGGTTTGCGAGTGTTTCGAAGGGCAGCCGGCGGTAGATGCTGCTGTTTTCACGGATGCGGTCAAATACCACAACTTTATCCTGGACGGAGAAGCCGATCACGGACAGAAGGGCCGTCAGGAACAGCGAATCGACCTGCCAGCCAAACAACAGGCCGCCAATCGCTGCCAGGCTGAGCACAACCAGCACATCGTGGATCATGGCAATGATCGCGCAGACGCCGTAGCGGAAGGAGTGCTGCACGCCGCGGAAGGCCAGGGTAATGTAGATGATCACTGCCAGGGCAGCGATGCCAACGGCCATGGCTGCCCGCGAGGTCACTTCGCGCCCGATGGTCGGGCCGACGCTGTCGGAACGGTCCACGGTGACGGTATCATTAAAGCGCGCGCTCAATTCTTCGACCACATTGCCAATCTGCACTTCATCCATGAATGAGGAACGTATGATCAACATGTTGTCGCCTGAGGTGGTTACACTGGCATCGGTGATCCCCATTTCATTGTAGAGTTCTACCACATCGCCAGGGGCCGGTGGTGTGCCAGACTCAAAGCTCACATACAGGAGCGTTCCCCCCTCAAAGTCAATCGAGAGGGGCAGCCCCCAGACGGCCAGGATGATCAGGCCAGGCAGGATGAGCAGGGCAGAGATGGCAAAGAACAGATAACGTTTTCCTAGAATATCGAGCATGGTAGATCCCCTTTATTCGCTTACGCCGAACCACTTGAGGTGTTTGGCCTCAGGGCGCAGTGCGGCGATAACCAGGTTGAGGAAGGTGCGGGTAACCACGACAGCGCACAACAGGCTGACGAAAACGCCTACCGCCAGGGTGAAGGCAAAACCCTTGACGATGGTGGCGCCGAACGAAGAGCCAAACCAGAACAGGATGGCACAGGTGATGAGTGTTGCGATGTTCGAATCGCGGATTGACGGCCAGGCGCGCCGCCAGGCCAGGTCGACGGCCTGCAGGAAAGTGCGCCCGCTGCGCAGCTCTTCTTTCAACCGCTCAAAAATGAGGATGTTGGCGTCTAAGGCTGAACCAGTGCTCAATAAGAAGCCGGCAATACCGGGGAGTGTCAGCGTGACCGGGATCAGCTTGAACAGGGCCAGGGTGATGAGGGCATAGGTGATGATCGCAAAGATCGCCACGATGCCGGGCAGGCGGTAGTAAATCCCCATAAAGAGGATGACGATGGCGAAGCCGATCAGGCCGGCAACCAGGCTCTTCTGAAGCGAATCCTGGCCGAGTGTTGGGCCAATAACGCGGCTCTCAACCACTTCGAAGGGGATCGGCAGCGCGCCGTAGCGCATCTGGATGGCCAGTTCGTTGGCCGAATCATAGGTGAAGCTGCCTTCGATAATGCCCTCACCTTCGGTGATTGCGCTGTTGATGCTTGGCGCGGAAATCACAGTCTTGTCCAGCACGATGGCCAGGAATTTGCCCACGTTGGCCGAGGTGAAATCGCTAAAGACTCTGGTGCCTTCGGGCTTTAGGGCGAATGAAATGATGTATTGGCCGAGCTGGTCGGTGGTGACGCCGACGTTGGATAGCTGGTCGCCGGTCATTACCGTGTGCCAGACTTTTTCGGTCGGGGCTTCACCTTCGGCCAGGGTCGGGTCGGTTGTGACGGTACTTTGACCGAGGTCGGTCTTGATCACGGTGCCGGCCTCAAGGTAGGTGTCGCCCAGGTCGACGAATTCGAGCTGGCCAGTTTCCTTGATCACCGAAAGCACCCCCTCGGGATCAGTCAGCCCGGGGAATTCCGCCAGGATGCGCCGGTCGCCGGCAACCTGGAACAGGTTTTCACTGACGCCTAGCGCATTAGTGCGGTTTTCCAGGATCTGCTGCGCATCTTCCAGTTTTTGCAGGTCGATTTCGCCCTGGTAAGATGCAGGAACTTCGAGCAGGGCCTGCACGCCGCCACGCAGATCTAAACCAAGCACGAATTCCGCGCCTCGTTGGAGCCGGGCTGAGGTGCCGGGAATAACGACAAAGATCGCGGCTGCGAGAAGTAGGACGATCAGAACGATAAAAATTAGATCTCTTTGCTTCATGCGGGGTAAAGCCTCCAAGCAGAGAAATGCCAGCTACACGCTGGGGTGGCCAGTCATCCTGGCGAGCCAGTTTCGGGCTGGCGGGGACTGAACCATTATACCGCTGATAGATTATGGTGAGTAGGGACGATTTTTTATTCCCCCGGCTCAGCCACCTGCACACCAAGGCCGGAAAGAAACGCCTGAACTTTCTCCAGAACTTCGCCAGGTGTCAGGTTGTCGGTCATGATGTACAGATGGGCGTGCTCGCGGGCATGGGCCAGGCGGCGCTGCTGTTCTTGATATTCGGCTTTGGTCCACTGAAGATTTTTGCGCTTTAAGGTGACCGGATAAGACACATCCAGGAAGATCAACCAGTCCGGCCGGCTGATGCGCTGCCACATGGTTTGCACATAGGAGTGCTCCTGGGCGATATGGCGCATCTCGACCCCCTGAATGCTGCGCAGATTGGCAATCAGAGTGCTTTTTCCGGAAGTACAGGGACCTACAATGCCGATTCGCATGGCAGGCAGTCGGATGATCGAGTTATTGGTTGAAAGCGCCTGGCAGGACGCATCGGGTCAGAGTTGCTGGGGGGCAAATATTACCGGGAGGCGCACCGTCATCCGCCGGATGAGATCACCCTCGAACGGCAGTACCCGCAGGGCGACGACGCTCATGTCATCGTTGGGGCGGTTCTGGTCAAGGCGGATGGCCTGTTCCAGTATGGCATCGGCGATCTCCTGGGAGGACGGATTCTGATCTTCCAGCATCGATCCGAGCAGGGTTTGGATATCCAGGCTGAGCCCGTAGCGGTCTCCCGCGTGGGTGATCCCATCGGTATACATTACAATGGAGATCCAGCCATCGAGCGCAATTTCAGAAATCGCCGGGCGGATGTTTCTTGAGGTGCCAATGGCGGAACTCTCCGAGTTCAGGATTTCGATCTGCTCGCCCCGGCCGATAAAGATTGGGGCCGGGTTGTTGCGCGTAATCACCAGCGTGCCGGTTTGCAGATCGGCGGAGAGAATATTGAGAGTGGCAGAGACTTTGCCGTAGCGCTCGGTGTAGAGGTAATCGGAGGCTGCCCTGGCGGCTGCGCCATCGCGCACACCCTCCGCGAGGAGGCCAATGACCTTGCGGACCACCATGGTTGAGATTGCCTTGGCCCCGCGTCCTGAGGTCTGTCCATCTGCAAGCACGACGGATACGCCGCCATTTGGCCGCTCGACCACTTCCAGCGTATCGCCGCTTTCGGATACGGCATATTTGTTGGTTTTGGCAATACCGATTTGAATCTCCATACCCTCGATTTTACAACAAATTTACAGCCCTGGCGAAGCAAAAAATGTCAGGACTTCATCTTTATACCTGGGTCTCCCGATGATCGCCCGGCTTAACTGCCAGGATCATCATCAGGCGGCTGGTGGGATAGTCTTCAAATCGCAGGTTAACATCGAAACCGGCTTCGCCGAAAGGCCGGGTGAATTCGCCGGGTTCGCGGCCGGGTGGGGGAGCCTGCCCGGCGATGCGGTTTATAAAAGCCATCAACCGGTCGGCAAGCCCGCTGCCTGTGATCCAGGCCGAAATCAGAACAACCAGCCGTCCGTTTGGGCGCAGGACCCTGAGAATTTCCTGCAGGGTAAGTGGATCGATAATATAAGGGGTTGGAAAAGTTGCCAGGACATCGTCAAAGGATTCGTCGGCGTAAGGGAGGTTTTGAGCCATGCCGCGGACAAGCTGAACCAGAAAGCCACCTTTACGAAGCCGGCGAGCAGCCTGACGAGCCATCTGGCGGCTTTCATCGAGGCCGAAGACAGTTTTCCCGGCCGCACACAGGTGGACCTGCAGGTGTCCAGGGCCGTAGCCCAGCTCGAGTACCTGTGAACCGGTGACCAGTTTGGCCGCTGACCGGACCCACCCCTGCCAGCGGCCCACAGAAACGGTCGCGGCTACCAGGTCGTAGGTCCAGGCCAGTGAATGATACAACAAGTGGAAAAATATCCGCAGGAACGCGCTGGCGAGTCCGTGGAGCAGGGAGGGGCGGGAGGGATCATCTTTGGGAATCATTTTGCCTGGCTGATCTTTTATGCATTAAAGGGCCCTTGACGGATTTTGGGGGAGAAAGTACAATTGGGCGGCTTGGTTGGGGAATTTTCCCTTTTCAAGCATAAGCAATTTTAGATCTTTTCATTGTCTTTGGGCATGGGCCAGATGAGAGACCGTGCACAAGGAATTTAATATCAGGATCAGGAGAAAGTCATGGTTCCACAACCCAAACGAAAACTGTCCAGCGGCCGGCGTGATCGCCGCCGCGCCCAAGACCACCTTCAGGCCATGAATCTGGTTGAGTGTTCGAACTGCGGTGAGATGCGGCTTCCGCACACCGTTTGCCCAAATTGCGGGCACTACCAGGGGCGTGAAGTGGTTGAGGTAGAAAAAGAACAGAAAAATAAGTAATTTGATACCTGGTGTAAATCCCATCCGGGCCGGTTATACCGGCCCGTTTTTTTTGCCATACACCGGGTTATAAGGCCCTGGCCAGCATAAATCCAAAGATCGCCAGAACCAGTCCCAGGTGCAAGAAGCAGTTGGTTTGCGAAATCCAACCGCCTGGGAAAAACTGGAGAATCAAGTTCACCAGGATCAGGACCAGTCCAATCATCGGCAGCAGCCCTTTTCGCGGGGCGATAAATTCTGATAAGTGATCCAGGAGGGATGAGAGTGTTTGCAGCATGGATAGCTTTATTCCTCCTCTCCTTCTGATAGAAGGGGTTCACTCATCACAAAGGGCTGGTAGCGTGCCAACAAGCGGACTGGAAGGTTGCCTTCAATGACAACTCCACCGCGGCTGTGCTCGACACTTTCCACTTGGCCCTGGTCGTGGAACATCGAGATCAACTGGCCCTGGTCAAAGGGTAAGCGCACGGCAACGGATACATATTTTTCGTAAAGCTCGTTCTCAATCTCGCGCAGCATGTCAGCGATCCCTTGCCCGGTCAGGGCTGAGATGGCGACAACCGGCCCCGGGTAATCGCGGGCTACTTCAAGCGCTTCGTTTCGATCGGGTACCCGGTCCACCTTGTTCAGAACCAGGAGAGTTGGAATGTGCCCGGCGTCAATCTCTGCCAGGGTCATCTCAACTGCTTTGATCTGCTCGCGCGCGTTGGCATGGGAAACATCCACGACATGAAGCAGAAGGTCGGCCTCAGCAATCTCTTCAAGCGTGGCGCGAAACGCGGCTACCAGCTGGGTGGGCAGCTTTTGAATAAAACCGACTGTATCGGTGATCAGGGCCCAGTGACCGGCCGGAAGCTCGACGCGCCGGGTGGTTGGGTCGAGGGTGGCGAAGAGCTGGTTGGCGACGAACACATCTGCCCTGGCCAGGCGGTTG
>CAZBDC010000003.1:0-57487 GCA_964490575.1 uncultured Anaerolineaceae bacterium | reverse complement strand
TGAGCAAGGTTGACTTCCCGGCATTGGTATAACCGACCAGGGCGATGATTGGAATTTGAGAGCGCTGGCGCTGGGCGCGGTAGCGCATGCGGTGAGCACGGACTTTTTCAAGGTCCTGCTTCAGGCTGGTGATGCGCCTGCGGATCTCACGCCGGTCTACTTCCAACTGGGTTTCGCCTGGTCCGCGCAGCCCGACCCCGCCGGAGCTTCCCGTGCGACCGCCCCCGCCGCCGGTCTGGCGGGCCAGGTGAGTCCAGGCGCGAGTCAGGCGCGGCAGGCGGTATTCGTACTGGGCCAGTTCTACCTGCAGCACGCCTTCGCGAGTCTGGGCATGTTGAGCAAAGATATCGAGGATCAGCGCGGTTCGATCGATGAGGCGTACGCTCTGACCTAACCGCTCCTCCAATTCACGCAAATGGCGGGGGGCCAGCTCAATATCAAAAACAACTACCTGGGCCAGGGTTTCTTCTACCAATGCTTTTATCTCTTCAACTTTGCCCGAGCCGATATAGGTTTCGGGGTTGGGTGTATCGAGCTTCTGGGTAATCTCACCAACGACCTCCAAACCGGCAGTTTCGGCCAGGAGGGTTAATTCGGCCAGTGAATCTTGCAGCGATAGCAACGACGGTTCGCTGCGCAGTTCAACGCCGACCAAGAATGCTCGCTCGCGGGGCGGTCGGGTTGATTCGGCGATTTTTTTTGCCATAAATTTTCCTGTGTTTCTCTTTCATCCAATTCGGGTTGTTTATGCTTTAAATCCCCAGGCTATCTTGGAGACGATTCCTTTACCCATGCCAGCAAGCGGTGCATGGCTTCTTCCATCCGGTGGGTTGGTGTGCCAAGCGAGACGCGGACATACCCTTCGCCCGCCTGTCCATATACGATGCCGGGGGTTATGCTGACCCCAGTTTCATCCAGAAGGCGGCTGCAGAAGGCCGTGCTGTCCGAAATCCCGTCGGGCAGGCGAGCCCACACATAGATCGCGGCCGGAGGTAATTGGACCGTAAAGCCGGCCTGGCGCATTGCAGAGACGATGAGATCACGGCGGGTTTGATAAATATTGTTGCGCTCGATCATCCAGGACTGGTCACCAGTCAGGGCGATGGCGCCCGCGCGCAGGATCGGCTCAAAATGTGAAGAGTCGATCTGTGACTTCATCGTATAAAGGTAGTGCAGCACCTGGGCATTCCCAACCGCCATTCCCAACCGCCACCCGGCCATGTTATAGGTTTTCGAGTGAGAGCAAAACTCGACTGCGATATCCTTCGCGCCGGGTATTTGCATCACGCTCGGCGCTACATAGCCATCGAAGCACACGTCTACATAGGGGGCGTCATGGGCGAGGACGATTTCATTCCGGCGCGCAAATTCGACAGCCTCCTCCAGGAACGACATTGGGGCAACCGCGCCGGTTGGGTTATTGGGGTAGTTCAGCCACAAAATTTTTGCCCGCTGGGCGATATCTGCCGGGATGGCCTGCAAATCGGGCAGGTAGTGATTCTCTTCGCGGAGCGGCATGTAGAATATTTCGGCGCCGGCGATGATTCCGCCCGCGTTATAAGTGGGATAGGCCGGATCTGGAACCAGGGCGACATCGCCTGGGTTCAGGAGCACCTGGCTCAGGTGGAACAGCCCTTCCTTTGAGCCTAGCAAAGCCACGACTTCTTTTTGTGGATTCAGGTCAACCCCAAAGCGCTGCTGGTAGTACTGCGCACAGGCTTTCTTATATTCTGGCGTCCCTCCCATGGCGGTATAGCCATGGGTATCTGGGCGGCGGGCTGCTTCAACCAGCACATCAGTAATGAACTCCGGCGGCGGGAGATCCGGGGAGCCCATGTCCAGGCGAATGATATCGACACCTCTAGCCTTTAGTTCAGCAAATTTTTGGTTCAAGGTAGCAAAAAAATAAGGCTTGAAGGACGTGATCCTGTTCGCTGGTTGAATAAACGAAGAGTTAGCGGTTAAGCTCATTTCACTTTTTCCTCGGAAGGTGATTTTGTAATTAATGGGGAAAGCAGGCTGGCCATATTGGAATCGGGAGGAGCACTGTGGAGGGGCAGGAGGATGTGAAAGGTCGAGCCGGGCAGTTTTTCCTCATCATACCCGGATGACTCGGCCCAGATTGTCCCTCCATGCGCCTCGATAATTCCCTTGGCAATATGTAACCCCAGGCCAGGCCCGCCACCCTTGAACTTGGTTTTCCCGCTGGAATGCAGTGAGATATTTCCCAGGCGGGAAAATTTTTCAAAAATCAGGCTTTGGTCATCCGGGTCGATCCCGATTCCATCATCCCGGACAATAATTTCTAAAAATCCGGGCAGTTTACGTCCATCGATCATAATGTGACCGCCATCCGGGGTATATTTGATCGCGTTGGTCAGAACGTTGCGGAGAACCTGGAGCACCCGTTCAGGATCGGCAAATGTCATTTCATCGCAGCCGGGAAATTCTGTGAACATTAATTCCAGGTTCCGTTGTTTAGTTGACCAGTTTAGCTCCTTCAGCAAAATTGCTACCAGGCGGTTGATCCATACCGGTTGGTAATTGAGCTTTAACAAGTGATTGTCAATGAGTGATACATCGATCATATCGTCGATGATGGCTTTCAAGCGCTGTGCGCCGCCGCTTATTCCGTTCATTAACTCGGTTTCCAGGGCCGTCATCGTGTTTTGATCGCGCGACTCCCGCAGCATGGATGCATACCCTTCGATCAAGGTCAGCGGTGTGCGAAGTTCATGTGCCGCGACGGCGATGAAATCCGATTTGCTGCGATCTAAACGCTCGAGTGTATTCTGGACTTGTTTGAGTTGGTTCGAGATATAGGCCACCCGAACCTGCATTTCATAGAACGCAGCCCTTTCAAACGAATACGTGAATGCCGGGGTGATCGCGGTAATCAGGTCGAGCGCCTTTTCGCTGTCTAGCGTCTCGCGGCATACCAGGTGAGTCTGGTGCATGATCTCGCGAATAAAGGTAAACATATTGCTCTGGCCGCTTTCCAACTCGGTTTCAGTCAGAGAAGTTGACCATACCGATAAAAGCGGATCCAGCCAGGCCGGATCCCCGGTATCGACCACAACGATCAGCAGTTCAAAAAAACGGTCCAGCTGGGCCCGGATGTCATCCCGGACGCCCGCGCCTTTGGCAAGGGAGAGCGTCGTTCGGTTGATCCAGATCGGGTGGATGGTGCGGAGGATCTCAGTTTCGTCCATACAGTACAAGTTTACGTCAAGTTGACGAATTTGCCAATTAATTCTATCTGAATCAGGTCTCTGGCTGCGCGGGCGAGTCGCGGATATTCACCCATTAAAAGCATCGTATCAGGGCCTTATTAGCCAGTAAAGCAGGGTGTCACCCACTGCTTGCAGGCTCTGACCAGAGACTTTATCGGGTGTGTCTTCTACAGTGTGCCAGTACGGATAGTCAAAGTCAATGATATCGATCGCTCGCAGCCCTTTTTGTAGAAAAGGGGTGTGATCGTCCAGGATACTGTAACCGTATTCGGGGATGAATACGTCTGCATAACCCTGCCCGGCTGCCGCCTGCCAGATTTCCTTGGTCAGTTCTGGATCGGAGTTACGCTCTTTATAGATGTTGAGGTCAGCATCGCCAATCATATCGACAATGATGACCGAGTCCGGACTGCCTGAAAGTTGTTCAACAAATGCGCGTGAGCCCAGAATCCAGTCCCAGCCAGAAATGCGACCCTGGTCTTCGGCGTCAAAAAAAACCAGCCAGATTTGTTTGTCCAGGTCGCGGGGCAGGATCCGGGCCAATTCTACCAGGACTGCCACACCAGATGCCCCATCGTTGGCGCCGGGAACCGGATCGGCTCGCCGGTCAGGGTCTGGGTCCTGGTCGGCGGTGAAACGCGAGTCAAAGTGCGCCCCCAGAATGATCCAGGGCGCCCGGCCTTCCCCCCGCCTGGCAATCACATTCCTGACAGGCTGGTTGAAGTAGGTGGTCTCCTGCAGTTCAACCGACCATCCGGATGCACTCAGTTCAGCTTGCAGCCAGTCAATCACCTGAGCGTGGGCCTGGCTGCCGGGCAGCCGAGGGCCAAAGGCCACCTGGTGTTTAACATCCGCGTAAGCCCGCTGACCATCAAAGGCAGGCGGTTGAGCGGTAGGAGTAAATGCAGGTGGATTGGTTGGGGTGGGGTCTGGGAGTGGGCTGAAGGTGATTACGGCTGTCGGCAGCGGTGGATCAGAAGGATCGCTACCAGTTTTGGGCAGGTCTGCACAGGCTGTCAAAACTAAAAACAGGCTCGCCAGGCTCAGGATACGTAACCAAAGTGTATGTTTCATTATTCGGCTTCATCGATGGAAATTCCGGGCCGGAGCGGTAAGGCCTCGGACTTCGCCCAGGCTGCCAGATCTTGTAAGGCGCGGCTGGCATACTGCGCGGCGCGTTCCCGCTTGCCTTTGCCGGGCGACGGCAGGGCGGGCAGGATTCCAAAATTCGCTTTCATCGGTTGGAAGTCTCTCAGCTCAGCGTGGGTGATGTAATGGAGCAGCGCGCCAAGCATGGTTGTGGCAGGTGGCGCAACCGGTTGGAGACCCGTTAAAAGGCGGACTGCATTAAGTCCGGCCAGCAGGCCGGTAGCAATGTTGCCCATGTACCCTTCAACGCCTGTGATCTGCCCGGCAAAAAATAAGTTGGCCCGTTCGCGCATTTGCAGGGTTGGCCACAGCAGCTGGGGAGATGCGATAAAGGTGTTACGGTGCATTTGCCCAAAGCGGGCAAACTCGGCTTTTTCCAACCCGGGGATCAAGCGCAGGACCCGGCGCTGTTCCGGGTACGTCAGGTTGGTTTGGAAGCCGACCAGGTTGTACAGCGTGCCGGCCAGATTATCCTGGCGGAGCTGCACGACGGCATAAGGCCGCCGGCCTGTTCTGGGATCCTTGAGCCCAACCGGGCGCATCGGACCAAAGGCCAGCGCGTCGAACCCACGCGCCGCCAGCACTTCGATAGGCAGGCAGCCTTCGAAGTAAGTTTTGGCACCTGCTGTAACGCCCTGGTCGATCTCGCGCTCAAACTGGCGCAGGGGGATGCGTTCGGCCTGGCTAAGGGCTTTGTAGAAAAGTTCGTATTCGGCTTTGGTAAAGGGGCAGTTGATGTAATCGCCTTCCGCTTGTTCGCCTGTTTCATAGCGCGATGCACGGAAAGCGACATCCATGTCGATCGTGTCGGCCTTAACAATTGGGGCGACTGCATCGAAGAAAAACAGGTGTTCCTGCCCGGTCAGACTCTGGATGGCGCACGCCAGGTCTGGAGATGTCAGCGGTCCAGAAGCAATGACTGCCGGCCCGGGCGGAATAGCGCGCACTTCCTCGCGGATCACCTCAATGCGAGGGTGGTTTTCGATCCGCATCGTTACCTGCCTGGCGAAAGCCTCGCGGTCGACAGCCAGCGCCCCTCCGGCGGGTAGGGCAGTCTCTGCGGCGCAGTCGAGCAGTACAGAGCCCATCTGGCGCAGTTCTTCCTTCAGCAGTCCCGAAGCACGGTCGACCAGGTTTGAGCCCAACGAATTCGAGCATACCAGCTCAGCCAGGTCACCGCTGACGTGTGCTCCTGTTTCTGTCTGCGGGCGCATCTCAAAAAGCCTGACGCAGACACCTCGCTCGGCGGCCTGCCAGGCCGCTTCAGTGCCGGCCAACCCTCCGCCAATTATTGTTAACCCATCCATTTCTTCCATGGAGCGATTTTACCACCTGTCTTGAAAACAGCGCTGCTGGGATGAAAATTACGATTAGATCAAATACTGGCATAAAAGTTGCAACTATGGGCAATACCATATATACTCATTTGAAATTTGTATTGTTTATCCGGTGGCTGGTTCGCTGAAAAAAGAACGAAGCCCGAAAAATATTTCACATTGGGTGATCCTATGCTACAGGCGCATTACCAGGCTTTAAGGCCGCTTACGACCGCACATCTGGCTCAGACGATGACACTGCTGAGCCTGACTGCCAGCGAGCTTCGCCAGCAGATCGATGCTGAACTGTCCGCCAACCCTGCCCTGGAGCTGGTAGATGAACGGCGCTGCCCTACCTGTCATCGTCTCCTGCCTGGGCGGGGGGCCTGCCCGGTTTGCAGCCAGCCTCGCCACGACACTCCGGATGAGACCATCGTCTTTATCTCACCCCAGGATGTTTCTTATGGATCGGGAGGAACGCGCGACGATGATCTGCCGGAGGATCAGTTTTCCGCAACCATCGAAGCCCTGCCGGTTTACGTCTTTCGCCAGGTGGCGCCAGACCTGGCTGTGGAAGAACGACGAATAGCGGCTCACTTGCTTTCAAATCTTGATGAAGATGGTCTGCTGGCCGTTTCACTCCTGGACGCTGCTCGTTACCTGCATGTTCTGCCGTCCCAGTTGGAGAAAGTGCAGCGGATCTTACAGCGAGCAGATCCGATTGGCGTCTGTTCCCGGTCTGCCCAGGAAGCTCTATTGGTTCAACTTGAGGTGCTGGCAGAAACTCGCTATGTCCCCAGCCTGGCCGAGCGGATTGTCCGGGAAGGGATGAGCTTGCTGTCTCGTCGCCAGTACGCTGAACTGGCGCGCCAGCTGCACGCATCTCCAGGCAAAGTGCAGGAAGCTGCCCGTTTCATCAGCGAGAATCTCAATCCATTCCCGGCCCGCTCTGCCTGGGGAGAAACGAGTCACTCCCCGGCAGAAACAGCCAGGGTTTTCTACCATCCGGATATCATCATCAGCCGGGTTGGCGAAGGATCCACCGGCCCATTAATGGTAGAAATCATTATGCCGCTTTACGGGACCCTGCGGGTCAACCCACTTTATCGGCAGGTTTTGCAAGAAACCAATGGGGAGCAGAAAGAAGCGCTGCGAGAAGATATGGACCGGGCTGCTTTGTTTGTCAAGTGCCTCCAACAGCGCAACCACACCATCCAGCGCTTGATGCAACAGGTAGTTTCTCTCCAGCGTGACTTTATCCTGAGAGGCGAAAAATATCTTCGCCCGGCAACCCGCGCGCAGATTGCCCAGGAGTTGGCGGTGCACGAATCGACCGTCTCCCGCGCGGTCGCAAATAAGGCGGTCCAGATGCCCAATGGGCGCATCATCCCCCTGGCCAGCTTTTTCGATCGGAGCTTGAATGTGCGGACTGTCCTGCGCGAGATCATCGGCAGTGAACCATACCCGTTATCAGATACGGAACTGGCGGGTTTATTAGCTGACCAGGGCTTTCACGTGGCCCGCCGGACAGTGGCCAAGTACCGCTCTATGGAGGGCATTCTCCCCGCTAATTTGCGGAATGGCCGTTCTTCTTATTCTGGCAACCAGGAGCCTCAACGCCGATTATGACGACATCGTTCTCATCCCGTCAAGCCACCGGTTCCTTAAAGCGTGGAAAGCCGCCTGGGGAAGCGGAACTGCACGTGTTTTTTCAGCTTTTTTCTCAGCCGGCCGTGCTCGTAGATAACCACCACGAACAGGTTGTCCAGGCCAATGGTGCATTCTTGCAGTTAACGGCTTTTTCCTCTCCAGAAATTATTGGTCGCAAGCTGCGAGATCTGCTGAACGGGCTGCCTGAACACGCGCTGGCAGCCGAGGATTTCTTGGATCTCACGCTGGAGCGGCGAAAACGAACTCCGCTGCCTGTAAATGTACAGGCGCGTGCCTTAGACCCGGCTGGTCAGTGGATGGTGCTGGTTTTTGAACCTCAGGGCGGGCAGCAGCGCAGCCTGATGGACCGTATTGATCCATTCGTTCAGAGCTTGCTGGATATCAATCTTGCATCGGAAGAGGAGAACGCGCGCCAGGGGATTACCCACGCACTTTCGGTTGTGCGCCTGTTCCTGGATGCGGCCTCGGCTGCCATCTACCGGGTGGATGATGATAAGTCTATCTGGAAAGCCGGAGAGGCAGGCGAAGCCGGGCTTCTGCCTGAGACACTTCCGTCTGGTGATCTGCTGCGCTTATCGCAAACGTATATCTGGCGGCCTGGAAGACGGGTGCAGATTGAACTGCATCGTATGGCGCGGATAGAGAACATGACTTACCTGGCTTCAACCCCGGTTGGCCCAGGTGGTCTGATTGTGGTTTGCGATCAGCGTCAGGAGCCGGCTGAGTACCTGGGGATGGCGCTGGAGATCTTTAGCAAGCAGATCAGCGCGATGTTGATTCATCAGAGCAGATTTCAGGATTTACGCCGCCAGGCGCTGGAAAATCGCCGCGAACTGGGGATCTGGCGGACTGTTGGGGATAATGCGCAAGAGGGAATCCTGCTCTTGGGGCCTGATCTCACGGTCAGCCAGATGAACCAGTCTGCCGAATGGATGCTTGGGTATGCTGATTGGGAGGTCCACGGCCAGCCGGTTGAGAATATCCTCATCGGCCCTGAACGCCTTGCCACGGCGCTGGAAACAGCCTGCCAGGGGATCCCGACCCACAACATGGGGAATGTGTCGCTGCACCGGCGCAACGGACAATCGTTCCCGGCTCACATCCAAATTATACCGGCCCAGCGGGAAGGAGAAATGCTGGCAATTATCATTTTCTTCAGTGATGCCAGCGAAAACGTAGAAATCCGCAACCGGACACAGCAGCTGGAGCAGCGCGCAGTGCTAGGGGAGGTTACCGCGGTTTTTGCTCATGAAGTCCGCAACCCTATTAATAATATCTCGACCGGTTTGCAGCTTCTTTCTCTGAAACTGCCAGAAGACGATCCTAACCAGGAGAATATCCACCGCCTGACGAATGATTGCCAGCGCTTGAATCACCTGATGGAGTCGGTGCTTAACTTCTCCAGGCAGGTTGAACATAAATTTGACGCAGTTGATCTGGAAATGCTCCTTCGGCGGCTGCTGGATCGCTGGCGGCCGCGCATGGCCAAGGTCAATATAACGTCCTTCTTCCAGGTAGAAGCCAACACGCCGCACGTCCTTGGAGATCCTCGCTCATTAGAACAGGTCTTCACGAATTTGATTAGCAACGCGGTCGAAGCGATGGGTGGGCAATCTGACGCTTCTGGCGGGACCCTGGCGGTGCGCCTTGCGCCTCATAGCTTGATGCAGAACCGGCCGCAGGTTGAAGTGACCATATCGGACAGCGGCCCAGGCATTCCAGATGAAATTCGTGACCGTATTTTTGAGCCATTTGTCACCACGAAATCTCAGGGGACCGGCCTGGGGCTGGCAATTACGAAGCGAATTGTTACGGCCCATCACGGGAGTATCAGCGTGAACTCTTTCCCAGGTGGGACGGTTTTCCACGTAGTTTTATCTGCATACCAGGGAGATTCAGAATGAGTTTTACCGTTTTAATTGTTGATGATGAGGAGACTTTCCGGCGCAATGCCGAGGAATTTCTGGCAGCACGGGGTTATGAGGCTAAGGGCGTGGCAACCCTGGCAGATGCGCGGGCCAGCCTGCAGCGCGGGGATGGAGATGTCGTCCTGCTGGATGTGCAGCTTCCCGATGGGTACGGCCCGAACCTGCTTTATGAAACGGCCAATTTGCCATCTCGACCGCCGATTATCCTGATCACGGCTTATGGCGACATCGAAATGGCGGTGGATGCGATGAAAAACGGCGCGCATGACTTCCTGGCAAAGCCGATTCAATTCTCTCAACTGGAAAAGTCTCTCCAGCGCGCCTGTGAAATAGTTTCGATGCGCCGGGAACTGACCCATCTGCGGGAAACCCAGAAGCGCAGCGGTGCTTCCATCGTTGGCCAGAGCCAGTCACTGAAATCGGTGCTCAGCCAGGCTCAGCGCGCCGCGGTTGCTTCGGTTTCGGTGCTCGTTACCGGCGAGACAGGCACAGGCAAAGAAGTACTGGCCCGATTCATTCACCAATCTGGCCCGCGGGCAAACAAGCCTTTTATTGCAATCAACTGCGCAGCGATCCAGAGTACCATGCTCGAGTCGGAGTTGTTTGGTTACGAGGCGGGCGCTTTTACTGGCGCGGACCGCCGCAAGCATGGGCTGATGGAAGTGGCGGATGGAGGTGTGCTGTTCCTCGATGAAATATCCTCTATGCCGCTGGATATCCAGGCAAAACTTCTCCGTGCACTGGAAGAACGAGCTTTTCGCCGGGTAGGAGGAACCAACCTGATCCATGTCGACGTACAGATTCTGGCGGCTTCTAACCGCGATTTGAAGAAGATGATCCAGGATGGACTGTTCCGGGAAGACCTTTATTATCGCTTGAAGGTGGTCGACCTGCACTTGCCTCCACTTCGAGAACGCAAGACCGATATCCCAGAACTGGTTGGCCATTTTATGCGCATGTACAACAGCCAGATGGGGTTAAACGTAATCGACATAGCTCCACGAGCTATGGAAGCAATGATGGCCTACGGTTGGGCTGGTAACATCCGTGAATTGAGCAATGCGTTAGAACGCGCTATGCTGTTCTGCGATGGTCAGACCATTGATCTGCCGGACCTCCCCGCTGATATCGTCAGTGCGACCAAGATTTAGAACTTTCTTTGTAAAAGCCAGGATAGACCGCTGGTAGTCTATCCTGGCTTTTTAATTTCAATTTCCTGCTGATTGTAGATGCACTCTGGCATACAACTTGCATCATCTCCAGGTGAGAGATTGGCGCAGCCAGTCCAGGAATAATCCACCGGGAGGAAACATGTTGTCTTATACAGCAAACGACATTGTGTTTATTGTTGCGGCGAGCCTTGTCATGTTGGGGGTGATCGCAATTGGAGCGGGGATTGCCCTGCTTGTAACCCGCGCATCTGGGCGGGCCGTTCACACGATTGCCGACCAGGCGACTCGCCTGGCCCAAAAAGGCATTGCCGATGAAATTTCTGGGTTGGTAGGAAATGCCTCGTCTTTGATCGAGGCATTAAACCAGCTCATTCGTACGAACGCAGGGATTGGCATTTTCCTGGTTCTATTTGGCTTTGTCATGTTAGTGGCCGCTTATTTTATGGTCGGGATTATTTAGTTGCTTATCTGCCGTTGTATCAGGAGCCCCCATGCAGACGATCGACCTCTTCACGGAAATCGGAAGCTTGTTCCCTAACGGAGAATCAGTTCAGATTCTGACCGCTTTACAGCAGGACCCCATCGTGTGGTCTGGCCTCCAGCGCGAGGAATTCCTACAAGCTGCGCTCGCGGAAGCTGGCAGCCATTCTGCTCGGTGGAGCCCTGGCCGCCTGGCCATGCTGGCTCTTGGCGAGTCATGGCCAGAAACCAATTATGCTGAACCGCTTACAGCTTTGAGCGTTACCCTGCAAGAAAAAGCGCTGCGCGCCTATCAGATTGCCCAACGGACGGCTGCCGTTCCCGGGAGTCTGGCTGAAGCGGGCCTGCTGGCGTTGGCCCTGCGTGAACGCCGCCGCCTGACTGGCACCTGGAGCGGGTTGCTGCAGGAACTGATGCCCAGGCCTGGCCTTGCAGAATCTTTATTTCCCGTCTGGCGCACTCCTCTTGCCTGCCTGTATGGTCTCATTCCAGACCCGGAGAAGATGATCCGTGAACTGGCGCCCTCGACTGTGCTGCGGGTTCCCCTCGATTGGATGGTGAATATTCTGGTAGCTCAACCGCCTGGCAGTGAAGATCAGGTGCGCGTTCTCACGCGGATACTGGAAAGCCTGCCCGCGGCTGTCCAGTTGGGATTTTTGCGCAATTTAAGCTTGCGCGGCTTCGAGCGCCTGGCCGGGGGTGTAGCCAGCAACCTGGTGGCTGGTCACCCGGCCTTCACGAACCTGCGTTCTCACGCGGATCTGGATGAGCCTGACCTGGCCAGCCTGACGGCGCGAGCTCTTTCACTCCACCAGATGGGGTCCTTTTACCAACTGAGCGGTGATCGAGACCAGGCGCGGTCGCTGCTGGAGTCGGCAAAGGCAGTTTTGGAGCGCTGGCTTGTCGGCTTGAATATGCAGACTTTGAGCATGGAGGATGCGGATTCGAGCAGCATTCGGGGCGTATTGGACGAAGAGCGATTTTTCCAGCTGGTGGGTTCAGATGCTGGATTGAGAAATGAGATGGGTATGGCGCTGATCGGCCGCCCCGGCGGGGGAAGTCTCTTCAACCAGGTTTCGGGTCAGGAGGACAGTGCTTTTGCCCTGATTGACCAGGCGCACGGGCTCTTTGGGAATGAACCGGCCGTTGCGCGAGACCTGGCCCGGCAAGGAGCGCGGAAATTAACAGGAGAAATCCGCCGGCATGGTGCGCCTTTCAACGCAGGCTATCTTCTTTCCTGGAAGCCGGGCGAGGTAATCTCCATTTTACTCGAACTGGGCCTGATGGAGGAAGCGCTTGAACTTGTCGAAGCCTGCCTGGAGACTCGCCCATCAGACGTGCATCTGCTGGATCAGGCTGGTATTATCCTTGAACGCCTGGGGAAAATCGAGCGAGGCATCCAAATGGCCCGAAATGTGGTTGCCCTGGCTCCAAAGGAACCGGCCTGGCGGCGGACCCTGGCTCTGCGCTGGGGACTATCTGGAAGATGGGAAGAAGCCTATGCAGAATGGCAGAAGGTTCTCTCCCTTACCGATTCTCCTGCCCTGGAGGACCGGTTAGCCTGCGCACAGGCGGCTTATCGGGCCGGGCGGGCTGCAGAGGCTGTGAGCCAGAGCGAATCGATTTTGGAAGAAGACCCCGGCAACGGGGCTGCCTTGAGCCTGCTGGGCCAGGCCTTGATCAGCCAGGGAGAAACTCAAAAGGCGATGGGGATCCTCGTGCGAGCCACGCTGCTTGTCCCTGAATGCCTGCCTGCCTGGCTGGCGCTGGCAAAGGTACAGCAAGAAACTGGTGAAACTCAGCGGGCGGTTGAAACACTGCGCGCGGCGGTTGCGGCGGTTCCTGACGCACCGGAAGGACACCTGGCGCTTGGCCAGGCCTGTCACTCGGCAGGCCTGCTGGCCGAGGCCCTGCCGCATCTGAAGAAGGCTTTTTCACTGGCGTCTCAGCATGGACCGGTTGCCCTGGCTTATGGCCGCGTCCTGCGCGAATTAGGGCATTTTGGGGAAGCACGCCAGGTGTTGGAACGGGTTCGGACGGCCTGGAAGCTGCAGCCCGCGCTGGCGTACGAGTATGCTCTGGTGCTGCTTGCTCAGAACGACCCCGATAGCGCCCTGCCGGTTCTGGAGTCTGCTCTGCATGATGGCCTGCCATTGCTGGAAGCGTATTTGCTGTATGCAAAGATCTTGCTCGGAGAGTTTCGCGCTGTAAATGTGCCCTGGGATGAAGAAGTGGCTATACGGCGAATGCAACAGGCTGACGAGGCGCTCCGCAAGATCCTGGAAATGCAACCTGACAGCCTGGAGGCGCGCTTTTTAATGGCCGATCTCTTGCGCGAAAAAGGTGACCTTGAAGAGGCGCTCGAACTTTACCGCGCGCTGGCGGAGCTTCCGGCTGCTGCCACACCAGAACTGCGCTGGCGGGTGCAATGGGGATTGGGGCGCACAGCCATGCGCCTGGGCCAGGCCGATTTAGCCCTGGCGGCCTTGAGAGAAGCAGTCCATGCAAAGCCGGATAGTTTACTCCTCCAGCATGGGTTGGCTGAGGCTTCGCTGCGGATCGGGCTGGCCGATGCGGCCCTGGAGGCAGCTAATTCAGCTCTGCAGCTTGCCCCAGATCATGTGGAAAACCTGGCCTGGTTTGCTAACCTGGCTGGCAAACTGGGTGAAGGGCACCTGGCTGTGGACGCGCTTGAAAGGGCAGTGCAAATTCAACCGGGCCGGGCTGATTTGCTGATCCGGCTGGCCGAATGCCAGATGAGCATAGGAGATCTCGCCGCAGCCCGCAAGACTCTCGCGACCGTATTTGAACTGGAGAATGTTGGCAGCAGCGAACTACGCCAGGCCGGGCAGATTTCTATGCGGATGGAAGATCCCGCTGGAGCGCTGAAATGGTTTAACCGCGCCCTGGCAGGCGATCCTGCGGCGCCGGCTGACCTGCTCTTTGAGGTTGCCGAGCTGCATAAGCGGATGGGAAACCTGGATGCCGCACTGGAACTGTCTCAGCGGGCGCTGGAAGAACACCCCAACAATTTGCAGGCCCATCTATTTCAGTCTGACCTGATGGTCCAGTTAGACCGGCCACAGGCCGCCCTGGCTTTGCTGGAGCGAGCTCTGCGCATGGCGCAGGTTGACCTGGAAAAGGCTCCCAATGGCGGCGCATATTTGGGTGAGGTTCATCTCCGGTTTATGCGCCTGATGCTGGCAAAAGACGATCTGGCTGCAGCACTTTACCATGCTGAGAAGGTGCTGGACCTCGATCCTACCCGGGCAGACCTTGCTTATCAGGCTGCTGATCTCGCGCTGGCCTTACTCCAAAACGAACGAGCCGCGAGGATCCTGGCCCAATTCATTCCTCCGGACAGCACAGCATTCTCTGAATTGTATGTGCAGCCTGGTGGACCTGAGAGCGATCTGTTATGCCTGCAGATCGAAGCTGCGCTAGACAATGGTCAGATTGACCTGGCTTCAGCATGGGTGGAAAGAGGATTGGCATACACACCGGAAAGTGCACGCCTGTGGGCTGACAGGGCGCGGGTGTTGGCGCGTAAGGGAGATTGGCCTTCCGCTCAGAATAATTTTGAAGCTGCTGCGAAGTCCATTGGTGAGCGGCTCACCGGTCAATCTGAGCAATGGCCGTTGTGGTTGGCCCAGGCCGCATTGGAGGTGCAGAATTGGCAGGATTGCCTGGCAATGTTTGAGCAGTATGCCCAGAACCGGCCTGGCGAGGCGCGTGCTCAACTTGCGCTGGCCCGCGCTCTGGTCCTGGCAGCAGAACGGCAGCGGTTCTGCGCGGAGGTGGGTTGCCGGGTTCACGCTCCTGGGGCAGGCGTGGTGGACGAGGCGCACGAGATCAGGTTTACCGAGGCGATCCAGGCAACTTCCCGGCTGGCGACAGCCAGCGAGATTACTCGCTGGCAGGTGCGTGGGCAGGCGGTCTTTACCCCCTCGGTCCAGACCACCCGGGCGCTGGCTGCGATGCTGGCTGACGCTGAAGACGCCGCGGCGCTGGTGGCCGCCTTACGGCAGCTTAATAACCGGATGGCTGCTTTCCAGATCGCACGCAAGTACAGCCATGAGACCGGCGTTATGCTTCAGCTGGCCCTATGCTACCAGAGTGAAAATTTGCCAGAGGGGATCAAGATTGCCGAGCAGGTCGTGCAGGCAAAACCCCAGGATCCGCTGGCTCAGGCTGTTCTGGCTCGCCTGGCCCGCCAGTCGGGGGATTTGACGAAAGCCCAGCAGGCTTACTCAGCTGCACTCCAACTCTGGCCGGATGAGCCTGCCTGGCAGGATGCGCTTGGAGATCTATATCTCCAGGCCGGGCAGTTGAGCCAGGGGCTTGCTCATCGCAAACAGGCTGCGGCGTTGGATCCCAACCATGCCCTGTATGCCTGCAAGCTGGGCCAGGCCAGCCTTGCCCAACGCGAAGCCAGGCATGCAATTGAGCACCTGGAAAAAGCTACCTCATTGAACCCCCGCCTGACTGAGGCCTGGTTGGCGCTCGCCACGGCCTACCAGAAAATCGGCCGGCTGCCGGAGGCTTTAGAAGCTGCCCGGCAGGCAAGTGAATTGGACCCGGCTTCGGCAGCTGGCTTATTGCTTGCGGGAGAAGCTGCGTTGGCGATGGACCAGGTCGACCTGGCACTGGAGTTTGGTCGGGGATCTGTGCGGCGTGAACCGGAAAACCCGGCAGCCTTTCTTTTCCTCAGCAAGGTATGGGGATTGAAAGGGCGCCTTAATGAGGCCCTGGCGGTTTTGGAGCAGTCTTCGCCGGCAGTGAAAGCCAGCTACCTGGTAGCGCTTGACCGGGCTCGCCTGATCCACAAGATTCATGGCCCGAAGCGGGCCCTCGAAGCGCTGGATAGGCTGGTCAAGGACCACCCTGAGGAACCTGGCTTGTTAGGGTACCTGGCAAGCATTCAGGCAGAATGCGGCGAGGCGAACCTGGCTGAACGATATGGCTTCAAGTCGCTGCGGTTGAATCCGAACCAGCCCGAACTGGCGCTTATGTTGGGGCGGCTGCAGCAGAAGTCTGGCCAGCTGGACCAGGCGGTATATCTGCTGAGCGAGGCGATTCGCCTGGCGCCTGATCGCCTGGAATCATATCTGGAACTGGCATCGGTTTTCCAGGAAAGGCGCGAGTATTCTCAGGCGTTGGAAATCTACCGCCAGGCCATGCAAATCGCTCCCAATGATTACCAGGCTTTTTATAAGAGCGGGTTAATCCTGCGTGACAGTAAAGATTATGCTGGCGCGGAGGCGATGCTTCGCCAGGCAGCCAATATAGCCCCCGACAACCTGACCATTCGCCGCCAGCTGGTTGCGGTTATTGCGATGAATCTGGTGCACAGCAAACAGGAGGTAATCATTTAATGATGATGGGTTCCCAGAACAGCGAGCAATCAAATCGGTCAGCGACGATTACCCGTGAGGGGTTGGTCCGCTTGCTGCGCGCGGCGATCGAAAGCGGCGAATATCGTTTCGTGCAGCGGGCGGCGTTAGCCTGGCTGGCGGCGTTCCCAGGCGATATTGAAGTTGCCATGATACAGGCCCGGTCTTTCATGGCCGAGGGCCGGACTGGCCAGGCTCTTTCAATCCTGGAACAGCTCCACTGCAAGGATCCCCTTTCACTGGAGATCAGCCAGGTCCTGGTCCGGGCCTGCAAAGGGGTTGATGAGGCACGTTATAAGCGCGCCCTGACCATTAATTTTGTGTTGGATACCCCGGAGATTTCTCAGGCCAGCCTGGAAGAATGGGGAATTCCACTGCGTGCGGCCTGGCGTGCGCTGGCGAAACGCCAGTTTGCAGAGGCCAGGTGGTTGGTAGAGGAAACATTTCATCTGGATCCTGCCCCACAGTTGACAGCGGCATTGCACCTGTTGTCGGTGCGGCCTGGCCCGGAAATGAAGACAACCCTCCGGTTGGCGCAGGCTTATCACGAGAAATGGCCTGACTGCCTGCCGGCGATGTTGGTTCTGGCCGAGGTGAATCTATCTCTGGGAAATGAACCTGAAGCAGTGCGCCTGCTTCACCTGAGCGTGTCAAATGACACCACCGGGCAAGTCTCTCGCCGGCTGTGGGGTGAAAACCACCCTTACCGATCGTTGTGGCCAGGCGAAAACGGCATCCACCCGATGGTGATCCACTTTGACCTTCCTGTACCGGCAGGGGTAGCTGCTCGCCTGGGGTGGAACCGGTTGGGGCCTGGCGAGCAGCGATCGGTTGACCTGCTGTCCTGGCGGGCAGTATCTTCTGAGGTTCCTCCAGAGGGGTTATTGGAAGCCCAGTCAGATGATAGCAGACCTGTCGCGGAGGGTGTAGAGCCTGCTACCGCTCAACCGGCTGGATTGGGCTCGGACGGTAGTGAAGAACGCCGGGCGCCAGCAAATTGTTCTCCCGAAAATGCGGTGCCAGCAGAGGAAAGTGACTCGCCAGAGTCTGCCTCGCCTGCACCAGGCTCTCACCCTGGGCAGGATGTACGGCGGGAACGCAGATTGCTGCGGCGAAATGCTGGCTCCAGCCTCGCGGGAAAGGTTGAGCAGGAATTCAACCGGCTGGCAAAAAGCCTAAAGCATCCGGAACTGGCTCGGGCTGATGGCCGCTTCCCGGTTTATGTTATTGTCTCATCCCGGGAGGGGTTGGGAGGGCAGTATGGGCCACAGACAGTGGCGGTGATCGACGAAGAACTGCGCCGGTTGGCCGGGCAGGTGCGCAAACGGCGGGGCTGGACCGCAACAATTTACTATGTGGATGATGCTGAGTGTACTTCGAAATTTGGCCTGACTCCGGTCAATCCCCGCGCTGCATGGAAGATCAAACAGGCGCTCCTGGACCTGGATGAAGCCCTGGCCAAACAGGGTGAAATGATTGGAGCGCTCCTCATTGTTGGGGGGGACGGCGTAATTCCTTTCCACCGCCTGCCCAATCCAACCGATGATTCGGATGGGGAGGTGTTCTCCGATAGCCCATATGCTACCAGGGATGCCAACTATTTTGTTCCTGAATGGCCGGTCGGGCGCCTGCCGGGGGAATCTGGGCCAGACGCTGGTCTTTTGCTCGACGAGATCCGGGAAACCCAGCGCTATCACAGTGAACATGGCAAGCGCGGGCTAACGATCGGAAAGGACTGGCTGATGTGGGTGCGAGGAACGTTTGGACGCCTTATCCCAACCAGTCCCAAGCCAAGCTTCGGTTATACCGCGGCTGTCTGGCGGCGTTCTTCGCTGGCGGTTTTTCGGCCAATTGGCGCCCCCCATACTGTTCTGACCTCGCCTCCCACCGCTTCGGGCGCGATAAAACCGCGCCAAATCCTTGGGGCTAACCTGGGTTATTATAATTTGCACGGCCTGGAAGACAGCCCGGCATGGTATGGACAGCGCGATCCGTTTGAACCAGGGATATACCCGGATTACCCTGTGGCGCTTTCACCCGCTGATTTACACAAAAATGGGCGCGCGCCGCGCTTCATCTTCAGTGAAGCCTGCTATGGTGGGCTCATCCATGGTAAGAAAGAAAGCGATTCCCTGGCGCTCAAATTTCTGTCGATGGGCTCCCTGGGTGTGGTCGCTTCGACCTGCATGGCCTATGGCTCGCTTAATACCCCGCTAATTGCAGCTGACCTGCTCGGTAACCTGTTCTGGCAACACCTTAAAGCGGGTCGACCATCTGGCGAGGCGCTGATGCGAGCTAAGGTTGACCTGGTCAAAGAAATGAACCGCCGCCAGGGCTACCTGGACGGGGAAGATCAAAAGACGTTGATTTCGTTTGTCTTGTACGGCGACCCATTGGCAGGATACGATGGTTTTCCGCATCGCGGGAAAGGTGTCAGCCGGTTTAAAGATCACCCGACTGTTCGCATGGTTTCTGACATTGAGGCAGGTGAACGCGAGATTGCGCGAATACCGGCGAAAGCGCTGGACCAGGTCAAAGCTGTGGTGAGCGAGTATTTGCCTGGGGCGGATCTGGCCGGGATGCGTTTTTGCCGCCTACAGGCCAATGGAGCCGGCCTTGAGACAGGCCAGGCAAAAAGCCGGCCAAAAAACGACCCGGGCGAGACCGGCCGGATGGTCGTGATGGTCAGCAAACAGGTCCAATTTGCTCAGCACACTCACCGTCATTATTTACGGGTGACTTTAGATGAAAACGGCCGGGCGGTGAAGATGGCCCTGTCGCGTTGAAATGCCCGGATGATTAGTTATCAGCGTACCCACACACCAACCACTCGCCGCCCTGGTCGATCACTTTAAACTGCTTGCCTGCCAGCTCGAACGATGCATCCTCGTTGTTATAAGTGGCAATAATGGCCCCGCTGCATTCGATCACAACCGAATCTCCCGGGGCCGTTTCTACTTGTGCGCATGTAACGCCCTCCAAACGAGCTTTCACGCCGTAGAAGGCAGCTACATCGGCGCGCGCGCTGCTTTCCCACTCAGCGCAGGAAAGTGTCGCGATCCGGTCCTCGTCGCCGTTGACGATCGCCTGGAAGTATTCTTCGACCACCCCTTCTGCTCCATTGCTCTTCTGAGCGCTGCAGGCAACCAGCGAGAAGGCCAATCCGAAAATTACTGCAATCTGCATGATCAGGATAATTTTATTCTTCATGGGGATCGTGACTCTTGATTTAAGCGGAGGATTTCAGTTTATAATCTGAACTGGGAATTATACTTCAAGCTCGTGATGGAATTGAAACTCTACCGGTAGGTATGAAAGGTATGCGTTGCCAAATGTTGACCTCCCGTAACTTCTTCGCGGTCTGTTTTCTGCTGCTTGGGCTGGTTGCCTGTACTGTTGAAAACTTGCCAGTGCCAACCGCTTCACCTGCCAGCCCGACTTATCCGGTTGCCGTCAGCCCGACTCCATCCGCCTCAGCCGTTCCGCCGGCTCTTACCCCGGTTGAAACCGTCACCGCGACGCAGGTTGGAACGCTGACCGCAGTTCCCAGCCCAACAGCCGAAGCTACGCCAACCCAGGGCCCGACTCCTACCCTGGGGCCGGATGCCTGGCAGGTGGCTCCGGTGATCCCGACCTCGGTCAGCCAGCGGGTAAAGTTGATCTATCAGATGGGCCTGCTCAATGGAAATGACCCTGGGGCCTTTTCGAAGGTCGGCGACTGCAATTCGACCATGCCATATTTCCTGGGTGAGTTTGATACGCCCGGAAAGTACGACCTGGGCAGCTATGGCGCTCTGCAGGAGACACTTGATTTCTTCGCCGGATCCTTTGGGCGCACCAGCCTGGCTGCTAAAGACGGCCTGACTGCGCATGCGTCTCTGTCGGTGCTTTGGAACACCTGGAAGGACTGCGAAACTTATGAGACTCCTTTAACCTGTGAATATCGCATTCATCGTCCAATGTATGCGATTATCTCATTTGGAACGAATGACGCGAATGGGACGGTCGATTTCGAGATCGCGCTCCGTAAAGTAATTGAGATGACCATCGGCAACAGCATTGTCCCGATCCTATCGACCAAAGCTGATAACGCAGAAGGCGACAACTCGATTAACCAGACCATTCACCAGCTTGCCTACGAGTACGAGCTGCCATTGTGGAATTACTGGCTGGCTGTTCAACAGTTGCCAGACAAAGGCTTGCGTTCTCCAGAGCATCTGTCGGCCGGGCCGGATGGCTTTTCAACTTTGACCGGAGAAAACCTCGACTTTGGCTGGCCGGTACGAAACCTGACGGCGCTTCAGGTCCTGGATGCCGTTCGGAAAGCAGTCGAAGCGAATCCATAATTGATTCTGATGATTGACTATCGTATAATTACGGGCTGGTAAAACGCTGTTTTAAGACCAGTTCCGATCCAATTCATATTGGGAGCGAGCATGAAGAAAACTTTGACCGGTGCAGAAATCCGGCAGAACTATATCGACTTTTTTATCAGCAAAGGCCATACTTTTGTCCCTTCGTCCTCCCTGGTGCCAGGGGGCGATGCGACGCTGCTGTTCACCAATGCAGGGATGGTTCAGTTCAAGGATGTTTTCCTGGGAACCGACCACCGGCCGTATACCCGGGCGGCGAATTCGCAGAAATGTATGCGCGTAGCCGGAAAGCACAACGACCTGGAAGATGTTGGCCGTGACGACACTCACCACACCTTCTTTGAAATGCTCGGTAACTGGTCCTTTGGCGATTATTATAAGAAAGAGGCGATTGCCTGGGCCTGGGAGCTGCTGACAGAGGTGTGGGGCCTGGAAAAAAGCCAGCTGTACGCAACTTATTTCCTGGATGAATATGGCCAGGTGCCAACCGATGAAGAAGCCGCCGCTGCCTGGAAAGCCCAGCCTGGGATAGATCCCACCCATGTGCTGCCTTTTGGCCGGAAAGATAATTTTTGGGAAATGGCTGATACAGGCCCGTGCGGGCCTTGCTCGGAAATTCATATTGATCGAGGGGCCGGCGCATGTGACCGGCAGCACGAAGCGGGTCATGTTTGCAGGGTCAATGGTGACTGCAAGCGCTTCCTCGAAATTTGGAATCTCGTTTTTATCCAGTACAACCGCATCAGCCCGACCCAGCTCGATCCGCTTCCGGCTACTCATGTGGATACGGGGATGGGGTTCGAGCGGATTGTATCGCTGCTGCAAGGGGTCAACTCGAACTACCGCACCGATCTGCTGTGGCCCTTGATCGAAGAAACCCGCGCGATGACTGGACAAACCGGCGAACAGGTGGATGCTAACTTTACCCCTTACCGGGTCATTGCGGACCACAGCCGGGCGGCGGCTTTCTTGATCGCCGATGGCGTGGTTCCGGGGAATACCGGTCGCAATTATGTTTGCCGGATGATCATCCGCCGGGCGGCTCGATTTGGTTCAAAGATTGGATTAAACGAACCTTTCCTGGCGCGGGTCGCCGATGTTGTAATCAAAAACTACGGTGAGTTTTTCCCGGAGCTGGCAAAAAATCGCAAGGCCATCCTGATGAATATCACCCGTGAAGAAGAGCGCTTCCAGCGAACGGTAGAGGGCGGTCTCAGCCAGCTTAATGAAATGCTGGTCGATCTGCGCGAGCGCGGCGGGGAAATCCTGGATGGTCACCGGGCTTTTGACCTGTACGCTACACATGGACTGCCGCTGGAATTGACCCGTGATGTCGCCCAGGAACAGGGTTTAAAGGTCGATGAAGCTGGCTTTATCAAAGCGATGGACGAGCACCGGATTGCTTCAGGGGCCGGCAAGGCCTTTGGCCCGTTGGGCGGTGAGGATGTCGATATTTACCGGGCAGTGCTGGATGATTTGCAGGCCCGCGGTGAGTTGGATACACAGGGTGTTCTGTACGATCCTTATGGCTCATTCGAGGTCGAAGGGAAACTGCTGGCGCTTGTGCGCGATGGCACAGTAGTTGAGGATGCAGAGGAAGGCGACCGGGTTGAAGTGATTCTTCCCCGGACCGTTTTCTACGTTGAATCAGGCGGGCAGGTAGCCGATACCGGTGTGATTGTGTCAACCAGCGAGCCGCGCTGGGAGGTGCGGATTGAAGATACGCGCCGTCCTGCGGCGGGGGTCATTACCCATATCGGTCAGGTGACAAAAGGCAGGCCGCATGTGGGCGATGAAGTAATCGCCGCCATCGATGTGCAGCGCCGGCGCGATATTATGCGCAATCATACCGCCACCCACCTGCTGCATGCTGAGTTGCAGGCGGAGTTAGGTGAGCACGCTCGCCAGGCTGGCTCCATGGTGGCGCCAGACCGCCTGCGCTTTGACTTCACCCATCCTGAAGGCGTGACCCCGGAGCAACTGGAGCGGGTTGAGGCAGCCGTCAACCGTAACATCCTGGAAAATTACCGCCTGGAAATTGCTTTCAAGGATCGTGAAGAAGCGATGGCCAGCGGTGCAATGGCGCTGTTCGGTGAGAAATATGGCGAAGTTGTGCGGACCATTACGATCGGGGAATCCGATCCGATCTCGTATGAGCTATGCGGCGGGACGCACGTTGGTGAAACCGGCGATATCGGCCTCTTCCTGATCACCAGCGAGAGCAGCGCAGCGGCCGGGGTGCGGAGGATCGAAGCGGTTACCGGGCGCGGCGCTTACGAGTTGGTGCAAAAGCGCTTCCGCTCGCTCAAGCAGGCTTCGCATCTGCTGACCAGCCCGCCTGATGAGGTGCCGAACAAGATCATGCAGCTGCAGGATGAGCTGGACGCTGCCCGCAAGCGGCTGGCGGCCCAGCGCCAGGAACTGGCAGCCGGAGAATTTCTCCGCAAGTTGGAAAACGCGCCGGTGGTTGCTGGCGTGCCGGTGCTGACAGCGTTGCTGCCGAACGCAGACGCAGAAGCCTTGCGGGCTATGACCGACCGCTTCCGCCAGCATTATTCGAGCGGTGTGGTGGTAGTAGCCAGCGCCCCGGATGGACGCCCGGTGATCATCGCCGCGGTGACCGACGACCTGGTCAGGCGCGGGCTCCACGCCGGCGAAATTGTAAAGACCGTGGCTCAGGTGGTTGGCGGCGGAGGAGGCGGAAGGCCTAACCTGGCCCAGGCCGGTGGGAAAGATGCCGCGAAGCTGCCCGAAGCGCTCGGCAAAGTCGGCCCCTACGTGGAGTCGAAACTGGCTTGATGCAGCCTTGAATGAGTGCCGAATAGAAACCGGTGAAACCACAGGGGTCCACCGGTTTCTGTTCACTACACTTAGACTACTGGTCTGTCAGTTTTCTCAAGTACTCGATCAGCAGCCGGACGCCAAAGCCGGTCGAACCTTTAGCCGCATAGGGCAGATCTTTGGGTGTGTTGGCTACCGCGGCAATATCGAGATGGGCCCACGGCACGCCTTTTTCGATAAATTCTTGAATGAACGCGCCTCCCAAGATGCAGTGGCCTTCGCGACCGCCGGAATTCTTCAGGTCGGCATCGTCGCCTTTGAGCGCGCGGGTAAAGTCTTCATCCAGGGGAAGCCGCCAGAGGCGCTCAAACGTATTTTCGCCGGCCGCAAAAAGTTGTCCAGCCAGCTGGTCATCATTCGAAAGCAGCCCTGCTCGGACCCGGCCTAAGGCAACCAGCACGCCGCCAGTCAGCGTGGCCAGATCGATCAGCGCCCTGGGTTTGTACTCCCGTTGGGCAAAGGTCAGCGCATCGGCCAGCACCAGGCGGCCTTCGGCATCGGTGCTGATGATTTCAATCGTTTTTCCACTGAGCGAGGTGATGATATCGTCCGGCCGGTAGGCCCGCTCTGAAATCATATTCTCTGCCGCGCTGATGATCCCGACCAATGACGTCTTCAATTTTAGCTCGGCCGCTGCCTGCATCACCGCCAGCACGGCAATCCCACCGCTTTTGTCGAATTTCATCCCGACGATTCCGTCGACGTTCTTGATCGAGTAACCGCCGGTATCAAATGTGATCGCTTTGCCAACCAGCACAACAGGCTGGCTGGCTGGCTGGCTGCCGTCGCCGGGGTATTCCATCACAATCATCCGGGGCGGCGTCTGGCTGCCCTGTCCAACGGCCAGGATGGCCCCTGCACCCATCTGGGCCAACTCGACTTCATCGATGATGCGAAGTTTGAGTTGGTACTTCTGAGCGATTTCGGCCGCGCGGGCAGCAAGCGTCACCGGGTTGATGATATTCGCCGGTTCGTGGCTGAGATCACGCGCCAGGAGCACCGCGTTGGTGACAGCTTCCACCTGTTCAGCCAGGACCTGGTATTCAGCCTGCCCATCTTTGCCACGCAGCCTGGCAGTGATGCTGGCCCTGGCTTCTTCAGCCCGCTTGTACCGGTCAAAGCGGTAGGCGCCGAGCTTTACGCCTTCACAAAGGGCGGTGGCGATTTCGTCGAATTCGCTGCCAGGTCGTTGTGTCAAAGCCTGCCGCAGGCTGTCGAGGTCGAGGTCGAGGATCTCTGCTCCGCTGTTGACCAGCCATCTCCCGAGCGCTCCGCCAGCCCGGCGGGCCATTTCAGCGGAGAATGCTTCGAATTTGCCCAGCGAAACAACCACGCTGTACCCGCCAGTGGCCCGCGGCAGAACCAGCAAGTCGCCTGGCTGAGCGCCTGGCTGGCCAACGGCCGGCTTTTGCGGGGCGAAGCGAAATTCGGCGGCCAGACCTGCCGGTGAAACATCTTCTCCCACAGCTTGAAGCCGGATTGGATTGGTAGGTTCATGTTCTTTGCTCAATGATTATCTCCTTTGTTTGATCGTGTATTTCCAATATCCGGCGCTTTGGTTTGGTTGGCTGATGGCCCGGCGCCGTCGATTTCCCATAAGATGATTTCGGGTGGGCAGAGGAAGCGCACGCGAGGGGCGGCTTTCCCTTCCAGGCCGATCCCACGTGTTACGTAGAGGGTCATGCTGCTGAGCTGCCTGCGCCCGGATTCGAATCGCTTGCCGTACAAAGAAGCGGCAAAAAGCGCCCCAAACCATGGCAGGCGTATCTGCCCACCATGGGTGTGACCAGAAACCTGCAGGTCGATCTTGCCTGTGTTTGCCGCGTTTGGCGCCAGGTCGGGGGTATGATAGATCAGGATGGTGAAATTGTCCTTGGAACTGGCGGTAAGCGCCTGCAAGCGCGGACCGTCCACGAAGGGCCTGTGTGTGCAGGTGAGCCCGATCAGGTCAATATCCTGGTCGTTGATGGAGACGGTGACCCGGTCTGCTTGCAGCCAGATAAGCTGGAGGCCAGCGACCAGGCGCGGGAAAACCTCTTCCAAATCGACTGCTGGGCTGCCAGCGACAACGTAAACGCCGGCTGGGGCTTTCCACTGGCTCAAGATCTCGCGGGCAGCCTGCCAGGCCTGGGGGTCCTCGACATAAGAAAGATTGAGCACGTCACCGGAAAAAAGGATCAGGTCCGGGTGCAGATCCTCGATCAACCGGTTGAGCTTGCGCTCTCGGGAGGTAATCCGCTCAATGTGCAGGTCTCCAAGATGAAGAATGCGCACCGGTCTTCCTGGTTTCAGCCTGGGAGAGCGCAGCGACTGGTAGGTGACTGTAAGCCGGTGTGGTTCGATCCAGAAGCTGTGGATCACCAGCAGTGTGCCGATGCTTTGAAGCACGAGCGCCACTGGAAAAGGCAGGAAGGCGAATAACGTGCGGAGGATTGCAAGAATGAGAGTCGGCGGTTTTGGGGGGCCGTAGGAACGTCCTGCTTTTGGCAGCAGTCCCACAAGCAACCAGTCGAGCATGAAAAACAGCCACAGCCCGATCGACCAGATCCAGCTGCCAGCGGTTGGCAGCAGAGCCAGCAGAAAAAGCAGCCCGGCGAAAAGCAAGGCGGGAATCTTTTCAATATCTTCTACCCTGCGCAGAATGACGTCAAAATCATTATCGAGCGTACCAGGGAAACTACGGCGTTGCGAAAAATCAGGAATTGGCTCCAATGGCGGCGTCCGTTTTTACGAAAGGGTTTGCTGCCGGGAGTGAGTGTGGACAGGCACACCCACTCCCGGCAAAAGCGTGTTTATTTCAACCTTGCTTTTTGTTCCTCCAGGGCAAGTACCAGCTCGCGACAATAATTTGGGATATCGGCCACTACTCGCCCCCACACGAGACACCCGCTGCGGAAAGCGCTCTCATCGCGCCAGGTTGCCCCAGCATTGATCAAATCGTCCTTAATGGCCTCGCTTCCGGTAGCATCGTGACCTTTCACAATCCCGGCGCTGATGCCTACCCACCCGGCATGGCAGATCATCCCAATTGTCTTCTGCTGATTATAAAGGGTCTTGACCAGCCGCTTGACTGTATCATAACGGCGGAGCTTGTCAGGCGCCCAACCGCCGGGGACACAAACCGCATCATACCACTGTGGATCGATGTGAGACAGGCCAATATCTGAGGTGGCTTCCAGCCCACCTTTTCCCTGGTAAACCTCGCCCGCCTCCAGGCCTGCGATGGTCACCCGGGCGCCCTCTTCCTGCAGGCGCATCACCGGAACCCAAAATTCAAGGTCTTCAAATCCTGGGGCTACCAGGTAGACCACTTTTATGCCTTCGAGTTTCATCCTACCTCCTCTCGAACCCATGGCGAACTTTGTACTGTTTCGGATGGAAAGCTTCGTCTCTGCCGAAAATTGGCCAAAGGCGCCGAATTGAAAGCAACTGTCGTTGAAATGCGGATCATAAGCCTGGAAGCTTGATCCATTGCCCAGCGTATGAAATTACAGGCAGTTAACGCTCGCGCACCAGGCGCTTTTCTTCCAGGTCAGGTGAATTTTCTGGCTCAGGCATCGAGTCGCGGAAGACTGCCGACGGTATTCGCCATTGTTCAATGTCTTTTACGATGAAAGGAACCATGAGTGTGGTTGTTTTTCGCACCCCGGGTATTTTGCCGAGCACTTCGGTTACAAATTCGTATAACTCACGGTTATTTTGTGTAATGACTTGTATGCTGATATCCGATTCGCCGGTGGAGCAGGCCACATAAGACACGTTCTCATACGCGGCAATGCGCCGGGCAATGTCCAGCACCTGTCCCGAATCAACTTCAATGTATACGGTAGCGACTACAGAGAATCCCAGAGATTGGGGGACCGGGGTGGCGTTTATGCGGATGATGTTTTCCTCAATTAATTTTTCAAGCCGGTAGCGGACTGAACGTTCTGAAACGGTCCCAATGGCCCGGGCAATCTTAGCACAGGACATCCGCCCATCTTGCGTGAGCAGGTCGATAATTTCTTTGTCAAGGCGATCCAGTTTGATTGTCATAAGCTCTCCACCTGATTGAAGTATAGTAAAAATTGCCGAAAATGACAAGTTTTCTCGGGTTGTTTGTTTTTACATTACGCCTGGTTGGATGGAAAGTGCCTTTTCTGGCAAAACATAAACCCTCTGGTTTACCAGAGGGCCTGTATAAAATGGTATGGCTGGATGATTTATATAAGAGGAATGATATTACTAAAAATATTTCCGATCGCCGGTCCCAACAATGCCAGAATGACAAGGACAATAATTGCCACCAGAACGATGATGAAAGCATATTCAACCAGACCCTGCCCGGCCTCATTTCTTATTTTGAGCACTGCGCTCACCTCCTTCCGGGGGATGAAAATAATGCGCGATCGCATCCATTCCCCCTTCGGAATCAATTATCTCTAATTGATTAGCAAATATCAAGTAATTTTGCTGGAATTTCAAAGTCTAATTCTGAGATGAAAATTGCCGGGGCCGTCCAAAGGTTCCTTTGGACGGCCCCGGCATCTTTAGAAGATCTTTACAGGTCGTCAGGGCGCCAGCAGCAAAGCACCAGGTCGCGGGCTGCCTTGACTTCGTCCAGGCGCCCAACCGGCGTGTGGTGGGGAGCCTCTTTGAGCAGTTCCGGGTTCGAGCGCGCCTCGCCGGCGATCTTGATCAGTGCATCCGCGAAGGCGTCCAGCGTTTCCTTGTTTTCGGTCTCGGTCGGTTCGATCATCAACGCTTCATGGACGATCAGCGGGAAGTAGTTTGTGGGTGGGTGAAAATTGTAATCCATCAGCCGTTTGGCGATGTCGAGGGCGTGGACATCGGGTGCATCATCCCAATGACCGCTGAAGACACACTCGTGCATGCAGGTCCGGTCGTAAGCCAGATGATAGGTGTCGCGCAGGCGAGCCAGCAGATAATTGGCGTTGAGGACCGCGTGTTCTGCGACGCTGCGCAGCCCATCCGGACCATGCATGGCGATATAAGTGAAGGCGCGCACCATCATGCCAAAATGGCCATAAAATGATTTTATCCGGCCGATCGAGCGTTCAGGCATTACCAATCCATACAGCGGAGCGATGTCTTCATCGCCTTCTTCAATGATGGCCGCAATGGGCCCTGGCAGGAAGTCGACCAGGTGTTGAGCCACTCCAACGGGGCCAGAACCGGGTCCGCCACCGCCGTGTGGTGTGGAGAAGGTCTTGTGCAAGTTAAAGTGCATGACATCGATACCCAGGTCGCCTGGCCTGGCTATGCCCAGCAGTGCATTCAAGTTTGCTCCATCGCCATATACCTGACCGCCAGCCCGATGCACCATATCGATCGCTTCGACGATGTTCTGTTCAAACAATCCCAGGGTATTGGGGTTGGTGAGCATGATGCCTGCCAGCCGTTCATCGCAAAGCTTACCCAGCGATTCGAGGTCGACGTTGCCATTTTTGTCGGTGCGCACATTGACAACTTCAAATCCGCTCATTGCGGATGTGGCCGGGTTGGTGCCATGGGCGGAATCGGGGATGATGATGCGGGTGCGCTGGAAATCGCCCCGGGCGCGGTGGTAGGCGCGGATGATCAAAACCCCCACCAGTTCGCCATGCGCGCCGGCAGCCGGTTGCAAACTGACCCCCGCCAGTCCACTGATCTCCTTCAACCACTCTTGTAGGTTTAACATCAACAACAGGTTCCCTTGCACGGTTTCCTCAGCCTGGCGCGGGTGAGTGAAGGCAAAACCAGGCAGGCGCGCCGCTTCTTCATTGACCCGGGGGTTGTATTTCATCGTGCAGGAGCCGAGTGGATACATGCCTGCGTCAATGCTGTAGTTGAGGTGCGAAAGATGGGTGAAGTGGCGGATCACCCCTAACTCGGCCAGTTCCGGAAAATGAAGGTTGTCGCGCACGAATCCTTCGGGAAGCGGTGTGATCGGCACATCCGGTTCGGGAAAACGTATCCCGGTCCGCCCGGCTGAGGATAGTTCGTAGATTGTGGGCTCAAGCATTGGAGGCCTCCCTGAGCGCATCACATAGGGCTTCAATTTCGGCGCGAGAATTCATCTCGGTAACCGCGATCAACAGGTGATTTTTCAGCCCTGGATAGTCCTTTTCCAGGTTATATCCTCCCAGAATCCCTTCCTCCAGCAGGTGAGCATTAATCGCATCCACTGTAGTGTTTTCGGGACAGCGGACAACGAACTCATGGAAGAACGGTGTATCCAGGTTGACACTGAAACCCGGCAGATTGTCGATGCATTGAGCCGTGTAATGGGCTTTGTGATAGCATAACTCGGCCACCTGGCGCATGCCCTGTTTCCCCAACAGGCTCATGTAGACGGTAGCGGCGAGTGCAATCAGGCCCTGGTTGGTGCAAATGTTAGATGTTGCCTTTTCGCGCCGGATATGCTGTTCGCGGGCGGTCAGGGTCAGCACATAAGCCCGGCGGCCTTCTTTATCAACGGTTTCACCGACCAGCCGGCCTGCCAGGCGGCGGACGTATTCTTTTTTCGTGGCGAAGATTCCCAGGTAGGGGCCGCCATAAGAAAGCGGAATACCGAGCGGCTGCCCTTCACCCACAACGATGTCGGCGCCAAACTCACCGGGCGGCTTAAGCAGGCCAAGGCTGAGTGGGTTTACGGCTACGGCAACCAGTGCGCCAACCTCATGGGCGGCCTTAATCAGGTCTGTGTAGTCAAAGATGCGGCCGAAGAAATCGGGGTACTGCACCAGGACAAGGCTGGTATTCTGGTCGATGAAGGAACGCAGGGTGTCTGGCCCATCCAATGGATCGATCTCACCCATATCGCCCACGATCGTGAGATTGTCATATCCTTGCATATACGTGCGGATTGTCTCACGGTATTGTGGATTGACGCCAGGCGAAAGCACCAGTTGCCCGCGCTTGCCTCTAAAGTTATGGTAAGCCATAATGACCGCTTCGGCTGCGGCTGTGGCGCCATCGTAATGTGAGGCGTTGCTAACTTCCATTCCGGTCAGCGCGGCGATCAGGCTCTGATATTCAAAAACTGCCTGGAGTGTTCCCTGGGATACCTCGGGCTGATATGGGGTGTAGGCGGTCAAAAATTCACCACGGCGGATGATGCTATCCACTGCAGTGGGAATGTAGTGGTGATAGGCGCCTGCGCCGAGGAAACAGGCCAGGTCGTGTGTCGAGGCGTTGCCGGTGGAGATTTCGCGCAGTTCGCGCATAATCTCCATTTCAGTCATCCGGTCTGGCAAGTCCAGTTGGGGAAAACGATACCCCTCTGGTACGTCGGTAAAGAGGTCCTCCATGCGCTCGACACCGATCACCCGCAGCATTTCTTCCCGCTCGGCGTCGGTATGGGGAACAAACATTACGCGCTCCTCTCTTTACAATGGGCTTCGTAAGCGGAAGCGTTCATCAGGGCTGCCAGCTCATCGGGCGCCTGCATTTCAAGTTTGACCATCCAGGCCGCACCGTACGGATCTTTATTGACCAGTTCGGGGGTTTGCGCCAGATCTTCGTTGATTGCAACCACAGTTCCTGAGACCGGGCTATTCACATCCGCAGCCGCTTTCACCGATTCGATCGTTGCAATCTGCTGGCCTTTACTGACAGAATCGCCGACTGCAACCAAAATTTCTACATAAACCACATCCGAAAGCTGGTCCTGTGCGTAATCAGATACGCCCAGTGTGGCGGTCTGGCCTTCAGCCTTGACCCACTCATCTGTTTCGTTGTACACCAACTCGGCCGGGATATTCATCTTTGTCTCCTTGTTTGCTAAAAGTGAATTGTTACAAAAAAAGGCGCGCCCATATTGAACGCGCCCTCTTGTGTTAACCTGAGAGATTTACGGGCTGGTTATCGCTAACCGCCTGCTTGCCCCATCGGTTTTGTCTTGTTCGCCGCAGGCAGAACAGACAGTTCTCGAGAGTTGGAAAAAACAGGGTCCTTTTACCTGAGAGATTCGGCTGCAGGTTCAGGCTGCAGGCTTGCCCCTTCGGTGCCCGGATAACAAGGTGTTGGGTTTGTTCCGGGAAACTCTTCCCCATTTCTGTCTATGAAATTGTTAAGCAGCAGCCAGATCTCCAACTGCTCCGTGTTCATTCTACGGACGCAGGTTCGAAAAGTCAAGGGTAGAAAAGCGAGTAGTTCGTTTCATCTGGCTTGGGCCAGCCCTATTTTCCTTGTTATAATTTAGCCTTGAATTGTAAATTTGCAAAAAGTACCCAAAGAAAATACGAAAATTTGAGAGGTGGATCATGGCAAGCATTGTTTATTATGGCTCTCCCCGGCAGGCGCGTCTGGAAGCCAGGGAGACGCTGCCAGCAAAGCTGGATTTGATTATCGATAAGCTTCAAATTCGCGAGCGAGTCAAAGGTGAGAGTGTCGCAATTAAGATCCACGCTGGCAGTAACATGGGCTATTCAACGGTGCATCCGGTTTTTGTGCGCCGGGTCGTGCAGGCTGTGCTGGATGGTGGGGGGAAACCTTTTGTGACGGACCTGGGATGGGATGTTCAGGATTCAGAAGCCCGTGGTTATTCAAAAGAAACTCTCGGCTGCCCGGTTTATCCGGCTGCGGGTGTGAAGGAAAAATATCATTACACCCATGTGCGCCCTTATAAGGGGCTGAACGAATGGAAGGTGGCCGGGATGATCCAGGATGCCAGCTTCCTGATTAACTTTGCGCATATCAAAGGGCACCCGACTTGCGGGTTCGGCGGCGCGGTGAAGAACCTGGCGTTGGGTTGTATGGTTGGAGAAACCCGGAGCGCTATGCACGACGTAATGTTGTATGACCGCTATTGGTTCCGGGAATTGTGCCCCGACCGCGAGACGTTTGAGCGTATCCTGGCCTCTTGTCCTCATGGAGCGCTGGTGGAAGACAAATACAGCCCGGGAGACCTGCATCTTCACGTGGATCAGTGCAACCAGTGCGGGCGATGTTTGAAGGTAGCCCCGCCCGGCAGCTTGAAAATTGATCCGGTAAATTTCCATTCCTTCCAGGAGGCCATGGCGATTAGCACATCTGTCACGATGTCGACCTTCGAGCCTGGCAAAGCCACTCACCTGGCCCTGGCCACGCACATGACCCCCGTCTGTGACTGCTTTGGCTTTACCAGCATGCCGATTTTGCCAGATGCCGGAATTTTTGGCTCGGATGATATGATCGCCCTCGAGACAGCGGCCCTGGACACGATCGGTAAGCTGCGACTGATCGAGGAAAATCTACCGACCAGTCTCGAAGTCCATACCCGGGAAGGACATCCCTTCCGCTGGCTGCATGGTCCATACAAGGATCCTTACCTGATCACTGAGATCGGTGAGCGGATAGGATTAGGCTCGCGCGAGTATGAGCTGGTCGACGTTCTGCCGGTCGAACAGGTCTTCTCAGCCGAAGCGTCTTACATCCCAGCCGGCTAAATGGGCTGGCGCGCCGGGAATGGGGATGGCTTTCGGGTAAGAAAGAGAGAGGAGGTTGGCATGTCCAGTTATCATGAGGCTTTTCAGCGGCTTGATCAATGCCTGGATGAGCGGATGCGGGCTTACCAGACGCCTGCCCTGGCGATGGCATTAACCGACCGGAACCGGCTGATTCGCCTGTCTGTATATGGATATGCCAACCTCGAAGCGCAAACCCCGCTCCAGCCGGACCATCTGTTTGCAATTGGATCGATTGGCAAATCCTTCACCGGGGTAGCTGTTTTGCAGGCATACGAGAAAGGACTGCTCGATTTGCGTGCCCCGGTGCGGGATTACCTGCCCTGGTTCGAGGTAAAGTCGACCTACAATCCGATCACGATCCATCACCTGTTGACTCATTCCTCGGGGCTTTCCCTTGGCAGCGATTTCTCACCTGATCCGCGGGCTGAAATCTATGCTCTCAGAGATCAGGAAGTGGGGTTTGCTCCTGGGACGCGCTTTTATTATTCGGATACCGGGTATAAAGTGCTGGGCCTTGTGCTCCAGGCAGTGACGGGCCGGTCTTATGCCTCCCTGATTCACGATTGGATCCTTGAGCCATTGGAAATGCATCACACGCTGGCGGAAACAATCCATGCTGCCCGTCCGCGGATGGCGGCGGGATACCGGCGCCTGTACGATGACCGGCCAACCTGCGCCAGCCATCCACTCGTGCCGGCGGATTGGATTGAGACCAATTCCGGCGACGGCTGCATCCTCTCGACGGCGGAGGATATGGCGAAGTTCGCCAGAATGCTGCTAAAAGAAGGCCGTGGTCCAAATGGACCGCTGCTCTCCGCAGCCAGTTATCGGAAAATGGTCTTCCCAATGATTGAGGACGAAGGGGAGGCCTATAGTTACGGGTTGTACCTGTTTGATGATGAAGGCTTCCGTCACGCGGGTCACGGGGGAGATGTGCCGGGGTATGAGGCCTACCTGTGGCTCGACCTGGACAACAGCCTGGGTGCGGTAGTATTGATGACGCAGCCTTATACGCCGCGGGCCTCTTTCCTGGCGCTTGAGTATTTCCGGGCTGCTTACCTGGGCTATCGCCTGCCGGAGAAAACACCTTTGCCTGATTTTACGCATATCAGCAATCCAAAGGAATATATGGGTGTTTACCACTCGGAACAATGCCGGCTTGTCCTGGAGGCCACGAGCCATCAACTCTTCCTGATTTTCAGGGGGCAGCGGGTTCTACTGGAAGAGCGCGAGATTGACTGCTTTTACGCGAACCATCCGGCCTGGGATCTATACATGCTGCGTTTTGGGCGTTCTCCAGATGGAAAGGTGGTCGAGGTTTTTTATGGCCCTCACTGGTTTACCAACGAACGATACGAGGGCCCTTCTTCCTTTGAGACCCCGCCCGAGTGGTCGGTGTACACCGGGCATTATCGTTCGCACGATCCCTGGTCGACCAATTTTCGGGTATTCCTTCGAAAGGGTCAGCTGATTCTTTCCTGGCCATCCGGAGAAGAAGAAATCCTGGTTCCCCTGGCGCCTGGCTGCTTCCGCATTGGCCAGGAGGAATATGTCCCAGAACGGTTGTGCTTTGACCAGGTGGTCGATGGGCAGGCTCTCCGCGCCACTCGGTCTGGTTGTTCTTATTACCGGTTTTTTACCCCATAGGTGGATGAAGATGGCAAAAGCAGAGGTTCACGCAGGAATCTGTGGATTTAAAACGGTCATTCAGACCCGGATGGAAGGTGATCTATGCCAGGTATCGATCCAGAGCGAATGCCCGGCTGTTCAACGCCTGGGTGAAGCGTTAACCCAGGTGGATCCGTATCAAGAAATTTCTTTCCGGCGCCAGACACCGCTTACGCTGCAAATGGCTGCCAGGCACTGCTCGCACGCCGCCTGCCCGGTCCCGGTGGGGATTATCAAAGCAGTTGAAGTGGAGGCGAACCTGGCCTTACCGGCCGATGTAATTATCCAGGTTACCCGGTAAGACGGAAGCCAGCTGGCTTTTACTCGATTGGGTAGCTGGCTTCTGCCCAGGCGCCCAGGCCGCCCAGGAGTGGCTCAACCCGTTTGAAACCCCGCGCTTGAAGGATTTGCGCCGCACGGGCGCTTAGTTCCTCGTCTGGTCAGGTACAGTAAGGGATGATCCACTCGTTTGGATCCAACTCGTTCACCCGGATTTCCAGCTCTTCCAGGGGGATATTCACTGAACCTGGGATATGACCTTCTCGAAAAGAGTCCGCCGGGCGCACATCCAGAAAAACTGCCTGGCTCTGATCATAAGCCTGTTTCGCCTCTGCCAGTGAAACACGCCCGAACTGCTCATTGGACGGGTTGTTATTTGCCTGGCTGCCCGGTAAGTTTATCAGGTACACGATTATTACTGCCAGCCCCAGGACCACGCCTGCAAGGATCAGGAACAGCGGCAGCAGGTTATTTTGGGTGGATTTTCTTATTGGTTTTCTCATAGCCTTTTATAACCAGTAGTGTTTATTCACGATCTTTCTGTGAAGAATGTTCAACCTGGTCCTTTTCCTGAGGGACCGGGCTGTTGGTGAAAGTAAAGTCTGGCTCAAGTTCTGTTCTTCGGCGCTCTGTCAGGAACAGTCCAAAGCCAGCCAGGCTGACTGCGCCGCCCAGCATTAGCGCAAAATTCAGGCCAACCACGTTTGCCAGCGAGGTGCCAATCAGAGGCGCGAAAATTGAGGAGAGATATTGGATGCTCTGCGCCGCGGCGATAAAGGTGGCGCTGTACTCGATCGGTACGCGTTTCATCAACTCATCGAACATCACCAGGTTTAGCCCGGCCTGAAATATCCCGAAAATCCCGGCATAGATCGGGACGGGCCAGACCTTCGTTGTCAGACCGACCATGATCGGGAACAGCGAAACGCCAAACGTGGTTGCAAGCAAGACGGTGCGCGATCCTCGCCGGCGTGACTGGTAGGTCCAGAAGAAGTAACCAAGGATCACGGTGACATTTGCCGCGATGTTGATGAGGGCGATGGAAGAATCAGATGCATTGAGCTGTCGGACATAATAGATCGGCAGGAGCGGGGCGATCAGGACGGTGCCGGTTAAGAAGACAAACCGTTTAATAATGAAAGAGACAAATGGTTTTTCCCTCAGGATCAGTTGAACGTAATCTTGCATCTGCTCGCGGACGGAGTGCGCTTTCTGGGTAGGTTTCTGGAGATTATCCGGAAGCTCGATGTGGCTGGAGAAATAGTAGCTGATTAAACCGCCGACCGAAAGGGCGATGAAGACGACCTGGTAGTTCGTCGGAAAAGTCATGCTGTCGAGGGCCTGGCCAGCCAGGAGGGCCGTGATGGCATTGGTGAACCCCAGGATCGACCAGCGATGGGTCATGAGCTCATAACGCCCGGCCGGGCCAGCGATGGTGTTCATTACGACAGAAAAGGTGATGGACAGGATGGTCTGTGGAATGGTTGCCAGGGCCCAGATACCCAGGATGCCCAAAACGCTGTAGGCCTCTGGTAAAAAGATTGTTATTAACCCCGTCAGGGCATACCCGGAGAGCACCGTCAGGCGGGCCATACTGAACCAGGGAACGATATTGCGCCGGGACTGCAGGAACTGGCCCAGGGGGATCGCCAGCAGCAGCCCGGTCACTGCCGGCATGGTTGTCAGCAGGCCAACCTGGATCGGGGTAGCGCCCAGGCGAGTCAGGAATACAGGCAGAAAAGGATTGGCTGCGCTGGCAAGGCCTACGCCGACGGCATCAATCTGGACGTTGATGAAGTTGCGCCGATTCATCTCTGGCGCGCTGCGCGGAAGCGTAAACCAGCGCAGCAGATTCGAAAAGATCGTCCGTATTGCGTATGTGAGGTTCATTAGATGTAATTCTACCTAAAAAATCCCTGGCATGTTGGTTTCGATGTATAGGAATGGTCGATGCCAACAGCATATTTTTATCTGGACATCCGTCTGGCCTAAGTAATTTCAATATCAAACTCACCAACCGGGATTGCACCGGCTTCGCTTAATTCGATATCATACCGCTGGCGGAAGCGGGCAAGCGCGGCTGTGAATACCAGCCAGGCCCTTTCTGCGGACGGTAAGCCGGGTTGTTTGAGCCGGTTTTGAATCTCAGCCACTGCGCCTGGCCGGGCTGTTCCTGTGGGCAGCCTGACGGCCAGGAAGGTGCGCAAATCCCAGGCCAGCAACTCACCCCCGGCATCGCAACTGTATAGCGCATCCCCGCCGGGTGAAAGAACCAATCCGCTGATCTGGCGCCTGTGCCCTGCCAGCCGGTCGATCATCTTCCCGGTGGAAAGGCTCCACAAGGTAATTGCCCCATCACTGTGACCACCAATCAGTACCTGATCGTTTGGGTGGAGGGTCAGGGCAGACAGCGCTCCGTAAGGGTTCTCAATGGCGCGCAGGAGATTTCCACTAGTAAAGTTCCACAGCCGGATGGTCCCATCCCGGCCGGCGCTGGCAACCAGATCGCCGGTTGAGCCAGGGGCCAGGTGGGTGATCGTGTCTGGATGCCCGGTGAGCTCGCGAACTGCGGCGCCTTCTGGCAGCGCCCAGACTCGCACCAGTCCATCTGTTCCGCTGCTCAAGAGATGGTTTCCATCTGCGCTGAGGGCCAGGCTGAAGATCTCAGCCGGTCCCGGGTTCAGTGTTTTAAGCTCGGGGCCATAGGGGAAGCGCCAGAAACGAATACTCCCATCAAAACTGGCGCTGTAAAGCACGCGACCATTGGGGTTGAGGGCCAGCGAGCGGATCATCGCCCGGTGACCTTCGAGGGTTTTGATGATTTGCCCGCCTTTCAGGCGGAAAATGCGGATGCGCTGATCGCTGGAAGCGCAGGCCAGCAGGTCGCCGGTCGAGTCAAAAGCCAGGGCGCGCACGGCCGGCGTTGGCCCGGCCAGCGGTGGAACACGCAGGTCGCCCTGTGGCAGGTCCCACAAAAAAATGCGCTGGTCGCCGCTGCCAGCTGCCAGTACCTGCCCCGTGGGATGGATTGCCAGGCAGGTCAGGTTGCCCGCCGGGGCATGCAGGGCCTTTTTGGGTTGAGCCAGGAGAGGATGCGACAGGCTTTCGCGAGCCAGGAGAACCAGGTTCTGGAACTCACTTTGGTCCGCTTCAGTTTCAGGGATCCAATTTTGCTGTTGGAGTGCGTCCAGCATGGCTGCGCTCCACACGGGTGGGGCCACCTGGGAGAGCCTCCACAGGTCAGTAAAATTCTGGTCCTGGTTTAGCCGCCGGATTGAAAGGTCCCAGTCGGCGTCGGTTAAATCACTGATCCAGCGGATTTCTCCGGACGGGCTGCGCTTCCGCAGCCAATCCATCCGGCCGGTGTAGCGGCTGTGCTCGAGCAAGCGCCTGCGCAAAGGCCGGTTTGCACTTTCATAAGCGTTGACGAGCAGGCTCTGGTTGAAATCCAGCGTGTCGTAGGCTTTCCAGTCTTCGGCCAGGAAAAAGAACAGGGCGCGCTGTTCAGGTTCTTCAGGAAGGTAGCCGTTTGCCAGGGCTGCCTGGCGGGCTTTCGGATCATCGTGAAAAATAAAGAGGCGGCTGATGGTTTCGCGGGCCGGTTGTGAGCCCGTTTGGGCCAGTTCTTCCAGGCAGGCAAGGGTCAGCTGACGCTCCTCGGTTGTAAAGGAAGGATAAGCCTCGACCAGGCCCGGCAGATTTTCGCTTTTTTCCAGGGCAGAAGCGATGCGGGCCCAGTTTCCCATGCCGATTTGGGGAGCAGTGACCAGCAGGCGCCGGCGCAGGTCTGGAGAAGACTCGTCCAGGTAAGCGCGGGTGATCCATTCCAACTGGTCCTGGGGATACTGCGCCGGCGCAGCCAGGCAGGTGAACCAATCAAAAAGAGCGCCCAGGCTCGGGCGCGACGGCTGCCAGGCCTGGGCGAGCAGGACCTGCCGCGCAGCCAGCAAGTCGGCCTCGACCGCCAGCCGGTAGATCGAATCAACAGCCGCCTGGTGGCCTTCCTGGGCCAGGCGAGTCAGAACATGGAAAGCTTGCTGCCGAATGACCGCGTTGGAATGGGATCCGGCTGCCTGGTAGAGCAGGCTTATGACGGAAGCGCTTTCGGCCTGGTCAGAATCTGGACCGGCTGCCCCGGCAGTTTGGGCCGCCAGATCTTCCAGCGCGGCGATGATGCCGCGCTGAACAAGTTCGCGGTACATCGGCTCCGCGATCTCGCGATCGGAGATTCCCCGGAGAAGATTCGCGAAGAGATCCAGCGTCTCAGGAGTCGCCATGGCCCTCTTCCCAGCGCAGTGGATTGATCCCGCTCAAAAGAATGTCCCCCTCCGGGGATAGCAGAATTTCGGCTTGGGGAACCTTTTGAAGATCTGCCAGCGTGTAGCGATTGGACAGGAGGTGGACGATCTTATTTGAGGAGCCAATCAACCCGCTGGCCACTCGCTTGCCTGCTTCGTAGCGTCCCGCGATGAGCACATCAATATTCTGCAGGAACGCCTGGCTGCCTGGCATGCGGCGCAGTTCCTCCAGGTTATATCCGCTGAAGACCAGCACAGATAGATCGGACTGCTGGCGGATCTGCTGCAGAAGGTTTGCCAGCGCCGGGTGTTGGTGAGCCGGTTCGCCCCCGCTGATCGTCAGGCCTTCCAATTTGTCTTTCAGCGCCAGGATTTTCTCCGCCAGATTCTCCACCGTCCAGAGTTCACCGCCGTCAAAAGCGTGGCTGCCCGGGTTGAAGCAGCCCGGGCAGCCCAGCGCGCAGCCCTGCACCCACACCACTGCGCGCAGGCCAGGTCCATTTGCCCGGCTGGCTGGCTCAAAGCGGTAAAGATTAAGGGTGGCGGCCTGCATCAGATTTATGAGGTCTTGAGCTGCTGATCCTGGTCGATATCCTGCTGCGTTTCATCTTCCAGGGCTTCTGGAGACATGATGCGCGCCAGAATCTCACCTCCCAATGCCTCCTCCAACTCTTTGGTCAGTTCCAGGCATTTCATCCCATGCACGCCCCGCACCTGGATTTGCATATGGCCATCTTTGCCAATTGTCACTTCGATTTCTTGTAGCTCCATTATCCGCTTCCTTCCTCAGGCCATCCGCCGCAGCACAATCCGGATCTGCCCGGTCTCTTCGACTTCTTCCTCGACCATATCGAAGCCCTGTTCTTCCAGCTTGGCTCGGGTGGTATGGTAGGCATATCGCTGCATCAGGCGGTTGGTGAAATCCTTCTGCTTGACCCCCTTCACCCCAAAACAATCCGCGATGATCTCATAGGCGCTGCCTTTCTTGCGCAGTCCGATGTCATAGCTGAATTTAAGCGGGATGCGGATATCGACTGCGGTCTTCTGCCCGCCAAATCCGGTCACCTGCTGATCGCCTTCTTGATAGGTAAAACCCAGGTCCTTCAAGGCCTGCAAAATGTACTTTTTATCTACCATCTGGGTCTTGATTTTTGAAAAGTGAGACATATGCTCCTCCGTTCAAGTCAACTTAATGACCGGATAATCTTTGTAGATCAGCCGGCCTGTATCGATATCCCGGGCGGTGATGGTCAGGCGTTTGTTTTGATCGATATTGAAGCCCACCTCAAAACGCGGCTCACCCCGTTTGGCGGGAGGGTCAGCGATGAGAAAAGTCTGGTTGTGTTCGTTCATCCAGAACATCGATCGTTTTTCCTGGTCATCGGCGGTCAGGCGGGTGATGCGCGCTGCGCCACTTGGGTCAAAGACCAGCTCGACTGGCTGGTGACCATCGCGCTGCCGCTGTTCGCCCAGTTCGAAAATTGCGATGCCAAGCTGTGTCTGGTTTTCGTAGGATGCCTTGACTCTCAGATTGGCAACCGGCTCTTTGCTCGGATAGGGAGTTCCTCGCTCGACGATGGTGCGGTAATCATAACTGCCCTTTTTCGGATCGACGTAGCGGATGGCGTAATCGTGTTGGATATGGTCGAAGAAATCCACTCCAGCTACGAAGGCGGCTGCGCCACGCGCCACGGCATCCAGTGGGCGGTCGAATTTCACCCGTTCGCGGCCAAACATTTGGCGCAGTGTGCGCTGCACGGAGGGTATCTGGCTGCTGCCCCCGACCATCAGGACGGCCTGGACCATCTTTTCGTCGTATCCTCGTTCGATGGCGGCGCTGATCGCCATGCGCACCGTCTGATTGATTTCGGTGAAAAGTTCATGCCGGTCGAGCAGTTCCTCAAAGCTGGCGCGGGTGAACTCGGCTGCCAGGACAGAACCAGTTTCCGGGTTGACGACGGATAGGTCAGCCTGTTCGGCAAAGGACAGCTTTTCTTTGACCCGCTCACATTCAACCAGCAGCGCGGTGCTGACCCGGCGAACATCGTCGTCGCTATCCATCCGGCGGTTGCGGCGAAGGACCTCCTGAAAGATCCACTGGTCGATGGTCGTCCCGCCGATATCTCGGCCTGCTTTGCCGAGCACCCGGCAGCGCCGTCCAGTTACCGCACCTTCGGTTTCCTCAATTAAGACGACAGCTGCGTGCAGGGTACCGCCGCCAAAATCAAACTGCAGGTAGACATTTCCGGGCTGGATGTGGGCGCCGTAGCCCAGTGCGGCGGCAGAAGGCTCATCAATGAGGCGAAAACGCGGCATTCCGGCTTTTTCTGCCACCGATACCAGCCAGTTCTCGTAGTGTTCGTAGGCTTCGACCGGTACGCTGAGGGCGACTTCTTCGTCGCGGAAGCCGATTTCCTGCCCTGCAAAGACCAGGATGCTGGAGAGGAAGTCTTCTCCGGCAGTGAAGGGGCTGATATCCCGGTCGTCAATCCGAACCCGGATCGGGCTGCGGTTGTTGATGTACCGTTTCATCCACCGGAAGGTGCGGTTTGACTGGTACAGTCCATTCTGAATTACCTGATCGCCGATCCAGGTGCGGTTTTCTGGCGCATAATGGATTAACGAGGGAATGATGGAAATGGTTTCATCACCCTGCTGCTGCAGCTGGCCAAAGCGGGGAATATGTAATGAAACCGCCTTCTGCTGGCTTTCGTCCCACAAGGCCACAACGGTATTGGAAGTGCCAAAATCGACCGCTAATCTTCCTGGCATGATGCCCCTATTCTACGCCTGCTTTCGTAATGATTTTACCCGCATAAGATGTACCAACAAACCGAATTGTGACAGGTTGCCCGCTTTGCGGACGAACATCCGCGCCGATGGGTGTGTGGCGGTTTGGGTCGAACGGGACCTGATCGCCTACCTTGCCTTCAAAAACCAGCCCATGCTGTTCGAGCGCGCGGATGATCCGGCGGGCGACAAAAAGCACATCTCGCGCCGCGACCGGTTTCTGCGCCTCTTCCAGCAGGTAAGCCTGGGTCAGTACCTGGCTGGCCGGGGTGGAGAGATCGCCGAACAGGGCACTCAACTGGTTTTTCAGCCGTTCTGCCAGGTTATCGTCCTGCCTGGAACGCAGCCGGTCGATCTCCTGGCGCATTTTTTTGATCGTCTCTTCGCGCTCCTGAAGTTCAATCCGCAGGGATTGAACTTCCTGTTCAATCCGCAAGGAGGCCAGTTCTTCCGGATTCCCAGAGGTGACGCCATCCGGGGTCGCGGTTCCTGATATTCGCTCTATCGGAGGGATTGGGTCCGGGCCGGTGGCTGCACGGCGGAGACCCAATCGGTTAGCCAGCCAGTTTCTCATGTTTCATCCAACAAGATATCAAATTCTCCGTACTGGATGATCGGGGCTTCCTCAACTTGAATATCATAACGGAACCGGTATTGCAGCAGGAGACGTAAAAACTTCAAGCCATTGCGAACCGGCTCTGGCAGGGAGTGATACTCGCTCAAAGCCAGCAAATTTGACACCTGGTCATGGGTGGCGGTGGCCAGCGGTTGAGAAAAAAGGTCGGGGATATCCTGAACCCGGAGATCCCATAAGATTAGCGAGGCTTCGTTTGTGCCGGTGGCCATAAATGCGCCCTGTTGGGAAACGCGCAAGGAAGTTAGCTGCCCCTCGGGAGAGTATACCATGCCCTTGAGAGTCATCTCTGGCCAGCGGATAAAACGGACCTGGCCTTCGGCGCCCGCGGTGATCAACAGTGGATGGTCGGGCAAGAAATGGATACCGCGCACGGGCTGGCTATGTTCGGTGACAAACACCTTCTTAGGCCGGTGGGTCAGCGAGGTATGGAAGTAAAGCCCGACCTGCCCATTATACTGGCCTGTCAGCAGGTATCGTCCATCTGGGGAGAAAGCCGCATTCTGCGCCACGCCAATTTTGTAGCCCGCGGCGCGTGGAGGCATGAACGCATAGCCTGGAACGATGGTCAGGTCTGGCAGGCGAATCAGGCTGAGCCGGTCGTGCATCAGAGCTGCATACTGGCGGTCGTGCGAGACTGCTGCGGCCCTTGCCCAAAAGGGGTATTCTTTGCTGGCAATCACCTTGCGCTCGGTGAGGTCCCACAAAATTGCCAGGCTGTCGCGCCCGGTCGTGAACAACCGGTCTTCCCCTACTGGCTCGATGGCGGTGATTGAACCCTGATGGGTGGATAGCGGATAAGACTCCTTTCCCTGCCCATCCCAGATGAAAATGGTGCAAAGGGCCTGTGTGTTGGTCCGCTCGGCTGCAACAAGCAATCCACGGGGGGTAAAGGAGACTTTGCCAACCGAGTGTTGGAAACCTTCCAGGACGTGCTCGACCGAAGCGGTCTGGAAGTTCCACAGCACCACTTTGCGCTGGCTGGTCGCAATAGCCATGACCGGCTGTTGTGGAGAAAAAGCGACTTCGTTTACCCGGCCTCTGACCCTGAGATTTGCCTGTGGAATGGCAAGCGGCAGTGATTTTTCCAATTCTTCCCCGGCCAGCAAGATAGGCTGGTTCACCAGTTTGGCCAGCTCGGCAAAAATGGGCCGGTCAGTCTCCTGCTCTGGCTGCCAGTTATTTTTGACCAGGATTCGCAAGATCTCCAGGCTGAATGGCAGCGCCAATTCAGGCGCCAGTGACCACAACCGCTGGTACTCGCGGTTTTGTGAGAGAATACGGATCATCAAACCGGCTTCGTCGGGGTTTACGCTGGTAGCGCGCAGGCGGTAATCGACCCCGGCCAGAATGGTGAGATAATCAGTCCGGCCGGCAGTTTGGACCCTGGCGGCGATTCGCTGGCGCAGCTCTTTTGGGCTGCTCTCGTAAATGGTTTGCATCATCCGCTGATCGAAATCGAGCTCATCATATGCCCGCCACTGGCCAGTGAGGAACAGGAACAAGGCGCGCAGATCAGGGGTGTGAGGGGTGTAGCCATATTGCAGCGCAATTGCTCTGGCCTGGGGATCATCATTTTCGATCACCCGCACACACAGCGCCTCACGCGTATCTTCGCTACGGAGTCTGGCAAGCGCCAGCCCGGCATTCTGACGGATGCTTTCATCTGCGTCACGCGTCGCTTCGAGCAGAGCCGGCAGTCCCTGCGGGCTGACTTTTTCGGCGATGGATAGCTGTCCGGTCTTTAATGCAACCAGCAGGCGGACGTGGGCCGGGCTGCGCGCTTTGTAGCCAGCCTGAAGCAGGATTTTTTCCAGCGCGGGACTGCGGGAAGTACTCCATATTTTGCAGAACTCGTCGACTGCGGCTTGATTTTCCAACCTGCCCAGGCAGGCCTGGGCTCTCCCGGCGATGGCGGGGTCAATATACTGGCTGGCTGTGATCAGCGGCATGACCATATCGGATGTGCCCTGCGTGATGATGTCCAGCCGGTCAACTTTCAAAGCGGAGAGAACCCGGACCGCGGGCGGCTTTTGGGCAATGTAACCGGCCCGCTGGACGATTTCGTCCAGGAAGGCATAACGGTTGTCGAGCCAGGTGCTGCAAACCGCATCGATTGAATCCTGTGAATGTAGATTCTGCAGTGCTTCGCGGGCGCGCGCGGCAATCTGTGGGTCGGGATCATCCCAGGCCCGGATCAACGGCGGCACCAGGTCCGGTCCCCCGTGGGTGATGATGTCCAGTGCATTCATGCGCAGCGCGCTTAACAGGCGCACGCTGGCTGGCTGGTTTGCTACGCGGTTGTATTGAACGGCGATCTCACCCAGGCCACGATGGCGGGTCTCAGCCCACACTTCCCATACCGCGTCGATGCCGGTGGAATAGTTGATCTTTTGCAAGGTCTGGTGAGCCATCCGGCGCACTTCGGCCTCTTCGTGAAACACGACCATCACGGCCAGGGTTTGGGCTGCCAGCCAGTTTCCCGCCAGCGCGGATTCGGTCAGCGCAGAGGTAATCCGGCGGTGCATCCATCCGCCAATAATTGGGAAATTGCGCTCCAGCATCCAACGCCAGCGTTGGATACGCTCATCGTCTGGGCTGGTCCCCTCGAATCGGCCAGGACCGGGTGAAAACGGCTTGTTGGTAGCCACGCTGGTGCTTCTCAGTCTTTCTAGCTGCCCGGCTCGATCTCGATGCGCGGAATGGATTCGTCACGGACTGGGCGGTCGCCGCGGCTGCCCCCCTCGGACCGGGGGGCTATTTCAAGGCGAACAAACTGATCCTCTGCCTCCTGGTTTTCTGAGAAAGAGGCGGACTGGGCCCGGCCTTCGCGCAGCCATTCGCGCAAAGCGCTGATTATTTCGCGCTGTGAAACCGATAAGGGCACCTGGTGAGCCAACGCGTCCATGATATCCTGGGTGGTGAACTCTCGTTCGTCGTCATTGAAGCCAATATACATGGCGTCGATGATGGCTTGCTCGATTTCTGCGCCGACATACCCTTCTGAGGCAGCTGCCAGCCGGTCCAGGTCATAGTCCTGGGGCAGCCGGCGGCGCTTGCGCAGGTGGACTGCGAAGATATCACGCCGTTCTACAAAAGTCGGCAGATCGAGGAAGAAAATTTCATCAAACCGGCCTTTGCGCAGCAGCTCGGGCGGCAGGCTGGAGATGTCGTTAGCGGTGGCTACCACAAACACCGGTGATTTTTTTTCCTGCATCCAGGTCAAGATTGTGCCGAACACACGGGTGCTTGTCCCGCTGTCCAGCCCACCATGCGCCAGGGCTTTTTCCATTTCGTCGATCCACAGCACGCAGGGGGCAATGGTTTCGGCCAGGTGCAGCGCGCGGCGGGTGCGCTCCTCCGATTCGCCGATCAGGCTGCCAAACAGGGCGCCTACATCCAGGCGGAGCAGCGGCATTCGCCACAGACCGCCGATCATCTTGGCAGTGAGGCTCTTTCCGGTGCCTGGGATGCCCAGCAGGGCAATCCCTTTTGGCATCGGCAGACCATACTGGCGCGCTCGATCCGTGAAGGCCCGGTCGCGCAGCCGCAACCATTCCTTTAGAACCTTTAATCCCCCCACATCATCCAACGTTTCCTTTACCGAGAAAAATTCAAGCGCTTGGCTTTCGCGGATGATCTGCTTTTTCTCATCGGTTACCAGGTCGATATCGGTATCATCGAGAATCCCATCGCTGACAATCGCTTTCGCAAAAACCCGGTTGGCCTGCGCCGAGGTCAGGCCAACGGCTGCTTTTACCAATTTTTCTTTCCCCAGGGTTGTTAAATTAATGCGCACCCCCGAGATGGCTTTCAATTCGTCGAGCACTTTTTGAAGATCGTCTACGTCGGGCAGTGGGAGGGTTTCAAGGACGACTTCGTCCTTAAGCTCGTCTGGGATGCGGTTTGAAGGGGTCAGGATTAAGAGCGCCTTACGGGTAAACTTCATCTTCTGCGCCAGGCTGCGCAGCTTGCGCCGGATTTGCGCATTGGTCCAGAAGTCATGAAAGTCTTTCAGGACAAACAGGGTTGCCAGGCTTTCATCCAGCTTATCGATCTGGTCCAGGGCGGTCTGCGGATCGCGAGCGGCGGGCAGGCTGCCTCCAGGTTCGGAGATCCACTGGAATCCTTCGGCGGAATCCCAACTCACGCAGGTGCGTTTGTAGGTCTTGCACATATTCCTGATCAGGTTCTCCGCGCGTTCTTCTTCATGCGTCACCAGAACGATCAATGTGAAGCGGGCTCGTAGGTAGGTAATCAGCTCTTTCTCAAATTCGATCAATCTTCTCAACTCCCTGTTAAGCTCAATCGGAGCGTTAATGGTTACTTTAATCGCCTGGTTCAGTGACGATTATGTTTGGTCTTCTCGGATGTCGCTAACTATAATTGTTAGTGGAGGGAAAACTCTCTCCGACTCTCTATTCTACGCGTTTACACAGAATTTTTCAAATTGCATCCAACGTAACCGTAAACGAGATGCGCAGTACAGGAGATCGAGTTATGTCACTACCTAACCTGGAAACAATCCGTCAGGCTCACCAGACACTTGCTGAGTGGCGCTATGATCTACACCCGGTCGAACGTGGATATGCCAATCGCACGCTGTATATTAACCTGAGCGCCAATACGATTGCTGCCCGGCCGGTGTCTCAGCAGATGAAGGATACTTTTACCGGCGGGAGAGGTTTCTGTCTCTGGTTGCTGTGGAATGGCATTACCCCACAAACGAAGTGGAATGACCCGGAAAATGAGCTAATAATCGCCGGCGGCCCAATTGGTGGGATTACCGCCTACCCCGGCAGCGGTAAATGTACGGCTGTAACGATCTCTCCTCTGACGAATATTCCGATTGATAGCAACAGCGGCGGTCACTTTGGCCCTTATCTGAAATTCGCCGGCTTTGATGCCATTGAAGTGCAGGGGAAAGCCGAGAAAGATGTGGTCATCTATATCGATGGCGATCAGGGATTGGTCAAGATTGAGGAAGCTCCGTTGGAAGCCATCGATACGCACCTGGTCAACCGGCAGCTTACCGAGTTGTATGCGCGCGACGAGCAGGATAAGCGCAGCCTGTCGGTTGTCTCGGCCGGTCAGGCCGCTGACCATGTGGCGATTTGCGGCCTGAATGTTAGCTATTACGATACACACCGCAAAGAGATCCGCATTAAGCAGGCTGCCCGCGGCGGAGCAGGGCGGGTATTAAGGGATAAGCGCATTAAGGCGATTGTGGTTCGCTACAGCAGCCTGGGCGGCGACAGCAACGGCTGCGCTGATCTTGCCCTGGTCCGCAAGGCGGGACGGCGGATTAATAAAGAAATCAGCGACTTCGACGCTTCTCAAAATGATATGCGCCACACCGGAACGCCTTATCTGGTTGAAATTATGAACCGTTTTGACCTGCTGCCGGTTGAAAATTTTCGGTATGGTTCGCACCCGGAGGCAACCCGGATTGCGGGTGAAATCTGGAAAGGTCTGTTTGATACGAAAGCACCCGATGGCTGCTGGTATGGATGCACGATGTCCTGCGCGCACTCGGTTCCCCATTACCACCTGCGCACCGGCCCGTACCAGGGCCAGGCGGTCCTGGTGGATGGCCCTGAATATGAAACGTTAGGTGGTTTGGGTTCGAACCTTGGCATTTATAACCCGCCGGATATCCTGGAGCTCAACTTTTATGCGGATACCTATGGAATCGACACCATCTCGCTGGGCAACTCGGTAGCCTTTGCGATGGAGTGCTTCGAGTATGGTATCCTCGATCTGGAAAAAACCGGCGGATTGGACCTGACCTGGGGGAACGCCGACTCGGTGCTCGAAATGGTTCACCAGATGGCGCGGGGTGAAGGGTTTGGCGTGATCGTTGGCCAGGGTGTGCGCTCGATGAAAAAATATTTCGTCGAGCAATATGGCGCAGATGCGGCCCTGCTGCAGGACATTGGGATGGAAATTAAGGGGCTGGAGACCTCAGAATACCTGACCAAAGAGTCGTTGGCTCAGCAGGGTGGGTATGCCCTGGCTTCCAAGGGGCCACAACACGATGAGGCCTGGCTGATTTTCATGGAACAGGTTCACAAGCAACTGCCTACATTTGAGGCTAAGGCTGAAGCACTGCACTTCTTCCCGGTCTGGCGCACCTGGTTTAGCCTGCACGGCCTGTGCAAGCTGCCCTGGAATGATATCATTCCGGTGAGCAACAAAACTGCCAACGAGCCTCAGAAAGTTCCCGAACACATCGAGAACTATACCTGGCTGTATGAAGGTGTACTGGGTAAGAAGGTGACCCTTGACGATTTATTAGACGAGTCAGAGCGAGTTTACCAGTTCCAGCGTATCTTCAACCTGCGGATGGGTTATGGAACCCGTGACCATGATTACCCGCCTTACCGCGCCGTTGGGCCGGTCACCAAAGCCGAGTACGAATCACGGGTTGAGCGTTACGATAAGTCGCTGCGCGAGGAAGCCGGGATTGATCCGGAAGGCATGTCAACCGAAGAGAAAATGTCGGCGCTGCGCCGTTTTCGCGAGGAACGCTACGAAAAGCTGGTCGATGCGGTTTACAAGCGGCGCGGCTGGACTTCAAATGGCATCCCCTCTTTGGAGACGGTCCGCCGTTTTGGGATCGACTTCCCCGAAGTGGTGGAGTTGATCGAAAAGAATACCTGATTCTGGAGAGCCAGCCGCCCAAAAAGTGGTACGGGCTGGGCTTGAGAATTAGAGCAAAGCGGACCAACGATGGAGAAAAGCGCGGTAACCGAGTTCATCAGCCGAAAACTCCGTAAGCTCAAAGAAGGATATGCCTGGGTAGACCGCCGGAGCGGCGGGGTGCTGAGCATCCTGCGCCAGAGCATTGAGCGATTTACAGAAATGCGCGGGGCTGAGGCTTCAGCCAGCCTGGCATATTATGCGCTTTTCTCTATCTTTCCACTGACTTTCATACTGGTTGCCATCCTCGGCTTTGTTTTGAGCAGTGACGAGGCATATCGCCAGGCCGTTGATTTTATCCTTACGATTTTTCCATTTTCCGGCGACCTAATCGAAAAGAACCTGACCGAAGTGGCGAAATCCAGGGGGGCGCTCGGGGTCATTGGTATTTTGGGGGCACTGTGGTCGGCTTCGGGTTTTTTCAATACACTGGCCCGGAATGTGAACCTGGCCTGGCCCACTGCAAAACTGCGCGGGATCGTTCATAATCGCTTAATCGCCCTGGCGATGATCGGCGCGCTATTTGCGCTGCTGGTGCTTTCGCTTATCTCAACGACACTGATCAACTCGCTCCCGGCTTTTATTGCCCGGTTGGGTGGAGATCCTACTTTCCTGAAGTCTGTCGAATGGCGAACATTGCTGCGGGTGGCGCCGGCATTTTTCACGTTCTTAATGTTCACCGGATTGTACCTGTGGGTCCCGAATAAAGTCGTCCGGTGGAAAGCGGTGCTCACCGGGTCGGTCGGGGTTACCTTTTTGTGGGAATTAGCCAAACATGCGTTTACGCTTTACCTGGGAAGCGGGCTGGCCAGGTACCAGATTGTTTATGGCTCTTTATCGACCCTGATTGTCTTGATGGTCTGGATTTACCTTAGCAGCCTGATAACGCTGTTTGGCGCCCACCTGATCGCTTCCCTCGATTTCCGAATTGAGCGAAAAGAGAATTAATCAATTGTCTTCGCTGCCCTCTTTTTCATCTGATGGACCGTCAATCCGGCGAGTTGCGGCAACCTGGTGGCCACTTGCGATCAGCTGGCTGTTGATGGCTGCTGAAACACCCCTCCTGGCTGCTGTAGTAGCCCGCCTGGCCAATCCCGATATTCACCTGGCTGCTTACGGGAGCGTAACATTTCCACTGATCGGTATCCTGCAAGCGCCTATTCTGACCTTGCTGTCGCTATCGACTGCGATGAGCAAGGACATGGATTCGTTTCTGAAAGGGCGAAAGTTGATGCTGATCCTGGGCGGAGGGCTGACCGTCCTATACATGATCATTGCCTATTCCCCGCTGTATTATGTGGTCGTTGAAAGGCTGATCGGCGCGCCGCCCGAAATCGTCGAGCCAGCGCGCATGGGAATGTTTGTGGGCTTACCGTGGGTGTTTGCAGTGGCTTACCGGCGTTTTCACCAGGGCGTCATGATCCGCATGGATCACTCGCGGACAGTCACGATTGGGACCCTGTTCCGCTTCCTGGCGGATGCGATTGTCATCACCCTGGCGCTGTGGATTGGCACCATTCCGGGAACGGTGGTCGCGACGACCATGATGGTGTGCGGGGTTGTGACCGAAGCGGTTTACGTTGGGATACGGGTACGGCCTGTGTTGCGGCATGAGTTAAAACAGATCCCTTCGCTTCAGGACAAAATTCTCCTGAGGGATATGGTCGCCTTCTTTATTCCCCTGGGCCTGACCCCATTATTGAACCAGTTGATTCGCCCGATCGGCAGCGCCGCGCTCTCGCGCATGCCCGATCCGCTGCTGACCCTGGCTATCTGGCCGGTAATTGCGGGAGTTTCGTTTCTGATCGTCACACCAGGCGCTGCTTTCAACGAAGTCGTTATTGCAATGCTCGACCGGCCTGGCGCCCGGCGCAGCCTGCAGTTTTTTATGGGCATTCTGATGGCTGTACAGTTTTTTCTAATGTTGTTCTTTTCCTTGACGCCGCTTTCTTACCATTTCTTCTGGAGAATTTCTGGCCTGCCGGCTGACCTGGCCCGCCTTGCCAGCCAGGCCTTTGTTTTCTTGATACCCGGCAGCCTGATCAGCCCATTGAACAGCTGGTTCAGCGGCCTGCTCCTGCATCACCGCCAATCACGGGTCATTACCGAAGGAATGGTCATTTACATGTCGATGTATGTTCTGGTGTTATGGGCAGGCGGCCTGGTAGGGCAGGTGACCGGAATCTTTATCGTTGTTTTTGCGTCTATGCTTGCCAGCGTCGCACAGACGGCCTGGTTGGGAATCCGTAGTCAGCCGGCGATGCGGGCGTTGAGCGAGGAGAGCTGGCATTTTTCTTGACCTGGAAAAATCAGAAAGAGGTAGGAGACCATGAGCAGCGTAGAACATATTGTGGCGTGTCAATGCCAGTTGGGGGAAGGTCCGTTATGGCATCCAGTCGAACAGGTGTTGTACTGGTTGGATATTCTGCCGGGCCGGCTTCACCGCTTCGATCCCCGGGCGGCCCGGCATCAAGTCGTGGAACTTGGTGTGGTTTCCGGCTCAATGGGTGTCCGGGCTGAAGGTGGATTTGTGATGGCGACAAAGAAGGGCTTTGCTTTCTGGGATCCACAGTCAGAGCGGATGATGTATGTGCGCGATCCAGACCCCGATGAAGGTGAAGCGCGGTTTAATGATGGCAAAACGGACCGCCAGGGACGATTCTGGGCCGGGAAGATGAGCGCAGAGCCTGCTAACAGCCTGTTTCGGTTCGATCCGGATCGATCCGTTCACCGGATGGAAAGCGGAATCTCTGTTTCCAATGGATTGGGCTGGGGGCCTGATCGACGCGTTTTTTACTTTACCGATTCGCCAGCCCGTACCATTTATGCCTACGACTTCGACGCGCCTTCTGGATCGATCAGCAACCGGCGCATATTTGCCCAGGTTTCCGATCGCCCGGGGGAGGGATTCCCGGATGGATTGGCGATCGACCAGGAGGGCTGCATCTGGAGCGCCCGCTGGGGTGGGTGGAAGATTGTCCGGTATCGCCCGGATGGCAGTATCGAGCGCGAAGTGCCCATGCCGGTGGAATTCCCAACCAGCTGCGCTTTCGGCGGGCCGGACCTGGATGAGATGTATATCACTTCAGCCTGGGTTGAAATCACGCCCGAACGACGCGGCGAACAACCCCTGGCTGGCGATGTATTTCGTCTCCGGGCGCCGGCGCCTGGATTCCCAGAACCCCTGTTCCTGGGTTGATCAGGCAGCCTGCAGCGCCCGGTACAGCGCTTCGTAAGCAGGCTTGGGCTGGTAGTATTCGTCGAAGGGCAAAGGCGCGTCTGGTCTGCCGGTAGCTTTTGGGATCCAGGAATAGCGGTCGGTAAACCCCCAAAGCACGAAGGCCTTCAATTGGGGGTTGCGCAATGCCACGGTCAGCACATCTTCATATACCCGGGCCTGCCTTTCGAGCTGTTCTTCCATGGATCCGGACAGGTTCTGAATCTGTACGTCCATTTCTGTGATGTGGATCTCCAGCCCCAGGTCGGCAAAACGGCGCAGGTTTTCCTCAAGATCCTGGACAGTCGGTGGTTTGACGAAATCCTGTGAGTCAGCGATGCTGAGATGCATTTGCAGCCCGACGCCATTAATCGGTGTGCCGCGGCGCAGCAAGTCTTTCACAAGGTTGTACAGGCTGTCGGATTTTGTGCCTAAATCCTCGGTTCCATAATCGTTGATAAACAGGCGCGCATTTGGATCGGCCTGGTTGGCCCACCGGAATGCATATTCGATGTAATCTGGGCCGATTGTGTGCAGCCAGAAGGAATCTCGTAATCCACCGTTGTCGTGGATTGGCTCATTTACGACATCCCAGGCGTAAACCTCTCCACGGAAGTATGCCATCACAGTGAAAATGTGTTTGTGAAGGAGCTCAAGCGCCTGGTGGCGCGTGAAATTGTTTTCGGTTAACCAATCGGGGTTCATCTTGTGCCACAACAGCGTATGACCGCGAATCTTCATGTCATTCGCCTGGGCAAAGTCAACCAGTTCCTCGGCCGGTCCAAAATCATAAGCGTTTGGACGGGGAGAGAGGGGGCCAAATTTCAATTCGTTTTCGGTGGTGAGTAGGTCGAACTCCTGGGCTAATACTTCACGGTAAGCGTAATCGGTTCGCAAAGCGCGCCAGTTTGCCGCGGCCCCAATCAATACGTCGCGTTTTTTTGCGAGTGATCGTAGAGATGCGATATGGGTTGTATCCATGCTCAACTCCTTGCCAAGGGGTGCATATTCTTAGTGTAGCACAATGACTGGCTGTCATTTATTCCTTTTTTCCCATAACGTTTTTCACATTCTGGATCGTGACTATAATAATGTCATCAGGATTATTCTCTTTTTTGATAAAACCCACAAAGTCGGGAAATTTTTGAAAAGACGAGAGGAGAAAATATGCGATTAGGTGGTCCAGTATCTCTTCAGCAAGCGGAGCCAGAACAGTGGGCTGCGGCGGTTGTTGGCAGCGGGTATCGGGCAGCTTACTGCCCGGTGGGTGCAGACGCAGACCGGGCAATAATCCAGGCTTATGCAGAAGCTGCCCGGCAGGCGGATATTGTCATAGCAGAAGTTGGGGCCTGGAGCAACCCGCTCAGCCCGGACGCGGCGGAGCGGGATAAGGCGCGCGAGCACTGCAAGCGGCAACTGGCGCTGGCCGATGAAATTGGGGCGGTTTGCTGCGTTAACATTGCCGGCTCGCTTGGTTTGCGTTGGGATGGGCCGCATCCCGATAACCTGACCCAGGCCACCTTCGATCAGATCGTTGAGATGGTTCGCGAGATCATCGATGAGGTTCAACCCAGCCGGGCTTACTATACCCTCGAGCCGATGCCGTGGATGTATCCAGATTCCCCGGATAGTTATCTCCGGCTGTTGAAGGCAGTCGATCGCGAACTTTTTGCGGTTCATCTTGACCCGGTGAATATGATTTGCAGCCCGCAGCGATATTTCGGCAACGCTGCGTTTCTACAAGAGTGTTTTGATAAGCTGGGGCCATATATCAAGAGTTGCCATGCCAAGGACATCGTTTTGGCTGACCAGTTAACCACTCACCTGGATGAGGTGCGCCCAGGGCTGGGGTACCTCGACTACCGGGTTTTTCTGCAAGAGATGCAGCGACTGCCTGCTGACACACCGCTGATGCTCGAACATCTCCCAAAGGAAGATGAATACATCCAGGCGGCTCAATATATTCGCTCGGTCGCCGCGAAAGAGGGCCTCGATTTATAAACCGATGGATCGACCTGTGCACAGAGACTTTTAAAGGAGGTAATAAATGGTTGATAATTTGGGGAGCATGACGATCGTCCAGGTGGGTATCATTGTCCGGGATATCGAAAAGAAGCTCGATCATTACTGCGCCGTATTTGGGTTGACAGAGCGGCCAAATGTAATAATCACAGGCCCGGTTGAAGAAGCCCACACAGTTTACCGCGGCGAGTCGACCCCTGCCCGCGCAAAACTGGCTTTCATCCAGATGGGGCAGGTCTCGATTGAGCTCATTGAACCGGTTGGCGGGCCCAGCACATGGCAAGAATTCCTGGATAAGCATGGCGAAGGCGCGCACCACATCGCTTTCAATATCAAGGAGACGCCTCAGGTCGTCTCTTTCCTGAATCGGCAGGGGATTCCTACGGCTCAGCAAGGTGATTATACCGGCGGCATGTACACCTACATGGACAGCACAGCCCAGCTAGGCGTCATTCTCGAACTGCTGGAAAACTTCTAACCACCATCGCGCGGAAAAATCAAGACTTTCGCTTCTGTGTGGGTAGTGAAGGGCAGGGCATGCCAGGTGATGTCACCGTTGGCGATGGCATTTTCCATCCGGCTGCGTTCGGCCTGGCCGACCTGCTCCAGGTACTCATAAATCAGCCATGAGCCGGTCGTCCAGACAAACCGGTTGGGAGAGCCACTCTGGCGCAGCTTTTCGGCCAGGTCCATTGCTCGCGGGGTGTAGGAGGTGAAATAATTGGCGATTACCTGGGCCGCGAAGTCGGTAAAGACTACATCCAGGTGGGTTTTAAAGATCAGGTGTATCCGTTTTATGTCTGGATTTAGATCGATCATTCGCGGCCCTCCAATCCTCAAATTCTATTTTCTGATCAGGCTATCCTCGATCGCAAATGACAAAGGCTTCCTGCAGGGTTTCAAACAAGTCCCGGCGCGGCTTAAACTCATGGCCGACATATAAATCGTAGGTGGTCGCGGCGATCGCGCTGCAGACCCCGCGATAATTGATTTCCTGCGTATCGTCAATCTCGAACCGGCCTGGCACGCCGGCCGTGTGAAAGTGGCCAATCCATTGGATATTGTCCTGGATGGTCCGGATCAGAAAACCTTCCATGATCTGCATGTGGTAAATGTCATACAGCAGTTTGACCCGTGGGCTGTTGACCTGCCTGACAACATTCAGTCCCCACGCTGCGTGATCGCACTGGTATCCGGGGTGGTCAACTTTTGTGTTCAGCAATTCCATATTGAGGTTGACGCCTTTTTCTTCGGCGTATGGCGCGATCTTGCTTAAACCCTCCACGCAGGCAGCGATCGCTTCATCTTCCGTTTGCCCGGGGCGGCGGTTGCCGCTGAAGCAGATGATCCCGGGAACAGCGTGCCGGGCAGCCATGTCAATGGACTGGCTCAGTTCTTCGCAGATCCGCTCGTGCTGGCTGGGATCGTTGAACCCAATTGCCAGGCTGTCGTGACCGCTGAAGCTGGCGATTCGCAGTCCATGCTGCTGGGTCAGGTCATACAACCTGGCAAAGTCCTGGTCTGGTTTCCAGATCTCCACGGCCTGATAACCGATTGCTGCCACGCGGGGGATAAACGCTTCCAGCGGGACAGGTAGCGGTTCCATCATTGGGAAGCATACTGATTGCTTAATTTTCATCCTGGCTCTCCTTGTAAGAAATGCGTCATCCGCTACTTTAATCCATAGATGTCTGAGGCTTTGGCAGTCAGGTAGCGCATGTAAGGCGCTACCTGGATAGTCCCTCCAACCACTTTCTCAAGCGTTTCCTTTGGCGTAAATTTGCGTCCATGTTTGTGGAGATTTTCGCGCAGCCATTCGCGCAGGATAAGAAACTCACCACGCTCAAATTGATCGTACAGGTCTGGCATATCTTTCAGCGCCTTCTCCCAGATCTGGCAGGAGATGATGTTGCCCAGCGAATAGGTCGGAAAATATCCAAACTGGCCACTTGACCAGTGGATATCCTGCAAGACTCCCAGCGCGTCGCCTGGAACATCCACGCCCAGGTAGGACTTCATGCGGGCATTCCAGGCATCTGGCAAATCTCGCAAAAAGATTGCGCCGGCGAAAATTTCTTGCTCCAGCTCAAAGCGCAGGATGATGTGCAGGTTATAGGTTGCTTCGTCGGCTTCAACCCGGATTAAGGATGGGTGCATCCGGTTAATTGCTCGATAGAAGGTTTCCATTTCAACGTTCTGTAACCGGGCAGGGAACGTTTTCTGGAGATTAGGATAGAAAAATCGCCAGAATGGCCGGCTGCGTCCCACCAGGTTTTCCCACATGCGGCTCTGCGATTCGTGCAGCGCAAGCGAAACGCCACGCGCGAGCGGGGTACGGTACAGGCCAGGGCCAACGCCATTTTCATACAGCCCGTGCCCACATTCGTGCATGCTACCGAACAGAGCCGGGTTGATGAAGTCGGGGTAAAAGCGGGTGGTGATGCGGATATCGTTGGGGGCCGAGTTGCTGGCGAATGGGTGGACGGTCGGATCAAGCCGCCAGGAATCGGATTTGAATCCAAAACGTTCCAGGATGGTCATGATGAAGGCACGTTGCTGGTCGACTGGATAGTCTCCATGCAAACAGGCGTCCGATACCTTGTCCGCCCGTTCGGTAACCGCCGCGATTAGGGGAATAAGGTCCTTTTTGAGGTCGTCGAAGATGGCCTGTACCTCGGCGGTTTTCATTCCTGGCTCAAAATCATCCAGGAGCACATCGTAAGCCTGGTCATAGGGCGCAAAGCACTCGATATAGCGGTGCTTCAGCTCAATGTTTTTCTCCAGAAGGGGCAAGAAGAGCGCGAAGTTCGATTGTTTGCGGGCTTCGATCCAGGTTTGTGACCTTATTTTTGCGCAAATACACGGCATTTCTATTTTTTAGTGCAAACAG
>CAZBDC010000002.1:0-102765 GCA_964490575.1 uncultured Anaerolineaceae bacterium | reverse complement strand
TACGTCCAGCCTTACCCCTTTCCTTCTCCCATTGTTAAAAATGCAAAACTACTCAACATCATTGATTGGAAAGAAAATACAGAAAGATGTGTACCTGGCAATTTGCCCGAATATCGTTTGATCAAGCCTATAAGCATGGTGCGATTAACGACCCATCGCCAGTTCAAGGGCCTTGTTCCGTCTGTGGGTTTGTGTAGTATGATTTCCCTGAAACAGGCAGTCAATTAGAGAATGGAATCAGTATTCAACCTGCTAGTTGGGACTGGTCTGATGTGAATGGAGTCAAGTATTACAATCTTATGATCTGTACCAGAGTAGTAGCTGAAACAACCACTTTGCAGGCTGGCTTTGGAAAATTTATCTCCTTTTTAAGAACTGAAAATTGGCAGAAGTGGGAAAATTTTGATATAGAGAAATGGTCACCTAAAGAATACGAGAAGTATGTCATTTCTTTTCTCATCCGGACCCGAGATGATCTTTAGTAATTCACTTTACTCAGCAAAGGAGACCGCTAGCCATGTCCGAACCCCGCCTGAAATCCTTCAACTACGCCATCGGGATGTTTGGCACATCCATCCCGATCAACATGCTCAAAACCTACGCGCCGATTTTTTATGTCGACCGGCTGGGGATGACCACCGCCCAACTGGCCCTGATCCTGTTGATTTACACCTTCATCGACGCGCTTGACAACCCGGTCTACGGCTTCTTATCCGACCGCACCCGCACGCGCTGGGGCCGCCGGCGCCCCTGGCTGGTGATCGGGACACCGCTGCTGATCCTGTGCTTCATTGCCTTCTACAGCACGCCCCAATCGCTCAGCGGGAACGGCCTCTTTGCCTACGCCATGTTGTTCTACATCCTGGCCGGGACGCTCGACTCGGTCATCAACGCCAACTACGGGGCGCTCTTCCCCGAGCTCTTCCGCACAGACGCCAGCCGGGCAGCGACCAACGCCCTCCGCCAGGCCTTTCAGCTGGTAGCCATGATCATCAGCATCGCCCTGACCCCCGTGGTGACCAAGGCGCTGGGCTTCAGCCTGACCGCGATTGTTTACGGTATTCTGGGCGGGGTGGTGATCCTCTACATGAGCCTGACCAGCCGCGAGACTAGCGTGCATGAAGAGGAAAAGAAGCCGGCGCTGTGGAACAGCCTCAAGGACCTGCTCACCAACCGCAAATTCTGGATCGCCGGGCTGGCCAACGCCTTTTACAGCGCGGCGATGTCGCTGGTGCTGGCCTCGATGCCCTTCTTTGTCAAATACACGCTCAAGTTGGATGAGGGCCAGTCGACGATCCTGTTTGCCGGGGTGCTGCTGATCGCGATTGCCTGCGTGGCGGTGTGGGCCAGGCTGGTGCGCAAGTTCACCCTCATCCCCACCTGGCGCGCGGCCCTGGTCGCCCTGGCGGTGGCTTTCATCCCGCTCTTCTTCGCCAATTCACTCGTCACTGCCTTTATCGGCAGCGCACTGGTCGGTTTTGGCTTCGCCGGGGTCATCACCACCATGGACCTGATCGGCGCAAAGATCATGGACGAGGACACCAAGAAACATAACCTGCGCCGCGAGGGGATCATCTCCAATGCGCTGGGGTTCATGAACCGCCTGAACGGGCTGTTCACCAGCTCGGCCTTTTTCCTGGTCTCGATCCTGTTTGGCTTTGTCAGCGGCAACGACCCCGGCCCACAGCCCGACCAGGCCGCCCGCTTCTTGCTGACCGTTTTCCCGCCCATTTTGATGGTGATCAGCTTTGCTTTCTCATTCTTCATCGATTTCGAGCACGCCGAGAAACCGGCTGCCGTTCCTGTGGAGCAATAAAATGATTGGGGAAACGACCTTCAATATCGACTACTTCATTCCGCCCGAGCAAGAGGGCCAGTACCTCACCATCCCGTTTGAAATGCCCGAAAACAGCGAGAGCCTGATCATTCGCTACCAGTACGTACGGCATCAGGAGCAAGATGGGGAATACGGAGATGAGCATTTCACCGCGCGGGAAGAAGTCAACATCATCGACCTGGGCTTGATCGATCCGGATGGCCGGCAGGTTGGCGCATCCGGCTCAGACAAGCAGGAAATCTTCATCAGTGAGGTGTCCGCCACCCCGGGCTACCGCCCCACCCCGCTGGCCGCCGGCACATGGCAGATCCTGGTCGGCGCATACAAGGTAGAACCCGAGGGCGTCCTGGTTCTCTACGAGGTGCGGATTGCTGATAAGAGCCTGCGTCTCCTCAAAGGCGACCTGCACGCCCACACGCTGGCATCGGACGGCGTCCACACCGTGGCGGAGCTGGCCGCCAAAGCGCTGCGGCATGGGCTGGACTTCCTCGCCATCACCGATCACAACCAGCCCGTCGCGGCCAACGAGCTCCCGCGTGACACCGGGGTCACCCTCATCCCCGGCCTGGAATGGACCCACTACCGCGGGCACGCCAACTTCCTCGGCGTGGACCGGCCCTATGATGGAACCTTCGCCGCTAACACCGAGGAAGAAGTCCGCTCCCGTTTTGCCAGCGCCCGCGAGCGCGGGGCGCTGATCACGCTCAACCACCCCTTCGAGGAGCATTACGGGTTTTTGTTTGACTTCAACGCGCTTCCGTTCGATTGCCTGGAAGTGTGGAACGGGCCCATGCGCGAGTCCAACCTGCGCGCGCTGGGGCTGTGGCAGAGCCTGCTCGTGGCGGGCAAAAAAGTGCCCATCTGCGGCGGCAGCGACTACCACCGGGATACCCCTTTTCTCTTCCTGGGCGGGCCAACCACCTGCGTTTATTCCCTCTCCAACGGGCCGAGCGATATCCTCGCCGCGCTGCGGTCCGGCCACAGCTACATCACCTTTGCCCCCAACAGCCCCAGCCTGGAGTTCGAGGCCGGTGAGGCCATCCTGGGCGATACAGTGAACTGGGCGGAGGGGCAGCCCGTCCGCATCCTGGTCGACGGGCTGATCCAGGGCGATACCATCCGGCTGGTCACGCCGCGCGGCGCTGAGACCTTATTGGAAGCGCCGGCTGGCGGGAAATTTGAGACCGATTATCCAGTGCCGGCCCCTGGCTTCGCGCGTATCGAAGTATGGCGCAGCTTCCTCCCCGGCATCCCGCAACTGCCCGCGCTGCTCTCTAACCCAATTTACTTCGAATAAACAGAAAAGGGCGCGGCCAGCGCTGGTGCGGGACCGACCACCAGAACGCTACCTGCGCCCAATTAATCTGACAAAAGAAAAAGCAGTAGTGTTATAGACCTTCGAAGTACGTGGCCAGCAGCATGAGAACCAGCCCAACCAGCACCAGCCAGAAGGCCAACCCTGAGATGACCGGGATGGTCGCGACGGTTCCCAGGAGCCCAAGGACTCCGAGGATCAAGGCAATAATCCAGGTAATTTTCTTTGGAGCATTAAGTTTCATCTTTTCCTCCCGAGGAATTCAAACAGAACTTCGATCAGCCGATGTCTCTCCGGTCCCATGGCAGATGCCAGTCATGGAGAGTCCCGTAATCCTCTCCGCGCCTCAAGGGATGCGAAATAGAGGGTCGTGGGTCAGAAAATGGGGGGGTGAGAACAAATGTCAGCCGCTTCCGGCGAGGGGCGCCCGGGCCTTGATCTCTGAGAAGCTCCGGTCACCCTGACAGCAGGTTAATTATATTTTAATCTTCTGAACGAATACAACAAAAAGGCACCCTCTATTTTGCGGCTGGATGGCAAAAGCCGCGCCAAAGCAGTTCCTCCGCAGCATTGCGGCTGCCAAGGCTCTCCTGTCCGGCATGGCAGCAGTTGGCGCGCCGGCTTTGCTTCCTGCGTAGAGCGAAGCCTGCAGGATAAATTCATCCATCAGGTTCCAAGTTATTCACTTCCTTGATCTCGAAAGAAGGTATTCTCTCAGTGCAGCGGCCTGGTTGCATTCAGTATCCCGGGCGGAAAACAATAGAGTCAGCCGCATCTTCGCTGTAACTCGAAGGAGTCTCTCTACAGTATCATGCTGCATATCCAATTCTAAGAAGTAACGGCGCTTGAATTCCTCCCACTTCTGCCGGTCGTGGGCAAACCATTTCCGCAAACCCGTGCTTGGGGCAGTGTCCTTCAACCACAAGTCGGCCTGGACCTGGTCTTTTGTCATTCCACGCGGCCATACCCGGTCAACCAGCACCCTTAGGCCATCATCCGGATCTTTTGGTTCATACACGCGTTTCGTCTGTATTTCCATATCCGGTATTATACAATCTGAAAAAATCCTCTTGTTAATCCACCGTCGTTAAGTTATCAATGCCGCCGGCCAGGGAAACCCATCAGGATCTTCTCTGGCCAGTTCGCCCAGCTTCTCATCATCGTGCCCGTGAACTTGCAACAGAAATGGGAAGTCATGCGGGCTAACCTTTAATTTGGCGACCGGTTTGGCCGGCTTCGGGCTGATCCAGTGCGGGAAAGCGATCTCCGCGCCCAACATCTGCTGCGCGGGCTCCTGTTGAAAATTCTCTCGGGGCAGGATGTAAACGACGCCGTCGCACCAGGGATTTTGGATCAGGGCGGAGTGCGTGATTGAAAAGAAATACAGCGGGCCTATAACCTGGCCGGGGGACAGGCGAATATCCAGGCAGGAGTTGAACAATGACAGTGGGCTGTACTTCTGACGGTTTACGATGGCAAAGAAAATGACCCAGATGCCGTCGGTGGTGGCATAGATGGCTTGCTGGTTGCTAAAGGCTTTGACGTCGATGGCTTTCCTGGGCTCGACTTCGGCGATGTCCGTGTTTTGCGAGCCGTGCAGCACCAGGTTCCTGGAACTGCACAGGTAAGACAGGAACTGCCATTTAGGATCATCAAGCTGGTAATCGACGAGGCCTCCAGGTGGAGTCGAGCTGGCTAAAGCATCGAAGGCCGACCGTTTTTCGGGCGTAAGGTCGAAAGTTGGCCGAGGGAGGAGGAAATTCAAGGCTTGCATAGACACTCCAGCGTCAGTTTATAAACCAGGGTCAGGAATTCCAGCCATACTACATGCTGGGTCAAGGCACGCTGCACAAAGGTCAGCACGGCCAGGATCAGGAACAAATTTCAGTATACAACTTTTGGAATAGGCTACAATTCAAATTGGCTGAAAGCGATGAAATCCCTTTTGATTGTTTGTCACTGCGAGCAAAACGAAGTCCGAAAAACTTATTCCCCGGAGGCTTGTTCATGAAGCTCACTATGCGCACCTATCAATCAGAAGAAGACTACTGGCGGATCCGCGAGTTCCTCCGCCAGATTATGCTGCTGAACAGCCGGCGCGAACTGAGCTGGCATGTGGCCCGCCTGGACTACTGGTGGTGGTTCGCCAACCCGTACCTTGAAAAGATCGCCCTGGAAGAAAACGTCTTCATCTGGGAAACTGAGCAAGGGCAGATCGCCGCGGTGTTGAACCCCGAGGGCCGCGGGCAGGCGTTTCCACAAATCCATCCTGGCTTTCGCACGGCGGCGTTCGAGGAGAAGATGGTCGCGCTCGCCGAGGAACGCCTGAGCAGCGCTGGGCAGGATGGGCAGAAGAAGGTCTGGTTGTGGATCGATTCGAAGGATCAATCCCTGACCGCTATCCTCACCCGGCGCGGCTTCCGGCGCGTCGACCGGCCGGGCGAACAGGAATACCAGCACCGCCGCTCGCTGGAGGACCCGCTCCCCGCAACAACACCCATCCCAGGCTACGCTATCCGCTCCCTGGGCGATGGGTTAGAACTGCTCGAGCGCTGTTACGCCTCGGGGCTTGGGTTCCACGACGATGATATCCAGGTGGCCCGCGCGAACCGCGACGACCCGGCCTGGTATCACAGTCTTCAATCCGCGCCGCTTTACCGCCGCGACCTGGATATCGTGGCCGTGGCAGGCGATGGATCGATCGCCTCCTTCTGCACGATCTGGTTCGACGATGTCACCCGCACCGCCTATATCGAGCCGGTTGCCACGGTCCCGGCCCATCGCAAGCGCGGTCTCGGCCGGGCGGTTATTCTGGAAGGACTGCACCGTCTTAAAAGGATGGGCTGCAAGGTGGCCTTCGTCGGCGGGTATTCCCCGGCTGCCAATGCCCTGTACTTCTCTGTCATGGGCCCCGAGCATGACATTGCCGAACCCTGGGAGAAATAAACTTATGGAGTCAATTGCATGTTGAAACCAGAAAAACAGGCCTCCCTGGCAGTCAACGGCGGCCCCCGGCTGCGCGCAGAACCCTTCCCGGCCCGCGGGTTGGTTGGCCTGGAAGAGAAGGTGGCAGTTGACGCCGTTTTCGACCGCGCCATCCAGGCCGGAAACGCTCCAGGATACAACGGCGAGGAAGAGGAGGCCTACTGCCGTGAATTTGCGGCTTACCTGGGCGGCGGGTTCGCCGATGCAGTGAGTTCCGGCACATCCGCCGTTTACGTGGCGTTGAAAGCCCTCGATCTGGAACCCTTCAGCGAGGTGATTGTGGGCGCCATGACCGACCCGGGCGGGATGATGCCGGTTCCGCTGCTGAACCTGGTTCCGATGGTCGCCGATACCTGCCCGGGCAGCTTCAACACCGGGCCGGAGCAGGTCGAAGAACTGATTTCACCCCGCACCAGCGCCATCCTGATCCCCCACATCGCCGGCGAGCCGGCAGATATGGAGGGTATTTTGCGGGTAGCCGATCGCCACGGGCTGCCGGTGATCGAGGACTGCGCCCAGGCCCACGGCGCCCGGTTGAACAATCGCATGTTGGGCGCCTTTGGCCAAATCAGCGCCTTTTCGACCATGTTCGGCAAACATCACTGTTCGGGCGGGCAGGGCGGCCTGGTGTTCACCCGCGATGAGAAGTTGTACCAGGCTGCCCGCAGGGCCGCCGACCGGGGCAAGCCATTTTTCCTGCCACCGGGATCCACGAACGTTGAGGCTTCGCTGAACTTCAACCTGAGCGACCTGGCCTGCGCGATCGGCCGGGTGCAGCTCAAGAAGCTGCCCGAACTGGTCAGCCTGCGCCGGGCCATCGTGGCGATGCTGGCCGAAGAGATCGAGCCGCTGCGCGCGCTCTCACTACCCGAACTGGTTCCCGGGGCCGAGCCGAGTTACTGGTTCCTGCGCATCCGCTTCCATGCCAGCCGCTGCGCCTGCGACAAGGAAACCTTCTGCCAGGCGCTGCTGGCCGAGGGCCTCCCCATCGAGCCCAGCTACCGGGCCGCCCTGCCCCACCAGATGGACTGGTTCGTCCGCCGGCGCGTATTCGGCAGCAGCGGTTATCCGTGGGCCAGCCCGGACTACACCGGCGACCGGGAGCGCCAGTTCCCGTGCCCAAACGCGAACGCGGCCATCGACCAACATTTCAACCTGCGCTTCCACGAGCGCTGGACCCGCGCCGATATTCAGGATGCAGCCGCCATCTTTCAGAAAGTAGATGAGGCCTATGCGCGCTGATCTCCATCGCGCTAAAGGAATAAAACCCAAATGATGATTGATGCACACAACCACCCGGACTGGCACGGTCATGATCTGCAGAAATTCCTGCGCAATATGGCTGCCTGCCAGATTGAGAAGACCTGGCTGTTAAGTTGGGAATCCCCGCTCGATGAAGTGGACCCGTATTATAACTTTGTTTCGTTGAGTGATTCGCGCGGGCCGATCCCCTTCGAGCGCTGCCTGGCCTACCACCAGCAGGCCCCGGATAAGTTCGTGCTCGGATATGCCCCCGACCCGCGCCGTCCCGACTCGATCGACCGCCTGCAGGCAGCCATTGAGATCCACGGTGTGCAGGTTTGCGGCGAGGTCAAGCTGCGCATGATGTACGACAATTGGGATGCGCTGCGCATGTTCCGCTTCTGTGGCGAAAAGGACCTGCCGGTGACCGTCCACCTGGATTACGAGTTGGACACCGGGCGCAAATACCCGCGCCCGAACTGGTGGTACGGCGGCGGAATGGAAGCCTTCGAGCGGGCTGTGCGGGCCTGCCCGCAAACCATCTTTATCGGCCACGCCCCCGGCTTCTGGGCGCACATCTCAAATGACGACCTGTTTTGCCGCGAGTCCTACCCTAAAGGGCCGGTGATCCCCGGCGGCGCGGTTCCGCGCCTGATGCAGGCCTGCCCGAATCTCTACGCGGACCTGTCGGCCGGCTCTGCGTTGAATGCACTCAAGCGCGACCCGGCTTATGCCCGCGACTTCCTGATCGAGTTCCAGGACCGGCTGCTGTACGGCCGCGACGATTTTCACAATGATCTCCAGGAATTCCTGGCGACCCTCAACCTGCCGGCAGAAGCATGGGCCAAAATCGCCTGGCAGAACGCGGAGCGGCTGGCGCCTGGCTCATAAGGAGGATCCAAATGACACCCATCTTAAAAGCCGGCATGGTCGGGCTGGACACGTCCCACTGCCGGGCGTTTCTCGAAGTGCTCCACCAACCGGCCAACCCGTACCACGTCCCAGGCGTGCAGGTGACCGGCGTGTACCCGGGCGGTTCAGAGCAGTTCTCGTTCAGCCGCGAGCGGCTCAACGAGTTTGCCGCGGAAATCGACAGCCGGTTCCACATCCCGGTCTATAAAGATATCCCGGACCTGGTAAAGGATGTCGATGTCCTCTTCCTGACCAGCGTGGACGGGCGCCAGCACCCGGAGCAGTTCGACCAGATGGCGGTTGGCAAGCCGGTGTATATCGACAAGCCATTCGCGACCAGCGCGGCCGATGCCGCCGCGATCATCGCCCGGGCAGCCGCCACGGGCACGCCGATCCTGTCTTGCTCGGCGCTGCGCTACGCCGCCGGGATTGCCGAGTTGGCCCAGGCAAGGGAGGAAATCCTGGCTTGCCAGGCCTATGGGCCGGCCCCTATCCTGCCGGACTATCCCGGGTATTTCTGGTACGGCATCCACAGCGTAGAAATCCTGTTTCTGCTGATGGGTGCCGGCTGCCGGTCAGTTCGCGTTCTCCCATCCGACACGCTGGACGTGATCAGCGGAACATGGCAGGATGGGCGCAGCGGCGTGGCGCTGGGCACGCGCTTTGAAGGGTATGAGTTCGGCTGCCTGGTCCACACCAGGGCTGGGGCGCGCCTGGGCATCGCCCGGGATAAGCCCCCGTACTACGCCCGCCTCCTACAGGAAATTGTCCGCTTCTTTCAAAGCGGGCAGCCGCCGGTGGATGCGCACGAGACCTATGAGATCATCGCCTTTCTCGAAGCGGCCAACCAGAGCTGGGCCGAAAACGGCGCGCCGGTGGCACTTTCACCGCTGCCTGCCGGGATGTGACCAGCCAAGCCAGGAGCAGACATGAAAATATTATTGATGACCGATCTGGAAGGCGTGGCGGGGGTGGTATCGTTCGAAGACCAGACGTTTTCCACCGGCCGGTATTACGAGGCCGCCAAAAAACTGCTGACCGCTGAAGTAAATGCGGCCGTGAATGGGCTGATCGAGGCCGGCGTGGATGACGTGCTGGTAATCGATGGGCACGGCCCGGGGGGAATCTACTTTGATGATCTGCACCCGGCAGTGCGCCTGCTGCACGGGCGCCCGTTGGGCCCATGGGCCTCCCTGGCGCAGATTTTTAAGACCTATGACGCCGCCATCATGATCGGCCAGCACGCCATGGCGGGGGTCGCCACCGGCACCCTCAACCACACCCAGAACAGCCGGGCAATCGATTACTACAAGCTCAACGGGTGCAAGATCGGCGAGATTGCCCAATTCGCGCTCTTCTGCGGCGCGTTGGACCTACCGGTGATCTTCCTCAGCGGTGATGAAGATGCCTGCCAGGAGGCGCAGGCCTTCATCCCCGGGATCGTTGCTGCCCCGGTGAAGCAGGGTCTGGGCCGGGGTTCGGCCATCTCACTTTCCGCGCCCGAGTCGCGCCGCCGGATTCACGCGGGCGTGATGCAGGCAGTCGAGCAGCAGCGCAGCCTTCCCCAGCCGCCCCTGGTCTGGGAAAGCCCATACGTGCTGGAAATTCACTTCTTCAACACCGCTGATACAGATGCCCGCGCAGCCCAGCCCGGCGCCGAGCGAGTCGACCCTCAGACCGTGCGTTTCCACGGCAATTCGATGATCGATATCATCTACCGCTAGGAGGCTGGCATGCAGCCGGGAAACCTGCGCGAGCCCAGCCTGAAAGCAGGCGCGGCCAGGGTCGACATCACGCCGGAGCCAGGTATCTCACTGACGGGCTTTATCGCCCGGCTGCTGGAAAAATGCCCTGGCAGGGCCGCGTTAAACGGGAACAACTGTTAAGCGGTCTTTTTATCCAAAGAGGAGCGTCAGCATGAGTCAATTGGCGATCAAAGGCGGTCCACCGCTGCGCACAGAACCGTTTCCCTCCTGGCCTGTCTGGGATGCAGCCGACGAACAGGCGCTGCTCGCGGTGCTCCGGTCAGGCGTGTGGGGAATATCCGATGACCCGGACAGCCCGGTGCACCAATTCGAGCGGGAATTTGCTCGCGCGCACGACGCAAAATTCGGCCAGACCGTTTTCAACGGTACAGCGGCGCTGCAAACTGCTTTGATGGCAGTGGGTATCGATTACGATGACGAGGTGATCGTTCCCCCGTATACGTTTCTCGCCACCGCCAGCGCCTGCCTGATGGTCGGCGCAATCCCGGTATTTGTCGACATCGACCCGGGAACGTACAACCTCGACCCGGCCAGGGTCGAAGCAGCCATCACCCCACGCACCCGGGCGATCATCCCCGTCCACATCGGCGGCTGCCCGGCGGATATGGACCGAATCCTGGAGATGGCCCACCGGCGCGGCCTGACTGTAATTGAAGATGCCTGCCAGGCCCACGGAGCAGCCTGGAACGGCCGGCGGGTGGGCGCGATCGCGGATCTGGGATGTTTCAGCTTTCAATCGTCCAAGAACCTGAACGCGGGGGAAGGCGGGATGATCCTGACCGACCGGCAGGACCTGGCCGACCGCTGCTGGTCGGTCCACAACTGCGGACGGGTGCGTGAAGGAGCCTGGTATCAGCACGATGTATTGGGCGGAAACCTGCGCATGACCCAGTGGCAGGCCGGCTTGCTGCTGGCCCAGATGCGTAACTTTGAAGCGCAGGCCCGGACGCGCGAGGAAAACGGTCTGTATCTGAGCGAGCGCCTGGCCGAGATCGGCGGCTTTGAGCCGCAGCGACGCGACCCGCAGGTGACCCAGCATGGCTATCACCTGTTCATCTCGCGTTATGACCGGGCCGCCTTCCATGATACCCCTCGCGACCTGTTCCTGGCCGCGCTGCAAGCCGAGGGCATTCCCTGCGCGCCCGGCTACAAGCCGCTCTACCGCATGAACGCCATCCGGGATGGGATCGCGCGGCTGAAGCGGTATATTGCCGGCAGCGCAAGCGATGAAGCCCTGCCCGACTGCCCGGTGACCGAACGAGCCTGTTCGGAGGAAGGGGTCTGGTTTGGGCAGTCGATGCTGCTGGGAACGAAAAAAGATATGGATGACATCGCCGAGGCGATCTTGAAGGTGAAGCACCATATCGACGAGCTGCGCGAAGGTTCGCCGGCATGAACGCGCCTGAGCCTTCCGCGCTGCTGGTCATCGAGCCTTCCAGCGCCGCGCCGCGCAACTCGGAAGGGGCCATCCTGCCCCTGGCGGATGGCCGCCTGCTGCTGGTTTATACCCGCTTCACCGGCGGCGGGTGGGACCACGCGGCAGCCGATATCGCCTGCCGTGAATCCCACGACGGCGGGCTGACCTGGAGCGGCGACCGGCTGCTGGTCGAAAACGAGGGGCGCGAAAACGTCATGTCGGTCAGCCTGCTGCGGCTGCCGTCCGGGGAAGTGTTGTTGTTCTACCTGGTGAAAAACGGCTGCGGCGACTGCCGGTCGTTCGTGCGCCGGTCGCAAGATGAACTCATCACGCTCAGCGAGCCGGTCTGCGCCACCCCGGACGCCGGCTTTTTTGTGGTCAACAATGACCGGGTAATCCGGCATTCGAGCGGACGCCTGCTCGTCCCGGCTGCTTACCATGCCTGCCCGGGTGGATCGTACGAGCACTACGATATGCGCGGCGTCTCGACCTGCTTTCTCTCGGACGACGAGGGCCGCACCTGGCGCCGCTGCAGCAGCAACCTTACCGCGCCTGAAATCCTGGGGACAGGGCTGCAGGAGCCGGGTGTTATCGAGCGAATGGATGGCAGCCTGTTGATGTGGATGCGCACCACGGCGGGCTGTCAATATGAATCGATCTCGCAAGACGGCGGCGAGACCTGGAGCCTCCCCGCGCCAGGCCCAATGATCTCGCCGCTTTCCCCGGCCTCCATCAAGCGTATCCCGTGGGAAGGGGCCCTGCTGGGGGTGTGGAACGACCACTCGGGCAGGCATCCCTTCCCGCCTGGGCGCCGGACGCCTCTGTGCGCGGCCATCTCGCGCGACGAGGGCCGGACCTGGTCGGCCAGCCGGGTGATCGAGGGTGACCCGGACGGCTGGTACTGCTACACCTCAATCACCTTTACCCCCGACTCGGCCCTGCTTTCTTACTGCGCGGGTGATTCCATCGGTGGCGGGCTGAACCGCCTGAAAGTGACCCAGGTTTCCAGGGCCTGGCTTGATTTGCGGTAGAGAGGATCGCTGAAAACAGGTGAGCCAAAGTGAATGAAAAATATCGCGCGATCAGCTGGTGGTTGGATTGGAACGACATGATGTGGCCGAACCAGGCCATCATCGACAGGGTCCGCCGCAGGGCCGACCAGGCCGCCGGAGCAGGCGTCAACTGCGCCATGGTCTTTGGAATGCACTTTCGTTGGGACCATCTGCCGCTGTGGGACCGGCTGCATGACCTGCTGGCCTACACCGCTGAAGAACTCCACGCCCGCCAGATCTTGCTTTTCGATCATCATTCCTCGGTCCTGGTGCACCGCCCGCGCACGCGGGCGGATGCCCTGGATATCGACCGCCGCAACCGCCACCACGTGCCGTTCTATCCCTCGCCTGCCACGGCCGCCACCTGGACTTTCGAAGGGCATCCGATCGACGAATGGCGCATGATCGATGTGGAGACCGGGCAGGCCGCCTACCTGCCAACCTATACGGCCGAACAGTTTTGCATGAATAACCCGCACTTCCGCCATTCGTACCAGGCCTACGTCCGCAAGCTGGTGGGGGAGACCGGCATCGACGGCCTGATGAGCGACGACTGCATCCACTACGGCGGGTGGCGGACCTGCGCCTGCCGCTGGTGCCGGGAGCGTTTCAGGGACGATTTCGGGCGCGAGCTGCCGCCCGTCAGCGACGAGCGTTTCTGGGGCAACCGCGATTCTGAAGCCTTCAAAGATTGGATTACCATGCGCTTTGAGGACAGCGGCCACTTTCTCAGCTGCGTCAAGGAAGCGCTGCCGGAGGGTTTCCCGCTGCTGTCATGCTGCTCCACCAGCGATTCCGCCGCCGCCCCGTCCTCGGGACTGACCTACCAGGAATACATCAAGCACTGCAATATGGTCATGCTGGAGATGTGCGGGAACACCCCGGATCTCAAGGGAACCTGGAGCAGCCAGATGGCCAGCCAGATGCTGCACCTGTCGATCGCCAGGGACAGCGCCAACCCATGCCTGGGCCTGGGGTACGGCTTCTTCCCGCAGACCGGCTTCTTCGTCTGGGCGCTGAACAAATTCCTGGGCGCCGACACCTGGTTCAGCACCCTGCCGGGCCGCCTGGCCGGCCCACCGGCTGAGATCGCCCGCCTGGCAGAGGATGCGGAGCTGGTAGCCGAAGGGTTTAACTGGGAGAAAGCCCATGCTCACCTGTTCGCCGCGCAGCCGGACGCGGGTGCGGGTGGCGCGGCCGTATTTTTCTCTCGCGCCACCCGCGATTACTACGGGCAAAACCACCTGGATTACACGCTCGACTATCACCTGACGTGCAGTGCGCTGGTCAACGCCGGGGTCGATTTTGCCGTGGTGACCGCCATCCCGGCGCCCGGGCAATGGCCGGTCCTGGTATTGGGCTGCGCCGCCTGTTTGAGTGAGGATGAGATTGCCGGCCTGGAGGCTTACCTGTCAGCCGGCGGGATGGTCGTCGCATTTGGCCCGACCGGGCTGCGCGACTCGCGCGCGCGCCTGCTGGAAAAGCCCTGGTTAGCGCGTCACGGCATCCACATGCTGGTCGAAGAGCCAGAGCGCACCCCGTCCTTCCCCCCCTACATTCACCAGACCAAAGAAACAGCCCGCTGCACAGGCTTTCTGAATGACACACCGGTCGATCCGGCGGGATGGGTGGTGATCGAAGCCGGGACGGGCCGGCTGCACTGGTCACCGGGCCGCCCGCAGGCGGACGGGCAGGCGCTTGACCTGCCTGCCAGGGTTTCCGGTCTCCTGCCCGAAAAATCCCTGCACATCGTCCAGGCGCCGGCCAGTTGGGCGCTGCGGCGCTTCAAAGACCGCCAGCACGCCTATCTGTTTGGGCTGCCCAAATCCGTCATTGCCATCCCACATGCTGAGATTTTTAATGCCTTCACCAAAGAGCCCATCGTCGAGCGGATCAAATACCCTCCGCTGGACGCGGATTCGCTGGTGATCCGGCTGGATCGCCCGCCGGTATCGGTGCGGGTCTACAGCCCGGATCTACCGGGTCCCAGGGAGATCCAGTGGAACGGCGCGCCCGTTTTTGAGCCAACCAGGATCGATCTATCCGGCATACACAGGTTTTTCATTATTCAAGTTGAGACCGCCCGATCAGAAGATGACAGGAAAGGCGGTTGGCCCTGAGCGCCACCGCGGCGCGTTGATTACGGCGCCAGGGTTAAGTGCCCTTCAGCGCCTGTGATGATCGAATCCTGGTCCCACAGCATCGGGTAATACTGGTTGCCTGCCCACATTGGCGCCATATCCGCGTAATGCGGGTGGTATGCGTGGCCTGACTGGCCGGTCGTATGGACAGTGAGCGAATTGTTCAGGCTGCTCAAATCCACGATCATCCGCATCGATGGCAGCCAGTTCGTCTCATACCCGTTGATCACCGACCAGCCGGTAGCATTGACGATCGCCTCACCTCCACCGGTCGGGTATGGGCCGCGGTTGAAGAGGTTTTCGATCGGGCCAATGCCGGATTCGCCCAGGGTCTGGTTGCGGAAAGTGGCCGCGTGCATCTCACCCCACGACCAATTAGCCGGATCCCGGCCATATTCTCTCTCGAGTTCCTTGACAGCTTCCTCAAAGGATCGTTTCAGAATATCGTCCCGCGTTTCAACCACATCCGGCGTAGATCGATCGTCCCACCACGGGCTGTTAGCAGGTAAATCCCGCATAATCTCATTCCAGCGCGAGCCGCCGTCGGGCCAGTAGCGCTCGGGCAGATCGTCGTTGAACGTGTTTTGCAGCAGGCGCCGCCAGAAGGCTTCGAAGACTGCCGCGGCAGAGGAATCGGCCGCCGTCTGGTAATCCCACTTCACCAGCAGGTCCAGGGCAACTACTTCGGTGGGGCTGAGCGCCTTGAAATCCATCTGGGCCAGCAGCGCCGCGTAGACCGGCCCGTTGGCGTCCTGCATGTCTCCCTGCATCTTCTGGATATAGGCGATATCGACCGGGCCAGGAGCGGATTCGATCATGGTCACGATCCGGTTGGCGCGAAAGCCATAATCCCAGTCGGTCGTGACCAAATATTGATAATCGCGCGGAGGAACCTCGTTGTTGGCGGTCACGATGTAGCCTTCCGAAGGGTTGAACAGGTAGGGCAGTTCATCGAATGGGATGAAGCCTGTCCATTCATATTCATCCGTCCAGCCGGGTACCGGGAAGCGGCCATCCCCATTCGCGCGGATCGGGACGTCGCCCGGCATCTGGTAACCGATATTGCCATCCACATCAGCATAGATCAGGTTTTGCGCGGGCACGTGGAATGCACGCGCCGCGGCGCGGAATTCGCCCCAGTTCTGGGCCTTATCGAACCCCCAGATGGCCTCGAACGGCGTGGACGGAGCAAGCGCCGTCCATTTCAGGGCAATCACATACTGCTCGGGCAGGTCGATTCCGGCGCTGTCCCTGAACGGGACGAATTCTTTGTCCTTGGGATCGCCCTGGTTCATCAGCGGGGCATACACTTCGGAGATCACCGGCCCATGGCGAGTAGAACGGATTGTAATCACGAGTGGAGCTTCGCCCGCTACCTGGATCGTCTCCGTGCGGGTTTCGAAATTTACCCACTGGCCGTTAACCTCGTACTGGTCTGGGTTATCGGGATTCACCTTCTCAATATAAAGATCCATCACGTCAGGACCAACATTGGTGAAGCCCCAGGCAATCCGGTCATTGTGGCCAATCACAATCCCGGGCACACCCGCGAAAGAGAATCCAGCCATCTCATACGGGCATTGATCCGTCTTCGGCTGGCAGTGCATGCCCACCTGGTACCAGATCGACGGCATTTGTATCCCAAGATGGGGGTCGTTGGCCAGGAGCGGCATACCGGTGTTGGTTCGCGCTCCAGAAATGGCCCAGGAATTAGAGCCGATGCCATCCCCCAGCGGGCCAAGCGCCTGGTCCAGGAGGGCCGCATTGTGCTCAAGCCCCACCAGGGTTTGGTCAGGGATAGTGAAAGGGATGCCACCAGCCGGCTTCACCTGCCCGGCAGTTCCATCACCAAGCTTTTCGACGATCACAGGATGGTCTTCTGGATAAGCAGGGAAGAGTTCACTCAACTGCTGCGACGTGAGCGTTTTGAGCAGCACAGCCCGCTCGATCTCCTCTCCCATGTTGCCGCGCAGATCCCACGCCATGGCCTTGCCCCAGGTCAGGCTGTTGACGGGCGTCCATGCCTCGACCGTATACTCCGGGCTGAGCAGTTTCAAAACTGTGTACTCCAGGCTGAGCGCCGCGCCGCTGTGATCTTTCAGATAAGCGTTCACGCCAGCGGAATAAGCCTCTAGCATGGCGCGCGAATCGGGCCCAAGTTGGTCCCACTCGGCTTCAGCGGTCTGTTTCCACCCCAGCGTGCGCAAGAACGCGTCGGTTTCGACCTGGCTGCTGCCGAACATCTCGGAGAGCCGGCCCGAGCCGATGTGCCGCCAGACATCCATCTGCCAGAAGCGGTCCTGCGCGTGAACATAACCCTGCGCAAAGAACAGGTCGTTCAGGCTGCTGGCATAGATGTGCGGGATGCCCATCGGATCGCGGTAGACATCCACCGGGGCATCCAACCCGCTGACCTGGATTTGTCCATCAGCCGGTGGGAACGATCGGGCCGCGACCGTGTTGGGCAGATAAAGCTTAAAATAAAAAGCGCCGCCTGCAATAGCCAGGAGCGCAACGATCATCATAACAATCAAACCCCTCACCAGAAAACGCCGCAGTTTCATGAGTATTCCTCCGCTGGCTTTTAAACCCCCCATGCCAGGGTTGGTTACGCCCTCTGCGCGCCGCGCGCGGCCCTATCCCACCCAGGTTTCAGCCCATCCAGGTCCAACCCGGCCAACCGCGGCCGATCCGGGACCAGGCTGGTAGGCGTCGTCCCCCCGCCGAAGTCGTCCAGGCGCGCGTCCTCGGCGGAGACCATCCATACCCCAATGTACCCCCCGCCCTGGTAATACGGCCAGCCGCTCACATCCACTGTGGTCAGCAGGGCACCGTTGCGATAGACCCGCACCTGCCCGCCTGAGGTGGCGGCCGCGCCTAACTAATCGCCGCTGCTCAACACCACCGGGTAGCTGCCGCGCTGCACCCAGCCCTGCCCCCCGCTGGCATAGGTCCATACCTGCACATTCTGCCCGCTCTGGCTGTAGAACACCTCGATGGCGCTATTGATCGTGCCGCGGCTCTCTCCCACCTTGAGCGCCAGCCCCATCTCCTCCCCACTCGAGTCGATCGTACTCAGCTTGAAGTAGGCCTCCTGGTTAGCGCCAAAGGAGGTCCCATTCCAGTAGATTACCTTGTCGCTGGCGGTCGCTTTCAGCGCCTGCCCGTCGATCGCGTACGAGGCGGTATCGCCCGACCAGCTCGCGCCCACGCCCCCGTTGGCGCGGTTGAAGTCGTCCAGCAGGCCGGTGGATGGGAAGCTTGTTCCTGTCGCGGTCGCGGTTGGCGTAGACATGACGGTGGCGGTCGCGGCAGGCGTAGGCGTGCCGGTCGCTGTCTCGGTTGGCGTTGGGGCGCTCGTTGGCGTCTCGGTCGGCGCGCTCGCGCACAGCCACGCGCACCGCCCCGGCATAGTAGTAGCTGCGCCATACCTGCCCGGCTGGCGGAGATATGGTCTGGCGGATGGCAGTTCATGGTGTTGCTATGCTGTTCTTAAAGAGCAAATACCGAACTGCTTTTTCCCGACCCACGCACCTTTTGAGTTCTGCGAGCGATTAGTTTACCCCTTTGGGGCCTAAGCCAGAGCAGAGGAAAATGGCAACATCTAGAACAATGTTATTGAATCATTTATTCTATTCGCTCCTACTTCCCTAATAAGGCCAAAAAATCTTGACCAGCTTCCTTTATATCAGAGTCTTCTTTTTTAGTTGCCCGATGAGCCAACTCAACAGTTAAATTGCGATCCAGTTTTAGATACAATTCCATTAATCTTCTATATTCTTCATAACTCCCATGCTCTAAAATAGGTTCGGCCACTTGCTCAATATTTGAAAGAACCCAATCCCGTGGCAAGGAAAGAATGATCTGCCGAATGACCTCAATGGATCCATGGGAAAAACTGGAAAGATAAACCAGTTCGTTAAAGAGTTGAAGTAATTCCTCTTGAGAAAGGAACCTGAGCAGATAAATTGCCGTGGGTCGATCATGGCCCAAAAGCTCCTTTTTCATTATTTCCACTCGATCAACATCTGACGCGAGAAATTTCATCAATGCGAGCGAAAACGCTTTGTAACTTTTTGACACTTGATCCCATAATTCCGGATGGTCACTCATTACTTTTTTCCCGAATAATTCCACGGCAGTTCTGTAAATGCTCTTGAGAAATCATTATATCCCATTGATTCTGAGGGAAAAACTGTGTGATGAGTTTTTGGATGAGGGCTGAGAGGATTTATATCCACTCCGTCAGCAATAACACTTATTGTACCAACCTTGAAGGGCCAATTGTTCTGAGTCAAACTCTTGTTGATCAGAAGCCCAGGTCAGGCGGCGCGCGCGGCTGCGCGGGGTGGGTGGAGAGGGTAGGCAGCCGGCTGGGCTCTGCCCGGCAGCAGCGCGTTGACCAGCAGGGCGGCGATGAGGAGCAGGCTGGGGATGGGGTGCATGGTTTCTTTCCGGGGGGGCGTTGGATGGGATTGAGTTGGCTGAAAAATACTTTAAGAAAGGTCTATGGGTATCGGAGCAGGAGAAACTGTCAATTCCCTGTCCAGTGATCATCAAAGTGAATCGATCTGATTGTTATTCATTATAGCAAAGTAGCCGCAAGCTATTTTTAAAGACCCTGCCGAAGTGCTTCCGAAATATCACACATAAGTCCGGCTTTTTACCCGCTCTTTCACCTCTGGCTGATGAATTACGCATTTTGTAACACAACCGGAATGCTAAATGCCTAACATATTTGACATTTGGTTTTCAGATCGCTATAATTTTTTAATCGCGCGTTCGTGATTGTCCAGGTTTTGCCAGACCTGTCGTGATAGCCGGCACCAATCCGCAAGTTCGTATTCATCCCGAAAAACAGAGGAAGTATGGTCCGCTACATCCTGGGTCGCCTGCTGGGGCTTTTTGTTGCATTCATTATGGTATCGATTATCACATTCTCGCTGATGCACGCCGTTCCAGGCGGGCCGTTCGACGAGGAAAAGCAGCCCCTGCCTCCCGCGGCCAAGGCCAACATCATGCGCAAATACGGCCTGGACCAACCGCTGTATGTGCAGTATTTCCGCTACATGTGGAATGCCCTCCACTTTGATTTTGGCATTCCCTATGCCAGCCCGACCGAGACCGTGACCGGGCTGATCGCGCGCGTGTGGCCGCCGACTCTGCAGCTGGCCTCGGTGGTGATCCTGTTCTCTTACACCTTGGGCATGCTTTTGGGCACACTGGCGGCGATCCATCAGAACTCGTGGCTCGACCGGGGCGTGACGGTCCTGTCGACGATGGGCATCGCCGTGCCAAATTTTGTCATCGCCATCTGGTTGATCCTTATTTTTTCCGTGACACTGCGCTGGCTGCCCACCGGTGGGTGGGGCAAGCCGGTCCATTTCATCTTGCCGGCCATTGTCTATTCGCTGCCCCCCATCGGGTGGATCGCCCGCTACACGCGGGTCAACATGCTGGAAGCCCTGCGCGCCGATTACGTGCGCACCGCGCGCGCCAAAGGGCTGGGCGAGAGAACCATTATCCTCCGTCACGTGCTCAAGAACGCGCTCATCCCGCTGGTCACCGTGCTGGGACCGGAAATCCCCAACATCGCCACCGGCTCCATCTTCATTGAAGCCACCTTCCGCATCCCGGGACTGGGGAGCTACTTTGTGACCAGCACGTTTACCCGCGATTATCCAATGATCATGGCGACCATGCTCCTGGCAGCCGGGTTGTGGGGAGTCACCTACCTGATTACCGACATCCTCTACACCATGATCGATCCCCGCGTGCGCCTGACCGGCAGGAGGGAAACATGACCGCGCCGTCGATCCTTACCGAAGAGGCCACCCTGAGCGCAAAGAAGCGCACGCTGTGGCGAGATGCGATGCGCAGCTTCTTCAAGAACAAGCTGGCTGTATTTGGGCTGGCGGTGGTCGTCCTATTCATTTTCATGGCGATATTTGCCGACCTCATCGCCCCGGCGCCTTATTACCGCTCGGTCCTGAGCGACAGCCTCGAGTTTCCCAGTGGCAAGTATTGGCTGGGAACTGACGCGATCGGGCGCGACCTGCTGAGCCGCATCATCTACGGCGCGCGCACTTCGCTGACGGTGGGTTTTTCGGTGCAGTTGATCGCCTTCGGCATCGGCCTGCCGCTGGGTGCCCTGGCCGGCCTGCGCGGCGGCTGGGTCGACTTCCTGATCACCCGCCTGTTAGAAGTTATGACTGCCTTCCCCAACTTCCTGTTCGCTATTTTCCTGATGAGCATCCTGGGGACCGGGCTGCCTAACGTCATCCTGGCAATTGGCATGACCAGCTGGATCGGCGTATGCCGCCTGACCCGCGGGCAGCTCCTCGCGCTGCGCGAGCGCGAGTTCGTCGTCTCGGCGCGCTCCTATGGAGCCGGAGACTGGCGGATCATTACCCGCCACCTGCTGCCGCATGCGCTCCCACCCCTGCTCATCATGCTCGCCCTGGGCATCCCCAGCGCAATCTTTGCCGAAGCCGGGCTCAGCTTCCTGGGCGTCGGCATCAACGATCCCATCCCAAGCTGGGGCAAGATGGTCAGTGAAAGCCTGGGATATCTGCGGGTCTACTGGTACCTGGGCCTCTTCCCGACCCTGACGATTGCGCTGGCGATGTTTGGGTTCAATTTCCTTGGAGATGGGCTGCGCGATGCGTTGGACCCAACCATGTATAACCAATAACCGGATCGACGGCCGGCAGGCTGCCTGAAGCTGCCGGCCGCCTGCCAAAAAAGGCACAGGCAAGCAGGCTCCCGCTTTTGAAAGGAATTTTTGATGGCCCCGGCCAGGCCAAAATTGTCTCACCTGGTCATCCCTCTGGAGGAGGTAAAAAACATGTTTGGACGGAGAATTCTCTCTGTGTCGCGTCTATTGCTGATCCTGGCGCTGCTGCTGACCGCCTGCGCCACGGCCACTGAAGCCCCGCCGGCCGCCACCTCAACGCCGCTGCCGGTCCCACCGACCTACACCCCCATCCCGGAAAAGCCCGCCGCGACCGCGACGACCGCTCCGACCGAAGCGCCCGCTCCGACTGAGGCGCCCAAAGCCGAGGCCATTGTAAACGCCTGGGGTGTGACTCTGCCCGAAGACGCCGCCCCACTGGATCAGCAGTTTATCCGCATTTTTGGTTCCAACGTGGGTGAAACGCCTGATTTTGCCGTGGGCGTCTACAAGCGGCCGAGTTCGTATATGTCCATCCTCAGCACCCCACTGGTGCGCCTGGATAAGAACTTTGACATTCTGCCCGGCGGCGCGCTGAGCTGGGAGCCATCGGAAGACGGCAAAACCTGGACCTTCTACCTGAACCCAAAGCTCACCTGGAGCGATGGGACCCTGGTAACCGCCGATGATGTGGTTTTCACCATGCAGTACATGGCTGACCCCGTGCACGCCTGGGATTTCGCCTGGTTCTGGAGCGATCTCGTCAACTTTGACGAGTGCGTGGCTGGTGAAGTGCCGCTGGAAGAACTGGGCGTGAAGAAAGTCGACGATTACACCGTCACATTCACCACTGAAGACAAATCGCCGTACTTCCCCTCCAAGGCGCTTTACGTCCGCCCGCTGAGCAAAAAGGCCTTCGAGGCCCACGGTGAATACTACAACAGCACGCCTGAGACCAGCGTCTCCTCGTCCCCGTGGATCCTGACGGAATGGACCAAGGGCAAACGGGTCGTCTTCAGCCCGAACACGAACTACACCGGCGACCTGAAACCTTATATTGAGCACCTGGTCATCGAGCTGACCGGCGACTATTCGATCTCGTTCAGCGCTTACCAGAACAACGAAATCGACTGGACGGAAACGTTCTCCCCGGCTGAAGTCAAGCTGATCTCGGCCGATCCGCAGCTCAATGCCGAATACCATCCCGGGTACGGCGACTTCCGCACTTACTACCTGGGCTTCAACACCTACGCCAAGCCGTTCGATGACATCAAAGTCCGCCAGGCTTTCGCGAAGGCGATTGATCGCGACAGCATCATCGAAAATGTGGTCGGCCGCCAGGGGATCGGAGCCTACTCGTTCCTCATGCCGGGCTTCCCCGCCGCGGATGCGGACACCTACAAGGCGATGGATGTCAACAAGTTCGACGTAGCGGCAGCGAAACAACTGCTGGCCGACGCCGGCTACCCGGATGGAAAGGGCTTCCCCAAGCTGGAATTGTGGCTGCGCAATGAAGGCGACTTCAACCAATCTGTAGCCAATGCCATCGCCGCCATGCTCACCGAAAACCTGGGCGTGCAGGTGGAAGTTTCCAACAAAGAGAACAAGCTGTTCATGGACACGCTGAACAAGCATGAGCTGCAGTTCTACTTCCTCTCCTACGGCTTCGACTACCTGGATCCTTCCAACATGCTGGGCATCTGGACTTCGAACGGGCGCCACGCCTGGAAGGTCGATGAGTTTGACCGGTTGGTGAAGGAAGCCTCTGCGCTGACCGGCGATGACGCCACTCGCACGCAGATGTTTAAAGACGCCGAGAAGATCCTGGTGGAAGATGTCGGCGCAATCTTCATCTATCACGCCACCCCGGGGAACATGTACAAGCCTTACCTGAAGGGCTCAGAACTTGAGCCAGACCGGGTTGGACTGGCTGCCTGGCACTGGCCTGGACTGGAAGATATCGGCATGTTATTCCCCACCCTGTACGTCACCAAAGAGGTGGAGAATTACGACCGGCCTCTACCGTAATATCCAGTAGAGTCAAGATGTAACTGTGGTGGCAAAACGGTAAGTATAAAGGTATTACACCAGAAAAGAAAAATGGAAAGCGCAGAAAAGGCCCAGGCCCAACAAAACGACCAACAAGCAAAAAAACCAGCTCGACCTGCAAGGACTTGAGACCCAATTCATTACCCCGGACGGCATCATCCATGCGGTGAACGGGGTGTCTTTCAGCGTGGACGAACATGAAACCGTCGGGCTGGTGGGAGAAAGCGGCTGCGGCAAGAGTGTGACCATGCTTTCGGTGCTGCGCCTGGTGCCCACCCCACCAGGAAAGATTGCTGCCGGTTCAGCGCTCTTCAACGGGCGCGACCTGCTGAAGATGAGCAGCGATGAGATGCGCAAAATCCGCGGCGGGCAGATCAGCATCGTTTTTCAAGACCCGATGACCTCTTTTAACCCCGTGCTGACGATCGGGCGGCAAATCACCGAGCCGCTCCAAAAACACCTGGGCATGTCGCAGGAGGACGCCAACCGCCGGGCGGCTGAGTTGCTCGACCTGGTGGGCATCCCCAAGGCCAGGGAACGCCTGGGCGATTACCCGCACCAGTTCTCGGGAGGGATGCGCCAACGCGCGATGATCGCCATGGCGTTGACCTGTAACCCAAAGCTGCTCATCGCCGATGAGCCTACCACCGCGCTGGATGTCACCATCCAGGCGCAGATTGTCGACCTGGTCAAGCAGCTGCGCAGCGAATACGGGATGGCCATCGTCTGGATCACGCACGACCTGGGGATCATCGCCGGGCTGGCGCACCGCGTGATTGTCATGTACGGCGGCTACTTTATCGAAGAAGCGCCGGTCAAGGATCTCTACCGCAGCCCTCAGCATCCCTATACGCTGGGTTTGCTGGGCAGCCTGCCGCGCATGGATGCTGAACAGCGCCAGGAGCTGGTGTCAATTGATGGGATGCCGCCGGTGCTGCGCGCGAAACCGTCGTTCTGCCCCTTTGCCCCCCGCTGTCAATTTGTGGTTGAAAAATGCCTGCATGAAAACCCACCCCTGCTGGAAATCGCCCCCGGGCACCGGGTGGCCTGTTGGATCGACCCTGCTTCGGGGGGATTGCGCCCATGAAACCTGACAACAACGTTCTTATGCGCGTCGAAAACCTGGTCAAGCACTTCCCGGTTGCCTCGAGTGCGCTCTTCCAGCGAAAAAAAGAGGTGGTGCACGCGGTCGATGGGGTCTCATTCGATCTGGTGCGTGGGGAAACGCTGGGCCTGGTAGGCGAATCGGGCTGCGGAAAATCCACCACCGGGCGCACCATCCTGCAGCTTTATCGCCCAACCTCTGGCTCGGTGATATTCGACGGTATTGACCTGGTGAACTTGAAGCCCGAAGAGCTGCGCAAGATTCGCCGCCGAATGCAGATGATCTTCCAGGACCCATACGCCAGCCTGAACCCGCGCCTGACGGTGGGAGAAATCATCAGCGACCCGCTGCAGGTGTACCAGGAAGCGCGCACGAAACAGGAGATCAACGACCGGGTGGCCGAGCTGCTTGACCTGGTGCGGCTCAATCCATCTTACGTCAACCGCTATCCGCATGAATTTTCCGGCGGTCAGCGCCAGCGCATCGGGATCGCCCGCTCCCTGGCCCTCCAGCCCGATCTGGTGGTGTGCGATGAGCCCATCTCGGCGCTGGACGTATCCATCCAGGCCCAGATTGCCAACCTGCTGCTCGAACTGCAGCGGCAGTTCCACCTGACGTACCTCTTCATTGCCCACGACCTTTCGATGGTGCGCCACATGTGCAACCGCGTGGCAGTCATGTACCTGGGTGTGATCGTTGAACTGGCCAACCGGGCCGAGTTCTACCACCACCCCCTGCACCCTTACACGCAGGCGCTCCTCTCAGCAGTGACCATCCCGGATCCATTCGTCGAAGAGAAACGCCGGCGCATTATCCTCAAGGGGGAAATCCCTTCCCCGATCCACCCACCTTCTGGCTGCCGATTCCACACCCGCTGCCCGATCGCCGAGCCGCGCTGCACCCAGGAAATTCCCGAGATGCGCGAGCTGCGCCCCGGCCATTTTGTCGCCTGCCACCTGGCGGAACGATCGGCCTGATTTTCCCCGCCGCTTTTTCGCTCTTCACGTCCAGGTTTGATTCGAGCGCTCCAGCCCGGCCAAAAAGGCCTGCGCCTGCCGGGTAAGTTCGGATCGATCCTGCTCGGCCATCCCCGCCAGGATGCGATATGGCAGCGCCATCCGCGGGTTTTCTTTGAGCCGCGCCTCGTGTACCATCAAGAAATTCCAGTAGAGGTAATTAAACGGGCAGGCGTTTTCACCCGTTTTGCTCTTTGGATCGTACGCGCATCCAGTGCAATAATCGGACATTCGATGGATGTATGCGCCTGAAGCGGCATAAGGCTTCGATCCCAGCAGGCCGCCATCCGCATACAGGGCCATGCCGTGCGTGTTGGGCAGCTCTACCCACTCAAAAGCATCCGCGAATACAGCCAGGTACCATTCCTCAACCTCCGCCGGCGCAATTCCGGCCAGCAGCGCAAAATTGCCGGTCACCATCAGCCGCTGGATATGATGCGCGTAAGCGTTGCTCTGGATGGATAAAACGGTTTCCCGGATGCATTTCATATCCGTTTCGCCTGTCCAATAGAACTCCGGCAGGGGGCGAGCTGCCGCGAAGAAATTGGTCCCGGCGTAAGCCGGCGCATTCATCCAGTAGATCCCCCGGATGTACTCACGCCAGCCCAGAATCTGGCGGATAAATCCTTCGACGGCATGGAGCGGCGCATTCCCCTGGTGAAAGGCCAGAAGGGCGGCATCGCAAACCTCTCGGGCGCTCAACAGCCCGATGTTGAGGTAGGGTGACAACACCGAATGGAAAAGAAAAGCCTCGCCGCTTCGCATCGCATCCTGGTAATCACCAAAGTGCGGCAGGCCATGCAAGATGAAGTACTGCAGCGCCTTTAGCGCATCACTCCGGCCAACCGCCCAGCCAAACGGCTCCAGGTCGCCGAAGTGATCGGTGAAATGCTTCCTGACCAGGCGGATGACATCCCGAGTCAGCTGAGCCGGCTCAAACCGCAGCGGAGGAGGGACGGCCCAATTACGCGGCAGGGGCTTTCGGTTCTCTCGGTCGTAGTTCCACCGGCCGCCCTCTGGGGAACCACCGGTCATGAGCAGGCCCGTCTTGCGGCGCAAATACCGGTAAAAGAACTCCATCCGCAGGTTCTTTTGACCTTTTGCCCACTGGGCAAATTCCGCCTGGCTGCAAAAGAAGCGCTCATCATCACGAATCTCGACCGGCATGGGGAGGACTTGCCCCCAATCCTGCATCATTTGCCAGACCCGCCACTCGCCAGGTTCGGTGACGATGATCCGATCCGCATGAAAGCGGGACAGGGCGCGAATTAATTCACCGGTAAACGACCCTGAATTCTTCTCATCGTCAAGACAGACGTAATCAACGTCAATCCCTTCCGCGCGAAGCGCTTCGGCAAAGTGACGCATCGCGGAGAGGACCAGAACGATCTTCTGCCGGTGATGACGGACGTAGGTGTTTTCTTCCCTCACCTCCACCATCAAGACTCGATCGCAGCCCGGATCAATATCGCTCAGGGAGCTGATCTCCCGGCTTAACTGGTCGCCCAAAACGAGCCGCAGCGCGCTCATGCCATCACAGGCCCATGGAGTGAGTTTTGGAATTTCGCCTGCATTTTTGCGAGCAATACCGAACGCTGTCCCAGTTTAGCCTCCATTTCTTCCGCCAGGAAAAGGGCCGCCCACACACAGGACATATTTTACTGCCCAACTGGCTCTTTTTCTGCATGACAGGCACCCGTAAAGGGATCAGTTCTTGGTTCGGAGCGTCGAGCGGCCCCCGTCTACGCCGATCACCTGGCCCGTGATCCAGCCGGCATCTGGCGAAAGCAGAAAGGCAGCCAGCGAAGCAACGTCATTAGCCGTGCCCAGGCGCTGCATGGCGTGCAGCCCGGCGATCGCCGCGCTCATCTGCTCGTTGGCCAACATGCTCTCGACCAGCGGGGTGCGCGTGATGGAAGGCGCGATGGCGTTGACGCGCACCTTTGGCGCAAGTTCAGCGGCCAAAGACAGGGTCAGCCCCACCACGGCGCCCTTGGCCATGCCGATCGAAGCGTGGAGCGAAAAACCCTGCAGCGCGGCGACGCTTGAAAAAAGCACCACCGAAGCATTGCCTTCCGAGCGTTTGAGTGCAGGCAGGGCCGCCTGGATGGCAAGCGCAGCGCCGGCCGCGTTGACACGGAAGTCGTTCAGGAAATCCGCTTCAGTGAGGCGCTGAAGGCTGCGCAGGTTGACCGTACCCACCGCATAGACCAGGCCGCTGACCGAATCTCCGGCCTCAGCGGCGACCCGGGCAAATAAACCCGGATCGTTCACGTCGCCGGCCGTGTAACTCGCGCCGAGTTGGCCCGCGCTGTCCATCAGCTTGTCCTGGCTGCGCCCTACCAGGTGCAGATCATAACCGCGCTCCCGGAGAAGCTTAGCGGTGGCATAACCGATGCCGCCCGTTCCGCCGTAAATAATTACTTTTTGATTCATAGTCACCCCAGGTTGCCTGCCGCTGCCACGGCCAGGTTCATATTTTTGCCAGGTAGCCATCCCTGTATGGATGAAGCTCCACGATCTTATTGCAGTAATTTTACCCGACCACATTATACGAACCGACACGATGTACAATCTTTGTGAACCCCTGGGGAAATAGAGGGCCTGCCTGGATAATGAGCAACCGGAGGGAGGGCCGCATCTCTGCCAGGGATTTTCGCAAAACAGATACGGAATGATTGGATTTCGCTTCGGTATCCGGTACAATACGACCTTCTGGTTTGGTTGAATGGAATCATCGATTCTTTTCCGGCGGTTTCTATGAACATTACGATTCTGACATACGGTTCGCGCGGCGATGTGCAGCCCTTCCTGGCCCTGGCAGTTGGATTGCAAAACGCTGGTCACACGGTTACGCTCGCGGCGCCGCACCGGTTTACCGACTTCATCCAGCATTACAGGGTACGCTGCGCGCCCCTGCCCGGCTCACCAGACGAGCTCAGCCGGCTCTTCAACGACGCCGGCAGCAACTTCTACCGGTTGGTAAAGAGTATGCTGGAGCATGTTTTCCAGGTCGCGCCGGATGTGGTGAGGAGCACCCGCAAGGCCCTGCAAGGCGCCGACCTGCTCGTGCACAGCTTTTTATTCACCACCGGCGCGCACAGTTATGCGCGCGAGCTTGGCATCCCGGATGTTTCGGTGCAGTTGTTCCCGGTCTTCGCCCCCACCCGTTCTTTCCCCGCGATTGGAATGCCGGCGGGCTGGCCAGCAGGGTTGAATTATTTCAGCCACTGGTTGTCCACGCAGGTGTACTGGCATGGGGGCAACGCCAGCTACTCCCGGCTGCGCCGCAGCGCGTCGGCTGACTTCCCTGCCCGGCTGTATTGGCCATTTTCCCCCAGCCGGGACCGCCCGGTGACCCCGCTGATATTCGCCTGCAGCCCGGTTGCGCTCGCGAAACCGGCCGATTGGAACCTGCCCCATATCCACCTGCCCGGATACTTCTTCCTGGATCACCCGGACTACCAACCGCCGGAAGCGCTCAGCCGGTTTCTGGAGGCGGGCGACCCGCCGGTCTGCATCACCTTCGGGAGCACAGTCACCCGCGAGGCCGAACGCACCGCCCGCGCGGCCCTGGACGCAATCCAAAGCACCCGGAGCCGGGCGGTTTTCCTGACCGGCTGGGGCGGCTGGCAGCCTGAGAATCCCCCCGGACACGCCCTGTTCCTGGACTCGGCCCCACACGACTGGCTGTTTCCACGCTGCCGGGCAGTTGTCCATCACGGCGGTGCGGGCACCACCGCCGCCGGGTTGCGGGCAGGCGTGCCATCCATCCTCGTCCCGCACACCACCGACCAGCCCTTCTGGGGCAGCCGGGTCGCGGCGATTGGCGCCGGGCCACAGCCTGTTCCGGTACGCCGGTTGACCGCCGAAAAACTGGCAGCCGCGCTCAGACAGGCTGATTCAGAAGCGCTCCGCCGGCGAGCTGCAGAAATTGGCGCATTGATCCGCGCCGAGGACGGCGTTGGACAGGCGGTCTCCCTGATCGAAGAACAGGCTCAATTGTAAAGAAGAAAGGAAGGCTTCAAATATCAGCTTCATTACCTGCGTTCTTTTGACCTGTCTTTCGCATTGATCGGCATTGTCGGCGGTATTACCCTCATTCCCTTCATCCTCAAAATTCTCATCGGCCTGCTCAGCGATCGCGTCAACCTGTTGAAAATGGGGCACCGGAAACCCTCTATCATTCATTCTCCCAAACCGGCCAGGGTTTCAGATACGAACGCCGAGTTTTTCCACACGCTTTCGGGTGTACTGCGGGAATTGGTCCCCGACAGCCTCGCGGTCCCCCTGCTGACTCCTGGCACCACCGACTCGTGCTTCTTCCGCCGCAAGGGCGTGAACAGCTACGGGTTGTTCCCTGCCATCATTGATCCCGGAGAACTCGCGCGTTTTCACGGCATCGACGAACGTATCTCGATCGATAACTTACGCCTGGGCACGCAGATCCTGTTTGAGGTTTTGCGCAAAATGAGTCAATGACATTCGCCCAGGGCCGGGCAATCCGCCGGGACCACGACTTCTGCCTGGAAGTATTCTGTTTTGGTACTTGTTTTGAGAAAACTTTTAGCAATTTCCACAGCCGTGTCAGTTATGCAGTGAGGTCTAAATGAATGGGTTGTAAAAACGGCTGCGGTTGATGAAAATGGAAACACACACTGTCGCCGCAAAGATCAGGGCTGAAACACCCAGGGCCACAAAATCCTGCCGGGACAGCCTGCGCGATGTATACCAGGTGCGGGTCTTGCTCTTTGAAAAGCCGCGCAGGTCCATGGCATTACTGATCAGCTCGATGCGATCCAGGGTTGAGAAGATGAGCGGGATCACAATCAGCAGCGAGTTCTTAAAGCGGTCGAAGAACCTGGCCTTTTTCGAAAGCTCCAAACCCCGCGCCTGCTGGGCCAGGTAGATGTCATGATAATCGCGCTGAATATCCGGGAAATACCGCAGCGTCAAAGACACGGCATAAGCAGCTTTGTAGTTCACCCCGATGCCGTTCAATGACGATGCGAACTCGCTGGGGTTGGTCGTCAGCAGGAAGATCATACCCAAGGGGACCACGGAGGCGTACTTGAAAAACTTGGTCACCTGGTAGAACAACTGCTCATAAGTGAGCGAAATGCCAAAGATCCGCGCAAACTCATGGCGGGTGCCGTAGATGCTCACCCCATATTCTGGGGAGAAGAAAAAGCTGATCACCGCGTTCGTAACCAGGAAGATCAGCACATAAATGACCATCAAGCGGATTTGCGAAAAGCGGATCAGCGACTTGCGCATGAGAAAGATGGAAAACACCATCACGCTCAGGATGACCCGGATATCATAGGAATACATCACAGCAAAGGTAAGAAACAGGAAGCAGACCAGCTTGGTCAACCCGGACAGCCGGTGAATGGGTGTGTCGGCGATATTGTACGAGAAGATCTTCATTTTCAGGTTCATCGATTTTTCAAGCTCCGTTCGTAATCAATGAAACCCTGAACAAACCGGGTGCCGTCCTCGATGCCTGCCATGTGAGCGAGGGCAAACAACGAGGTCTCCTTCAGGTTCGCTTCCGCGATGATCTGTGCGTCCGTCAAAACCACAGAGGCAGCCGTATCCGCAATTTTTCGCCCGCCAGCCAGCACAATCGCGCGCGGGGTATATTCCAACATCAGGTGCATATCGTGAGTGATCAAAATAATCGTCACCCCCAGCCGGTTTATCTCCACCAGGAATTCCATGATCTCAGTGTAATGGCGAAAATCCTGGCCAGCAGTGGGTTCATCGAGGATGAGAATTTTTGGATCCAGCACCAGGATCGACGCGATGGTGACGCGTTTTTTCTGCCCGTAGCTTAAGGCCGAGATCGGCCAATCGATAAAGGGCGCAAGCCCGCAGATTTTCAAAACTTTCTCTACCCGGGTGGTAATTTCATCTTCCGGCACCTGGCGCAGGCGCAGCCCCAGGGCCACCTCATCAAAGATCATCGGTTTGGAGATCATCTGGTTGGGATTTTGCATCACCAGCCCGATAATTTCAGCCCGTTCCTTGATGGACTGGTCTTTGATGTCTTCCCCACGGTATAGAATCCTGCCCCGGTCTTCCTTTTCAAAACCGCACAGCAGTTTCGAGAGGGTCGATTTCCCTGCCCCATTTTTACCGACAATGGAGACCATTTCACCCTCAAGAATGTCAAAACTGATATCCGACAACACTGGTCGGATCCCATCGTAAGAGAAGGAGACATCTTCCATCTTGAGGATCGATGAGTGAGTGTTCAGGCGCTCCTTCGCGAGAATGCCCCCGTACCATGACTGGAGCGCTTCCCGGGAGAATTCTGCTCTCAGGGTCTCGATCTGCCCTGCCCGCATTTCCTCGGTCACCTTTACGCCAGCATATTTCAGCGCGGTGACGTACAGGGGTTCGCGGATCCCGATCTCCCGCAGGATCGGAGAGGCGACCAGCGCGTGCGCGTCCATATCCGCGATGATCCGGCCATCGTTAATCACAATCACCCGGTCAATATCCCGGTGAAGCACATCTTCGAGGCGATGCTCGATGATGATAATCGTCTTGCCAGACTGCTTGTGGATATCATCGATGATCTCGATGGCGGTCTTGCCGGTAGCGGGGTCAAGGTTGGCCAGCGGCTCATCGAAGAGCAGAATCTCAACTTCATCGATCATCACACCCGCCAGCGAAGTGCGCTGTTTCTGCCCGCCAGACAGTTCAAAGGGAGAAGAGTTCAGCCAGTTCTCCATATCCACCATCTGGGCGACACTGCGCACCCGTGCGTGCATTTGATCCCGGGGTACATTATCATTTTCCAATGCGAAGGCGATATCTTCACCCACCGTCAGCCCGACAAACTGGCCATCGGAATCCTGCAGCACCGTGCCGATCATTTTCGATAATTTAAAGATATCGAGCGTGCGGGTTTCAAGCCCGTTGATTTTCAAACTCCCCTGTATTTCGCCCCTGTAAGAAAAGGGGATCAGTCCATTCAGGCAATGCCCCAGCGTGCTTTTTCCACTCCCGCTGGGACCGACAATCAGGATCTTTTCACCGGGGTGAATCTTCAGATTGATGTCGTATAGGGTAGGTTCTGCCTGGCTGAAGTATTGAAATGAAAAGTTTGTAAACTCGATAACTGGTTGTGAGTCCATAAGGTCCGGCGCGGTTCCCAGGCCTCGCAGCGCATCCTGCCGAAATACCTGGATCAGATGTTTGATGGAAAGAAAGCTCAGACTCTTTCACACACCGCGAGTCTGAGCTTTCGCAAAGCGCAAGACAAAACCAAAAGGCGGGGCGGCAGGGCCTTAATTCGCCCTACTTTCTGCTCAAACTACCTTTTTTGGTCCGGGTGGCCGCGTAAGCGATCAGCAGCAAAGTGCCGATCACACCGGCGCTGATGGAATTCATAATCGCGGCAGTAATGCCCTGGGTGAAGACCAGGTTGACCGGCTCCTGGTAAATGAGAATATCGAGCACAGGGGCCACCAGGATCCAGGAGATAGCATTGCCGATCACCTGGATGATGTTGAAGGTGAGGATATCTTTACCAGTGAACTCACCCTCTTCGACCCGAGTGCGCTTGAAAGCAAAGCCAAAAATAAAGCCAGACACGCCGCTGGCGATTACCCAGCTCCACCAGGGTGAGCCGTATTGAATGGCGTCGCTGAGCGCATGCCCGATGAAAGAGATCAATGCGCCGGCAATTGGGCCAAACAGGGTCGCGAAGAACGCGCTCAACCCATAGGCGGTCTGGAAACTGGTTTCAGGAACAGGCGAGGGGACTTTGACGTACATGAACAGCAGCGTAAAAATCGCCGCGCCCAGCCCGGTGGCAACGATGGTACGCGTGGTCACCTTGAATAAGTCTTTCATTTTCCTTCCTCCTTGAAGTTGCCAAATGAATTCATCCGATTGGATACTTTTCATTTTATCCAAACGCAGAAATTCGTCAACAAAATAATCGGGAAAACTGGCTGCGTAACCTACCCCAGGTTGATAATGCCCAGGCTGTTGAGGAGGATCAGGATCACCAGAATGGGGGTGAAAAAACGTACGACGTTGAAGAACACGCTGACGATCACATCATTCTTGATCACGCCATGGTTGGATAAGGTTTGCTTGACCCTGGACAGCCCCAAGGACCAGCCCACAAACACCGCCAGGAACAGGCCGCCCACCGGCAGCAGAATGTTCGAGGAGATAAAGTCGTAAAGGTCAAAGAAATTCAAACCAAACATCTTGACGTTTGCCAGCAGGCTGTTCGAAAGAGCCGCGGTCGAGCCGATGATCGCCAGGAGGAATACGGTAACCACGGTGGCCCACTTGCGTGAAAGCCGGGTGCGTTCCTCCAGAAAAGCCACCGGCACTTCCAGGAGTGAGAGCATCGCGCCCGTGGCTGCAATTGCCGTGAGAATCGCGAACAACGCCATGAACACGTTACCCATCGGCATCGAGGCGAACACAGCCGGGATGGTAACAAACACCAGGGAAGGGCCGGTCTCTGGCTTGAAGCCAAAAGCGAACACAGCCGGAAAGATCGCCAGGCCAGCCAGCAGCGAAACGCTCAGGTCCGCCAGCATGACCCGGATGGCAGTACCGGGGATATTCTGATCTTCACGGAAGTAACTGCCGTAGGTAATCATCGTGCCCATCCCAACGGATAGCTTAAAGAACGCCAGCCCCATTGCCGTCAGCACGACCGCGGGGGTGAGCAGGCTGAAATTGGGCTGGAGCAGGAAACTTACTCCCTCCGCGGCGCCCGGCAGAGTCAGGCTGCGGATGCAAATGATCACCAGAAGGCCAAAAAGCACCGGCATCAGCCGCTTGGTGGCTTTTTCAATTCCCTTGGAAACCCCCAGGATGATGATGAAACCGATCAGCGCCAGGACAATCCACTGCCACAGCAGGGACTGGAGCGGGCTGGAAACCAGGCTGTTGAACGCCGCCGAGGTCACTGCGGGATCGGTTGAAACCAGCCCGCCAGCAAGCGACTTAAACACATAGGCAAACACCCAGGCCGCCACTTCGGTATAAAATGCCAGGATTAAGAATGCCGCCAGCACACCCATCACGCCCACCAGCCACCAGGGTTGTTTTTTAGGCGCCAGAGTCTGCAGGGAGGTGACCGCGTTGGCGCGCGCTCTCCGTCCGATCAGCAGCTCCGAGATCATCACCGGGAGCCCCACAAACAGCGTGCATAAAATATATACGATGATGAAAGCCGCGCCGCCGTTAACGCCAGTGAGGTAGGGAAACTTCCAGATATTGCCCAGGCCAACCGCCGAACCCAACGTGGCGGCAATCACCCCCAGGTTGCTGGTGAAAATATCCCGCTTTGGCGCCCCTCCCAAAACACCTTCCCCATCATTGATCGGTTGGTCACTGCTCGTACCGATAAGGTCATCCATTTTATCCGCTCCAACAAGTTTATTGGATACTCAAACCATTCCGGATTGAATTATACCCCTTTCTAAGCGAGTCGGGCGGGCTAGCACCGTGAAGCGCTACACCAACACGGACTCGAAAAGCGCCCGGTTCTTTTCCACGTACGCCAGGTCGCGCTGATACACCCCCAGGTGTCCTGCCGCAATATTGGCAATCCTGCGGGGATCGCCCAGCGCCTTCCCTTCCAGCAGAAAGTCGACCATGGATTGAATGCGGGCCATAATGTAGCCGAATACCCGGGAACGCTCGTCGAGCCCATACAGGTCGCAAAACAGCCGCAACCTGCGCGCCTGGTCCTCTGGCGTTCCAAACCCCTCCGACATGACCGGGTCAGATAGGGGCACAAAACGATACAGCGCATACGCCAGGTCCCATTCCCGCGGCCCCGCGTGGGCAAAGTCGAAATCAATCACCCCAACCAGCTGATCTTCGATAAACAAACAGTTATACGGGGCAAAATCGCCGTGGCAAATCACCTCAACCGGCTCACGCGTGGCTGCCCGCCAGCCTGTACTCCAGGTTTCGGCGATATCGGTGGTGGCGTCGTGCATCTCGCGCAGCATGGCGGCTGCCCGCGCGATGACCTCGTCTCCACGCAGCGCCTCAGCCAGCGGGCTTGTCCCAACCATCCCAGGAAGGTAAGAAAGGATCTCTCGTCCTTCATCATCCATTCCCAGCGGCTCAGGAACATAAGTGATGCCTTTGGAGCGCAGATGCGCGAGCAGGCGCTGAACCTGCCCGGTCCACGGACCCGCTTCACGCCGGACGGTCTTCCCCACCCGCCAGACCGCCGACATATTGCCGCCCATCCATTCTTCACCTGTTTTCATCCTTGGAACTCTTGATCCTGCTCATGAAAGAGCATTTCGCGAATAACGATAAGTAATTCGGACTTTGCTCGTTTTGTACGGGTGACTGCGCCGCTGGCATCAAACAACCCAAGTTTCAAAATCGGATGTGTGCTTCCCGGATTATAACAGGAGCCAGATCGACTGCTTCAATCCACAATTTTCAGAACTGGGGCTGCCGATGTCTTATCGAGCATCCCCTTACATTTTTGGGTCCCGTAAGTTCTCCGAGGAGTCCCCGAGTTTTATTTGCTGAGCAGCACGATAAACAGGAAGAAATCTGATGCGGCGTGCATGAGACCCGGGCCAATCCAGCTGTCGGTTTTGTGCATCAGGTATCCCCAGGCAGCCGCAAAGGTGAAGGTGTTGAGTATGTAGAACGGAACGGCTTCTGGCTGCATGTACATCAGCCCGCTCACGTGGAACAACCCGAACCACAGCGAGGTCAGCACGATGGAGGTTCGCACACCCAACACCGGCGCCAGCTTCTTCAGGAACAGCGCTCGCAGCCACAGTTCTTCCAAAAAACCGTTGAAGAGCGAGAAGACCAATCCCCACAGGATGGCGGAAACGAATTTTTCCAGGCTGGGGTAGGCCGAAGCATTGAACATCAGCGAAGAAGTCATGAAGTTCAACAGCGTACCCAACCCAATGAGCAGACCCAACCTCAGGTTGCCCCGCTTCACATAAACCGTTTCCAGTTTCATCCCCGCCAGCCGGGTGAGCAGCAAGATCGTCCCGATGGTCATGAACGCCTCAAACACCTTGCCCGCCCCGGCCACCTGGTTGGTGTTGGGACGGACATCCAGCACCTGGAACAGCGCTTCGCGCAGGCCCACCGTCAGCGATGTGACCAGGATCGCCACCGCGGCGGTAAAAAATGCATAGGCAATGGACCAGTAATCCCGGAACCGCGGCATACGGCGGAGCATGAGTGCAGCAGCCAGGAAGAAGGCCGTGGTTGCGCCCTCGTAATACAGGTTGCGGTTGGTCGGGAAAGTGGTCTGGTGATTGTCTCCCAGGATGAACACCACAATAGCGCACAACAGAAAGAGGGTGAACAGCCCGCTCTTGCGCGCCAATTCCAGCCACCGGCCCCTTTCACTTGCGGCGTGGTTAAAAATCATTCCGCTTTCGATCTTGGTAGTCATAGAAATCCCTTTGACCTAATGAACGTGCCAGTTCGTCAACCAAAGCATACACCATAGTGAAGATCTGGTATCCTACTGGAGGGTAATCTTTGTTAAGGCCACTGGATGTATTTTTCTACACCCTGTTCTTCATTCATAACCCAATGACCCACAGAACCAGAACCACGAACAGGCTAAGATTCATCAATCCATGCTGCAGGATCCCAATCCAGGTGGGCTGAAGACCGGAAAAGCGCCGAGCCACCCGGATGTTGCATGAAACCCAAAATAAAAACCCACTGCAACGGTAAGGACGGCCAGTGTCCACAGCCAATCTTTCCTGGGCATATGCGCCAGGCGGTACCGGACTGCGAACGCCTTCCAATTCAACGGGCGACCTTCGAGATAATACAGCGAAACCGAAATGGCCAATATCGTCCCCATCGAAGTCAGCCACACCCATAAATAGGCGATCAGGTACGGCTGGCCTGTACGTTCGAGATAAGCCGGGATCAACCAGTGATAGGCCAGGTAATACAGAGCGGCGATGATAACCATGACGAAACCTGAAGGGAGCCAGGATAAGGGTTGGACCCCTGGCGCTTTACGTTGTTGATGGATCATACTCACATTCGAAACCATATACACCCCCAGCTACATGCAATTACAAATAGGTTCCTACGCGAACAGGACCCCCAGGATGCCAAACACCCAGACCAGCCCATCGATGATCCCAAGCACCCAGGCGATCCATTTTTCCTCCTCAAAAGTAAAATACATTCTGCAATCTATGAACGGACAAATTTGTTGACCAGCTCAGCCGGTTTCAACTGCCCTTGCAGTGCCCGAACCGTATCGAAAATCGCCTCAACATTTTCTTTCGGCATCGTGTACTGCATCATATGGGTCATAGCGAGGATGTGCCGGCCAGTCTGTTTTCCGATTTCTACGCTGTCGATGATCCCCTGGCGGACTTCTTGGGGGCTGAGCCACTCGCCCTGCTGAACATCGATCCCCGTGGCGAATGACAGCCGGCTGCCGTATTGGCGAAAGGCTGCGGCGAAATCGTTCCCCGCTTTCGGCTGGAACGATTGCAAGACATCGATTTCCGCCTCCACGTAACTTTGCAGAACATCCCATGGACGCTGCCGAACGGGCCAATGAACGATAGCCGGCCGCTGCGCTTCCGGATCGAGCCCAGAAAATGGACCGGGCTGGAGATCGCCGGGGAAAGGATCGCAATGTCTGCGCCCAATTCGAGGGCGTACGCCTGGTTGCCAAACTCCTCGAGTAGCAGGAGCAGACCGCGAATGGCAGCCAGAACCCGTTCTCGGGAAGTCATCGGATTGTTTCTCATGGTCTCCATGACAAGATACTTTTCCAGTTTGCCTGTTTCGATTTCTCCCTCAGCCATTCTTTCCGATGGCCTCTTCTCAATAGCATAACAATAATCAGCCCCCGGCGCTTCTGTCATCCGGGGGCTTTTGGTCATAGCCAGGTGGCTGAATTTTCTACACCGGCGGGAGCAAGCCAGCCATGTAAAGCCAGGCTTGGCCTAGATACTTTATGGCTGGGAATCAGCCCCAGACCTTAATCCGGTTGGGCCCTGGCTTCAGCCCTTCGATTGGCCCGACCACCGGTTTTTCCGGCCTGCTCGCGCCCAGGTAATCGCGGTCGAAGGTGATCGCTTTCCCATTGGGGTCGTCAAAGATCGCATCCACAATCCGGACTGTGCCCAGTGTCGCGGTGGAAGCAATTTTGGCCGGGACATCCAGCAGATCCTTCTTTACGTGGATCTCCAGATACACCTCATCGCCTTCTTCGCTGATTTTCACGCCCGGGTCAAACGCCTTGTCGGTATACCCGTCTTTCTCGCGCTCGAATCCCTCTGCGCCGTTTAAGTAAGCGTTGGCGGCGATATACACCGGCTGTTCGACGCGCTTGAACATTTCCAGGTCGCCGACGCCCTGGCTCAACACCTTCTCCACATATTCTTCAAAAGAGGCGGTGTTCGGATTGTAGGCCGCCGTGCCGCAGTTCGGGATGCCAGCAGCAGGGGCGAAGAGATTGTTATAGAAGCGGTCGTCGCCGCCGTAGACCACTGCTGTGCCGGCTGCCTGGGTGGTGTGCGGGAAGTGATACGGGGTGGAACGGTCGAGAACTTTGAGCAGGTTGACCGTGCCGCAGCACAGGTTATGCACGAACGCGCCGCCCTGCGCGGCATTTTGGAAGAAGAAGGCGGAGGTAAAGATGTTATTATCCACCAGGTGCGGGCCGTGGGTGACCTCGATCATCAGGTCGGCGTCGTTGTGATAATACAGATTGCCGGAGATGCGTGAGCCCTGGGCCTGCCAGTCCAGCCAGGTGCCCAGCGTGCAGTTGTGGATGCGGTTGTGGTAAATTTTCACGTCGATGGCGGCGTGCAGCTTGATGCCGGCGATCTCATAGCCGAAGAATTCATGCTTGACGGCGATATTATAGATGTGGTTGTCGTAAATCTCGCTGAACGCACAGCCCATGTGGCCGACGATCCCGTTTTGCCCGCAGTCGTAGATGACATTGTTGCGAATAACGTGCGAGCCGATCTTTTCCTTGCTCCAGCCAATCTGTAGCGCGCGGAAGACGGCTTCCATCTGGTACTGGTAGCCCGGCTTCTGATGCCTGCGCGTGGCGAGGTTATGCCCGGTGGAGGCCTCCTTGCCGATGCTGATAGCGCTGCACTTGGCGTCGTGAATGATATTGTTTTCGATGATCCAACCCTTGCTCCAGTTTGCGCCCAACAGGCCGGGCTGGTCGGCGGTGGGGGGCGTCCACGGGCTGGCTGCCTGCGCCATCTCGAACCCTCGCACGGTGATGTAGTTCATCCCGGATTTCAGCGGGTAGAAGCAGCATTTGCGCACGTTAATCTCGACCAGTTCCTGGTTGGGATCCGCCCCCTGGAAATTCGCGTAGATCGTGGTGTTTTCATCATCCGCTTCGCAGAACCAGCGGTAGACCGTCCGCTCGGGGTGCAGGATCGGTTGTTCGGGCACGAACCAGCGCAGGCCGCTGACCCCAGTGCGGATGGTTGGGTTTTTGACCTCGTCCAGCGAATCGGCCTCGTAAAAGGACATGCCATTGAGGTACACCTCGCCCGGGTGGCGGTAAATCCCTGGCTTATACATAAACCAGTCCCCACTCAGAATCTCCTTGTACGGGTTGTAATCGCCGAAGAAGGCGTTGGGGAGGACGACTTTCCAGACCGTACCCTCCAGGTTCTCCCAGCCTTGTATCCGTTCGGAACCTTTGATGACCACCTTCTCCCCCTCTGCCGCTTCATAGGTGATCCTGCTGATCTCGCTGTAGCCGCTGTGCTCAGGCTTTACCCATTCCCGGTATTCGCCTTCATGGACGATGACCTTATCGCCCTTCTCCGCGACCTGCGCCGCTTTGGAGATGGTCCGAAACGGATGGGCCCGATCGCCTACCGCCAGGTCAGACCCGGTAAGCGCGACATGGAATTCTTTATTCATTTGTGTGCCTCCCGAAAAATAACCTTTCCGTAATTGTCTTTCTGCAACTGAATTCTAACATAAGGTAATGTGTAAGGGCTCGGCGCAGGCGGACAACCCGGCCCTATTTGGAAAGATTAACGCCTGCTTGCTGGATAACCCGGAACAGGTAAGCGGCATCTGGAGAAGGACAAAATGGCGGATGAAATCCGGCAGATCGGCACGCAAGTTGGATTTAGAAAACGGGCTATCAGCAGCAAAATGCTCATAGAGATCAGTCAGGATTTGAGCAGGTATGCCAGCAGCGCAACATAATCAACCACACGCAAACTGGGCAGGCTGGAGACCTCCGCCCCACCGAACAGGCAGGTTGCTATGCCTGCCGCCTGCCCGGCCTGGATATCGATCTCACGATGACCGATCAACAGGGTTTCTGCGGGATCGAGAGCATATTTTTTCAGCGCAGTCAGCAGGATGACCGGGTCCGGCTTGCAGGGATAGCCCTGCTCCAGACTGAAGACCTCGGCAAAAAGAGTGGTCATCCCATGCGCGTTGAGCAGGGCGCGGGTAGATTCGATCTTGCGGGCGGTGGCAATCAGGTTCAGGCCGCCGCGCGACGCGACCCAGGCGCAAACTTCCCGCACGCCAGGGAACGGCATCTGGCGTTCAGGCGAAATCTGCTGGTAACGTTCAGCGGAGCGCTGGCGCAACAGAGTGGGGTCGATCTTGAAGCGCGCCGCGAGCGTAGCTACACAGTAATCCAACGACTGGCGAGCGAAGCCATCCACCACATTCAGAGCGATGGCATACCCCATCTCATTTAGCGATTGGCTGATCGCATAGGTGACGGCCGGGCGGGTGTCAAACAGCACGCCGTCTATATCCCAAAGCAAGTGGCGAAACACAGAATTCCTCCTGTCATGCGAGCCAGGTCAGGATACTGAGCAGAATAGCAATCGGCAGGCGAGCCATGGCAATTTTGACCCAGTTTCGGTCGCCCTCGATAGCAGAGACGATCTGGCGCCCTTTGGTGTTGAAGATAACCAGCGCGCCTTTTAGCCCCCAACCGACCGGTATCACGACCATGAGCAGCCAGCCAGCCCAGGTCTTCTCCGGCGCGCGAATAAAAGCGACCAGGGCAGCAAGGTACAACCCGAGAAGCAGGATGCTGATGAGAATGAACCACCAAGGGCGGCGTTCGCCCGCATAAGCGGACTGTTCCACGGCCTGCCAGCGCGCGCCCATCAGAGCCATTGCGGCACTGGTAAACACGGCTGCGGAAGCCAGAAAATAACCGAACAACTTAATGTAGAACACAGGTGACTCCTATAATGAACGGTTACAACACGACTTTCTAAGTCGCAGAAGGTTGCCAGCAGGACTGGGGTAGGATCTCCTGGCTTCATCCATGACCTTACGCCCATTTCATCAACAGGTCGTGCTGCATTTCATCATAAAAGCAAATCTCCCCGCTCAAATTAGCGAACCGGGGAGAATATCAACTGGTCAGTTGGACAGTTCACAAGAGATCGCCCTGCCAATAGCGCAAGATAGCAATTGCCAGGAAGATAGCTACGAAAAGGTAAGGCACAAAAGTTTTATTTCGCAGGATAATCGCTGGACCGCGGAAAAATTGCAAAAGCGTGGCGTAGACCCCTACCAGCAAGGCAAGATAGGGCAGGAATCCGCCAAAAGCGCACGGCGAAAGACCATAAATGAATCCTTGTGCAGCGTGCAGCAAACCAAGCCGCAAGGGTTCGCGCTGTCCGCCCAGGAACCGAAAAACCAGAAATACAACCGCAATCCAGATAAGCGAGATAATGAGCATTTCCAGCATAATGAGCCCCATCGCCATCAGATAAGATAACCCACCATATTGCGGCAAGAGAGTATCGCGCCAATAAGGATACACGTCCATTTGCGCGCCAAGCGAGGAATTGACCGGCGTGTCTCCGGGCAGCCCTGCGCCCCAGGCAATGACAGAGCCACCTGAAAGCCACAGCGCGAGTAAAAGCAGGTGTGTCAGCGGTTTGCGCCAGGACGTCTCAGCGCGTTGGGACTCGAAAAACGTCTCAGGGAGGAAAGTGGCTGAAAAAAGATACTTGAGAAATGTAATCATAGGGGAACCTCTGCGAATAACGATTTTCTCCACTATGAACATTCGCCCTTATCCGCGCATCGGCGGAGTGGGTAGATTGGCGGCTGGTCAGTTGGGCAGATTGATGCGAAATACTTACCGCACCAGTTTGTTTTGCAGAGCTATCGCCACAGCCTCGGTCCGGCTGGCTGCGCCCAATTTGGACAGCACACTGCTGACGTGAAATTTTGCTGTCGAGGGACTGACGACCAGGCGTTTGGCAATCTGGCTGTTGTTCAGGCCCTCAACCATCAAGACCAGCACTTCGCGCTCGCGTTCAGTCAGATCGAAGCCAATTTTTTCGGCCGGATGACGGGTGGCCTGGATGAGCACCTGGGCGGCTTCCGGTGCGAGGGTGGGTTTCCCCATTGATGCAGCGCGAATGGCATTGGCAAGTTCTGCAGCAGTCACATCTTTTAACAGGTAGCCAATCGCCCCGGCTTGCAAAGCCCCCTGCACCAGTTCCTCATCCTTAAAACTGGTCAGGACGATGACTTGCGCCTCGGGACAGCGCTCGCGCAACTGGCGGGTAGCAGTCGCCCCATCGATACCAGGCATCACCAAATCCATCAAGACCACGTCGGGCCTGAACAATGGACAGCGCGCAAGGGCCTGCTCGCCGCTTTCGGCTTCGCCCACCAGTTCCATGTCATCACAAGTCATCAGAAAGTTCGCCAGGCCGCTGCGCACTACAGCGTGGTCATCTACTAACATGACGCGGATCTTGTTTTCCGTGTGATTCTCCATTTTTCCTCTCTTCTTCCGTTTAAAAAAAGTAGGGGTGAGGGAAATTGTTCACGGCCACCTCAATTTCACAAGCGTTCCCTGGCCGGGGCTGCTTTCAAGGATCAGGCACGCCCCAATGGCTTCGGCGCGCTCGCGCATGATGCCCAACCCAAGACTCATTGCCCGTATTTGATGCGGATCGAACCCACGCCCATCATCGACCACCTGCAGCTCGACCCAGGTCTCGCCCCGGTACAGGAGAATGGAAACCTGTGAAGCAGCGGCGTGTTTGGCAATGTTGTTGAGCGCTTCTTGTGCCACGCGGTAAAAAACCGTCTTGATCTCTGCGGGCGGGTCGGGCTGTCCTTCGATTATTAAATTAACCGGCAGACGAGCCCGCGCGGTGAAGGCATTCGCCAGATGACGCAACAGGTCAGCCAAATCTATCTCGGCCAGAGCAGCGGGGCGCAGTTCAAGCAGGAGGGTGCGCATTTCGGAAAGCGCGCCGCGCGTCAACTGGCGCAGTTCCTCCAGTTTTTTGAAGGCAATTTCAGGGTCGCGCTCCCACATTTTAGGCAGCACCTCAGCGGTCAGGCTGGCCGAAAAAAGTGTCTGCGAGACCGCGTCGTGCAGGTCGCGCGCCAGGCGGCTGCGTTCCGAGAGCGCTGCGCCTTCGGCTGCCTGTGCCCGCAGCAGGGCATTTTCAATGGCAAGCGAAGCCTGGTTGGCAAAAGTCGAGGCCAGTTCAATTTCCTCCGGCTGGATATTGCGCGGCGCAGGATAATATAAAACCAGCCCGCCATAAATTTCTCCCTGCACGCTCATCGGCACCGCCAGCACCGCGCCATACCGATCGGAGAATTGCTGGAGTTTAGCTGTCAGGCTTTCTTCCAGCGGCACAGCTTTCCCCTCAGCAGTGTAAACCGGCTGACCGACAAAGACCTGTGTGGTGTCATTCACCGCCACCGGCTGGCGGGCAAGAATCGCCTGGCCCAGCGCGCCCTGCCCCAGCGGCAGGCGAATGTTCGTAGCATAGTCTGCGGAAAACCCTACCAAAGCCTGCGGGGAGAGAAGCCCCGCAGCCGGGTCAAGCTTGTGTACGGCAGCCGCCTGAGCGCCGAGCAATTGCCTGGCCTGCGCCACGATATGCCGCAAAATTTCTTCCAGCGGGCGCGCCGTGTTTAAAACCGAAAGCGTCTCGCGCAAGCTTTCGGCTACCTGGCGACGCTGTTCAGTTTCCTCCAGCAGGCGAGCATTTTCCAGCGCCACCGACACCTGTTCAGCGAAGGCCAACCCCAGTTGAATCTGCTCCTCATGAAAGTTTTGCGGTTCAGTATAGTAGAACACCATCCCGCCATAGAGTTTATCCTGGATGTAAAGCGGGACAGCAAATGAACCAGCATACCGTTCCCGCAAAGCAATTCGCTCGCGTTTATAGGTTTCCGGGATGGTGGGATCACGGCGAATTTCTTCCACCCGCTCCGGCAGGGGTGGGTAGTTGCCATAAATCGGCTGGCGGTTCAGAATAGCTTTCAAGTAACCTTCTCCACCTGAAGGCTTGAGCGCTGAAAACGGGCGGCTGTCATGCCAGTCGAATATGCCCTCCATGCCATGACTGGCCGCGTGGGTGATAACTTCGTTCTCCAAATCAATGTGATGCAGCACAGAGCCACCAGCTCCCAACTGCTGTGCTGCCAGTTCTACTGCCCGCTGAAGAAGAGCTTCCAGCGGCAGGTTAGAGTTAATCATGCGGATAATGTCGCGCAGGCTTTCCGCGGCAGCTCGCCGCTGCTCGAGTTCTTCAGTGCGCGTTCGCACGCGCTGTTCAAGTGTGGCATTGGCTTCCTGCAAAGCCAGTTCGGCTTCTTTTTGCTCGGTCAAGTCAATCACCATACCATCGAAGTGCGTCAGACGCCCGGCAGAGTCGTAACCGGGGTTGGAAATGGTTTGTACCCAACGCCAGCGCCCCTGGAGAGGGTTATAAATGCGTGTCACCTGATTATACGGTTCGCCGTTTTCCAGAGCGCGGCGGTTGGCGTCCAACACGCGCGGCGCGTCCTCCGGGTGCAGGTTCTTGAACCAACTGGCAAAATCATAGTAATCCTCCGCGCCTATCAGTTCGCGGATGGATGGGCTGGCGAGAGTCACCCGTCCGCCGTGAGGGCTGGAGCGGTCAATCGCCAAACGGTAGATAGCAAAATGATGTGCATTCTCGACAATCGAGCGCAGGAGGGACTCGTTTTCAGTCAAGCGGGCCAGCGTTTCGCGCAGATGAGGCTCGGCGAAGGCGCCTGGGGAGGAGGCAAGCGTTCCCAGCGTGGGATCGGGTGTAAAGGCAATGACGGCATGCCCCTCGGCCTGCGATGCAGGGATCAGTTCGAACTCGCATATTTCGTCTCCACATGCCTGGCAGCGCCGCTCGATGCAGACCACATCCCGCCGGAGACTGACCACGTTGACGAACCCAACCAACACCCCGGCAGTGTAAGTGCAAACCGGGCCATGAGCACGCTGGCCATGCCGGGTTATCATCCAGGCTTCGACCGTGTCTCGCCCCTGCACCCTCACCCGCCCAAGCGGCCAGGCTGCTTCCACGATCTCGAACTGGCCGAATCCAGCCGCCTGATAAGCCCGCAAACACTGCGCAAATAACTCCCCTTGTCCCTGCGGCTCACCAGCCTGCCCCTGCGCTGAGGCGTACGACGCGCCCCCATTAGCACCTGCTTGCTGAAAAATTTGGTTGGCCGCTTTTTCACCAAGCAGGTTCGCAATCTGGCGGTACAGGCTCCAGAACCCGGCTCCCATATCTAAAAATGCCATGCGCGTCCCGCCGGCTGTTAAGACTCCGGGGGCCGTTTGGGTGATGTATTCGAGCAAAGATGGCTTATCCATAGAGCTGATTGTACTAGAAGGGTGCGCCAGGCAGGCTCGTTGCCACTACTTTACCTAAAAACAGCCAACAGCAGCTCAAGGCTACCCAGTGTATTCAAAAGCCAATGCGATACCACGCCGATGCGCAAATCCCGCTTGCGGTTGACGATGTAGACCAGCGGCAGGACCGCCAGGAAACGGGTGACCAGTTGCCAGGGCGACCAGAAGTGGTAAAGAGCAAAGAGAAAGGCCTCGGCAACTGGCGCCCAGCCTTTCATCCAGGCCAGGCGCGGGAGCAGGAAGCCACGGAAATATAGCTCCTCCACGTAAGGGCCAAGCAAGCCAGTAAACAGGAAAATCGCCAGCCAGTTTATGAACTGAATGTTTTTACTGTAAATGCTCAAGTCCTCGTTGATAAAAAACCAGTCTGGCAGCCAGGCAAACAGGGGCAGCAGGGCTTTATCCAGCGCGCTGAACAAAGCAAAACACAACACCGCCCCAAAAAGCGCCGCCAGCGTCCATAGAACAAATGCGCCTCGCGGCGTTTTCTCGCGGTTGAGGACAATTCCTTCCAGCGAGAAACGACCATTGCGCTTCTTCCCCTGCCAGAGCAAGATACCTGACTCCAGCGGAACCAATACCAACAACACCGCCAGCGAAATACCGATAGCGGAAGGGAGCCCCATGCGCCTCACAAAAGGTGCGATGAGGACGAAACCAATCACGATCGCCATACCTGGCAGGAGATGATAGGCAATTGTCACACCCAAATTGTGTTGCGGAGGATTCTCAGTCTTCATTTTCACTCACATCGAAGCCAAAGCCAACAGACCCACGATATCACCCAACAGATGCGCCAGCCAGACCACCCACAGATTATTGCGGCGAGCGAACATGACGCCATACAGAATGGAATCAAGGATAATCAGGCTAAGGTCTGTTAGAACAACGAGCCCTGGACCCGGGGCAAAGTGCGCCAGCCCAAACAGGAGCGATGCTACCCCCACCGCCGCCGGCGCGCCAATGAATGGAGTGAGCCGCCCTTGAATTAACGTCCGGTAAGTCATTTCCTCGCCAATCAGTGAAAACACCAACAAGGGTAGCAGCGCTCCCCAGCCAGTACTGCTCTCGAAAGGCAATCGCGCCTGGACATGCGCCAGATATTCCGGAAAGTATGCTTTTGCCCAGAGCACCGTTAACGGCTGGATAAGGAACGCCGCCAGAACAAACAACAGCCAGTTGGCACGCAAATCTGCCCCAAAGGAGCGAAATTTGAAGCCGAGTTCACCCCATGGGCGGTGCCGCAGGCGGCGCTCTACCAGCAGGTAGACCACCGGGAACAGGGCAAACAATGTTTTGGCGGCAGGAACAAACCACATCCCCAGAAGAGTCACGGCAATAACGAGTGTAGTTTCGAGCAAAATGTGTCTTTTATTCATGTTCATACACCCTTCTGCATTGGCTTTATTGGTTTTTGCTTTGAGACGATCTTTAGCGTACCTGGCAGCCTGCCGAGCAATATAACCGCTCCGATGATCAATCCGTTCATCCCCACCAGACCTGTAGGGTTCGGCCCAAGCAGTGGGCTCCGGCTAAAAAATGAGACCAGCGCGGGCAATTCCCCAATTACATTGCCCGCGCCGTGGAAAATGACTGCCGGGAGGATGCTCTGCGATTGAATGGTGACATACGCCAGCCAGATCCCCAAAACAATACACACCAGGGTCATCATCAGGATGCCGCTCCAGGGCGCCCCCCAGTAGTTGGAGCCATAATTGAACCCCAGGGCAATGAGCGGGGCGTGCGCCAGCCCCCACAAAAGGCCGTGCAGCAGAGTGGCTTTACGCGGAGTGGTCAGTTTCAACAAGAGGGGCAGCAGGTAGCCGCGCCAGCCAATTTCCTCGCCGAGCGCAAAGAAGTGCACAGGCAGGACAAACGGCGAGATGAAAATAAAAGCAGTCCCGACCAGGAAGACGGCTTGAGGCGTCAGCAGCAGGGTTTCAGGCGCGCCGTATTGGCCATACTGCGCCACCAGGTTGCGAGCGGTCAGGTCGAGGTCCTGTGGGAAAATCAGGAAGTAAAGCCATGCGCCGAAAAAGATGGCCACACCCGGCAGGAACCCGGCGAACAGGTAAATCTTCCAGTCCTGGCGAAAGTTGAGCCTGAGATACCAGGGCGAGTGGTCCCTGGTGATGGCGCGCGCCAGGAAGGTGGCGATTACAGGCAAGAGGCTGAACGAACCCCACAATACGGTGTAGGCTGCCTGGTTGTAGGGTTCGGGGATAATCGCTGCCACCAGCCAGATGAGGAGAAGAAAGCCATACAGAATAGCGACGTAAAGGACGGCGCGTTTTTTCAAGAGGTGTGTCTCCATAAAATTTTCCCGATTAAAGCAAAGAGATCATTGGACAGTCTTTTCTGCCTCGTTTACCCGAGTCTTTTGCACAACAAAAATCTGCAAGATCGCAACCAATCTTGAAGCATAAAGCCTTTCCTGACAATGATTAATTTCCTGGCAATCAGACAAGGAAAGGACTTATTCTACTCCAGGATCCGAAAAACACACATCCATCATGCACATGGGCTTGCGGGCTGGGTTGCGCCGCCCAGGCAGTTTAGCCCCTGAATTTTGCCCCATCCGGAAAAACTGTCAGGCGCAAAAGAGTATTCCCATAGGGCACAAGGTCGATCCATTCAATTTCATCCGAGAGGGATTCGGGCAGGCTCTCTGGGTCGGGCAGTGGCGGGGTGAGCGTAAAGTGCCCCTCTACCGGGCGCTCGACCATGCTGAACTTTCCGTCCTCAAACGAGGGCAGGGCGCGGATTACCTGGCCGGTTTCCAACAAGGTCCAGCCCTTTACCCGCCGGGCGGGAACGCGCACGCACAGCGCCGGTTGATCCAGATCGAAGGGGAACCCGTGCGGGTCGTTCCAGGTCACTACAGCCTGCCGCGCCAGGGACTCTTCGGCCACCGCCAGGGCGTAGGCCCATTCGGCGGCGGGTTCGAGGTGATAGCTTGGGAAATCAGGCAAGGACTGCCGGGGTCCAGAGAGGCGGAATTCCTTCGGGGTTTTCTCCCAATCATCGCTCGTTTCGATCTCGAGCGGAGCAGCCACTGGTAGACTGAGCGTCAGCGGCCCGAATTCCAGGCTGATCCCACCCTGCGGCCAGCGTTTGAGCGCCAGTTCAAAGGGCAGCGACAGGACCACCTGGTCGCCGGGATGCCATACGCGCTCGATGCGCTGAAAACTGCCCGGCATGAGAGTTTGCGCCAGGGGCTGGCCATTAATGAGAATCGCCGGCCGGCGGCACCAAGCCGGGATGCGTACGGTGAAGATAAATCGCACAGGGTGCTCGGGGAGCAGGGTAAAACGGACTGCTTGCTCGAACGGGTAGCGCGTGTCGGCCTGGATCACGACCGGCGTGCCCGCCACCTGATCCTCCAGTTGGCCCGGCCCGAACAGCGCAGCGACGATCTCGCTATCCTGGTCTCCCTGCCCGCGCATCCACATCCGCTCCACAAAATTCGGCATGGCACGCTGAATGTTGCCCGTGCAGCACTGCACCGGATGGCCCGGGCGAAAGGACATGCGGTTATCACCGCGGGACATCCAATTGTGATTGCTTGTGCGGGTTGCAACCAGTTGGTTAGGACAGGAAAAATACTGCAGGGCTTTGAAATCCTTGGTGATCACCCCGGGCAAGGCATTAAAGATGACCCGCTCGATCTGGTCGCCAAAGCGGGCCTCCCCGGTGATCTGCAGCAGGTGGCCCATCGACCAGGTGTAATCGGTGATGTTACAGGTCTCGTGCGAATCCAGCGGGGCCTGCCCGCTCATCGCTTCGGCGCCGGAGTGCAGCCCATCAGCCAGGATGTGGTCGCGCACCACCTTGGCATAGGCGTGCAGGGTAGCCGCCAGGCTGTCCTGGTCGCCGGTGGCCGCATAAAAAAGCGCGCCCAGCTTGGCCAGTTCATTAAAGGTGACCCCGTGCATGGCAACCGGTTTCTCCGAGCTCATCCCGGCTAAGGAGCAATCGAAGTCGAACTCGCCGGCCTGGCGGTTGAAACGCGCATACAAATCCTGGGCCTCCGCCAGCAGGCCGGCCTGGCCGGTTTCGCCGTAAAGGAGCAGAAGGATTTCGGCGCCGGCCACATCGCGGCCGAAGTTCATGGGATGAGGCGTGCTGTGATAATGGCGCACCAGCGCGTCCAGGTAACGCCGCTCGCCGGAGATGGCATATTGGGCCAGCACGGCGCGGAAGAAAATCGTATACGGCCAGCGGTTCTGCGCGCGAAACATGTCCGGTCCAATGAAGCCATCCGGGGCAGCCTGTTCGATCGCCCGGTCGATCACCGAGCGCGCCATGGCATACACTGCCTCATTCCCGGTCAGGAAACCGGCCTTGAGCGCCCCATCGACCCAGTAGGCGGTCTGTTCGTACGGCCACCAGGCCATATTGGGATCTAGGATATCGAGCGATTGGGCCGGGTTTCCCCAGAACGTTTTTTCGAGTGGATAGCCGCTGGCCTGCGGATGCCCGGTAATGCCGGCGCACTGGCGCTGCAGGAACTCGAAAACCCAGCCTGCCGGCCGGATCTGTGAAAGGGAAATCGGGCTGTAACGAGTGTGGGGGAAAGCAAACATGGGACCTCCTGAATGCAACCTGTTTCGGCGGATACACGCACAATATACTGCGGCCGGGTCATTGCCTGAGACCTATATTCTGTAGAAATTTGTCTCAGGGCGTTTCATACAATAGAACCTTCCCTCCATAAAAATCGCGCGCACGGATTAATTTCTTCTGCGCTGCAAGGGTTTCCGGGATCAGGCCCATCGGATCCGTATACGTATTATGGCTGTAAACCAGCCAGACTCGATTATGTTCGCGCAGTAATGTAATTAACCGGGGTATATCATTCGCAGTCATCTCGGGCTCAAGGATACCATTCGCGAACAGATCTTGGGGGAACCCCTGTTTTTCTACCTGGACACGCCACTTTTCTTCATAGGGCTTGAAATAGTAGTTAAACGGGATTACTGTAACGTTGGAGTTGAAAAGAACCAGATCACCCTCTTCAGCATAATACCCGACAAAACCGGCCGCGGTGCTCCAATCCTCTTTTCGATAATACCGGTAATAATCGCCGGCAGAAAACAGGTTGAGCGTACTCAAAATTCCCAATACCAGGATCATCAGGGGACGAAATTTTAACTGAGCGATGCCAGCTGCCAATACCAGGTACAGGGGTATCGTCGTCCAGATCAAGGTCCGGTCGAAAAAAATAGGCCTGCGGATGCTTACGATCAGTTCGCTCAGGAAAGGAATGGCAAACAGGACAGTCAGAAATACGAATTGAGAAAACTTTTTCCGAAAATACAACACCCCCAAACAAAGCACCAGCCCGTAAAAGGAAAAAATCCAGGTCACCATGGTCTGGCTGGCTGGAATTTGCGCAGATGGATATAAGAAGGACTTAAGTACCTCAATCACAGCCTCCCAGGTCGGTTCAGGAATCCAAAACCTCTGATAGACTGTGGTGGATTGCTTGATAAAGGGAACCAGCCATAGACTCCACAGCAGGAAGATGCCGATCTGGGCCCTCACCCAGTTCGCAAAAGAAGGGGGCTGGAAGCCGGACGGGGGTCCCGCTTTCTTGATCTTTTGGAAAAGCATCAAGCCGAAGACAAAAACGTTGGTAGCCAAAGGGAAAAGGACAGCCGTATTATGGGTGAGCAAGGTGGCTGCTGAGAACACGATAAATGCCACCCACGCCAGGTCTGTCTCAATAGCTCGGATCGGTAACCAACGATGGCGGAAAATCCATGCCCTCCACCCGGACCGATAATAGGTTTCATCTTTATAGCTGAATTCTTTGGTGTCCGGTTCAAACGGTCCAGAGGTACACCAGGCATGCAAATATTCTCGAAATTGGCTGCCGATGGGCCTGACAGAGCGTGAATCCGTTAGCAGCCTGACCAGGGCATAAATTGATACGCCGGCATTGAATGTCAGGAGGGTGTACATTCGCGTTTCCTGGGCAAAGTGGATGTTGAAAAGCGAAAGAGCCAGGAACACGGCTGCCGCCAACCCCATCACCGCGCCGGACATGCGTTTGCCGATCAGATAAATTATCGGGATTGAGCCTACGCCGAAAAGCACAGAAAACAAACGGACGTAATAGGGCGCATCCCCGCTGTGGGCGATCCAGGAATGGAGCAGCAGATAATAAAGAGGAGGGTGTTGGTCGATTCTGACGATCCATTGCAGCATATCCATAGGGCTGTGGCCAGCCATCCATACACTGAAGGTCTCATCCAGCCACATTCCCTTCATGCCTAGATAAAGCACTCGCAGAGAACCCCCGACCAATGCAATGGGGATTAGCAACCACGGCGCTAACTCTTCAAAATCAGTTTGTTCGTTCATTATCGTTCTCGGTTCAGCAATTCATCGATTCGCGGCTGGCAGGCGAATTCCCAGGTTCGATCATCCTCTGCCAGAACAGGCTAACCTGGGACAGAGCTACGTTGTCGATGAATATCCTTGAAAATTTGCCAGCAATCGATATTCTACAGGTTTTTCTATCCCATGTCATGGGGAGTTAGTCATCCGGCACATTCAAAAATTATTATTCGGGTAGAATGAAATAAAAATAGAGAGGATTCCTTCATGCTTTTTGCAGATACTTCGCGCGGTCGACCGTTTTCAAAAGATCCTGCAGTGGTCTGGTTTCAGGGCCAGTACTGGTTGTATTATTCCAGGCCGTCGTTCGGGGATGGCCGGGCAGGCGATGGCTGGACGATCGGGATCGCCACCAGCCGTGACCTGGACACGTGGAATGTGGTGGGCGAAATTCTCCCCACGGCCGAATACGAGAAAAACGGCCTGTGCGCGCCTGGCGCAATCGTGCTCGATGGGCAAATCCATCTTTTCTATCAGACGTATGGGAATGGCCGGCGAGACGCGATCTGCCATGCCAGTTCCGGCGATGGGCTGGCTTTCCGGCGCGACCCCAGCAACCCGATCTTCTCGCCCACCGGCGCGTGGAACTGCGGGCGCGCCATCGACGCCGATGTCATCGTTCGCGGAGCGGACCTGTGGCTCTATTTTGCCACCCGCGACCCAGAGATGAGAATCCAGATGCTCGGCGTGGCTTCCGCACCGCTCCATTCTGGTTTCGGCCGCGCCGCCTGGACGCAGCGCTGTACTGCGCCGATCCTGAAACCGGAGCTTCCCTGGGAAATGGAGTGCATCGAGGCCCCCGCCCTCGCCCGGCACGGCGACCGCCTGTTCATGTTTTATGGGGGCGCCTATAATAACTGCCCCCAGCAAATCGGCGTGGCCTCCAGCCCGGATGGCGTGAGCTGGACGCGCCTCTCCGACCAGCCTTTTCTACCGAACGGCGCGCCGGGTGAGTGGAATGCCAGCGAATCCGGCCATCCATTTTTCTTCCATGCCCCGGACGGGCGCGACCACCTCTTCTTCCAGGGCAATTGCGACAACGGGAAAACCTGGTATCTCTCGCGGATCGAGATTGGCTGGCGCGATCAACTGCCTTTTATTGTCCCGGCCCCCAACAACTCGAGTAAAACATAATCTCGTCGGCGATGGGATTGGTCGCCAGGAGTTACTTCTGACTGCTCAGAAAATGCAGCCGCAGGATTTTCAGATCGTCATAGGTTATCGCCCCACCTAACTGGTCAAACACCGGTCTCAGGTACTTGCTTCCTAACTGCTCAAACGCCTCCAGGGCCGCCGCTTGCTGCTCACCTGGTAGATCGAGCAGGGAAAGAAAATCGTCACCCTGGCGCAAGGGGTTTCCGTCCTGGGCAAAAGCCGACAGGTGATCGAGGATCGTTCCACGCTGCACGCCGTACTGCTGCATCAGTGCCGAGACGCATTGGCCCGCGTTGTAGGCTTCTCCAATGACCACGTGGCGGGGTGTGCTCACCGCCTGGCGGGTCTGGCGGGCTTGCCCGCTTTTTTGGGGCAGCTTCTCTTGCAGCCCGCGCTCCTGGCAGAATTCCTGGATCAGATCGAGCAAAATGCGACCGTAGCGTTCAAGCTTGACCTGGCCGATGCCATTGACGCGCTTGAGGCTGTCTGGAGTCATGGGATAGTAAGAGGCAATCTCGACCAGGGTGCGGTCGGAGAAAATCACATAAGGCGGCACGTTGGCAGCTTCGGCAAGGTCTTTGCGTTTCGCCCGCAGGAGCGCAAAAAGATCGTGATCATACTCGATCTCGCCAGCCTTCTTTTTTGCAACAGCGGCGACTTCTGTCCGCGGCAAGATCCCCTGGATCGGCTCGCGTTTCCTGAGCGCCTCGCTGCCTTTGGGGGTCAGGCGCAGCACACGGTAGGAGTCATTGCTCTGGCTTAGCAGCCCTTTCTGGAGCAGCTGCTGAGCGATGTGCAGCCACTGCCTGCGAGTATACTCTTTACCGATGCCAAAGGTGGACAATTCCTGATGCTGGTATTTGAGAACTCTCTCGTTTTCGATTCCCAACAGCACATGCGTAATATGCGTGGCGGCAAAGCGTTCGCCGGTGCGCCTGACGCACGATAAAAATTTTTGAGCCGGGATGGTAATATCTTCCGGTTCATGCTTCGTTTTCAAACAATTGTCACAGGCTCCGCAGTGATCGCCGTTGTAATTTTCGCCAAAATAGGCCAACAGCGGTGCGCGGCGGCAAACGGAGCTTTCAGCGTAATTGATCAGGGCGTTGAGATGCAAATAAGCCACCTGGCGCTCGTTCTCCGCCTTCTGATCAATAAAATAGCGCAGCTTGGCCACATCCGAGTAGCTGTAAAGCAGCAGGCAGTGCGCCGGCAGTCCATCGCGCCCGGCGCGACCAATCTCCTGGTAATAGCTTTCGATACTCTTGGGCAGATCATAATGCAACACAAAGCGCACGTTCGGCTTGTTGATGCCCATTCCAAAAGCAATCGTGGCGACGATAATTTGTACTTCATCGCGAATGAAAGCTTCCTGATTGGTCTTGCGCTCGTGATCTGGCAGGCCGGCATGATAGGAGCGCGCAGAGAAGCCTTTGGCGGACAGAAAGGCGGTCAGGTCGTCAACCTGTTTGCGCGAGAAGCAGTAGATGATGCCCGACTGGTCGGGAAAACGCTGTAAGAAAGCGAGCGCCTGCGCGCCCGGATCGGTTTTGGGCAGGACTTCGATCATCAAGTTTTCGCGGTTGAAGCTGGCGACAAACTCGTTGCTATCCTGGAAGGCCAGGGTGTCTTTGATATCCTGGCGCACCCGTTCGGTGGCGGTGGCGGTGAGGGCCAGGCAGACAGCCTGGGGAAAGCGCTGGCGCACCTGGGCAATCTGGCGGTATTCCGGGCGAAAATCATGGCCCCATTCGGAGATGCAGTGCGCTTCGTCGATCGTCAGGCAGGAGAGCGGGACAGATTCGAGCAGGTTTAAGATGCGCGGGGTAAGCAGCGTTTCGGGAGCCACATAAAGCAGCTTTATTTCGCCGCTGCGCACCATCGCCATATTGAGCTGATACTCTTCGTAGGCCAGAGAACTGTTGAGGAAGAGCGCCGGGACGCCGAGCGCGTCCAACTGCTCAACCTGGTCTTTCATCAAAGCGATCAGCGGCGAGATCACGATGGTCAAACCGGGCGAGAGCAGAGAAGGAATCTGGTAGCATAACGACTTACCGCCTCCGGTGGACATGACCGCCAGTGTGTCGCGTTTGTTCAGCACATTGTGGATCACTTCCCGCTGGAGGGGCTTGAACTGCTGGTAGCCGAAGACCGTATGCAGAATGCTTTCGGGGGTGCGTGAAGAAGTGGCTGGCATGTATTTTATTATATCGCCGGATAACTCCGGTCCGAGCCGTTTGGGCGCTTATCCTTTTTTGATATTTGTATCGTTTTGTGTGGGCGACTGCGTCGCCCACACAAAACAAACGAAGTCCGAAAAACTATTCTATTCTGAGCCAGTTGTCTTTTGACCCATCCCAGCTTCAAGGGCCATGAGCATCAGCTTCGCCCGATCAGTGGCATGAACTTTAAGTAAAACGTTCGAGATGTAATTGCTGACCGTCTTGGCACTCAGGTTCAAATTGGCGGCAATTTCGACATTGGTTTTCCCTCTGGCGATCCATTCAAGGATCTCTCGTTCACGTTCGGTTAGCTCATCAAAGAGGCTTGTTACTGGTTGAACCTGAGGAGCCGAAAGATAGCCCAGAACTTTTTGGGCAATGCCAGGGCTGAAAACCGCTCCACCCGCCGCAACCGTACTGATCGCGCGCAGCAGATCTTCCCGTTCACTGTTCTTGAGCAGATATCCACGCGCGCCGGCCCGGATCGCCGGGAATACGGACGAATCATCCTCAAAAACGGTCAGGATGAGAATGCCGATGTGCGGGCTGGCGCGGTGTATCCGCCGGGTAGCTTCGATCCCGTTGACTCCGGGCATGCGCAGGTCCATCAGAATGACATCAGGCTGCTCGGCATTTGCCATTGCGATCGCGTCTTCGCCGTTGCTGGCTTCGCCCGCAATTTCCAATTCATCGCTGGCAGACAAAAGTACGCGCAGGCCGCTGCGCGTGATCACTTGATCATCGGCAATGAGGACGCGAATTTTCTCCATATCTATAGTTTACCCGATTGCGGTTGGACAAGGAATATGGACGGATATGGTCGTACCTCCACCCGGTAAAGTATCCATCACAAAGGTTCCACCAACCTCGGCTGCGCGCGCCTGCATGGAGAGCAGTCCGATTCCACCGAGGGACGGCTCAGCCAGCCCACGCCCATCATCTCGAATGGTGAATTTCAGCATGGGTAAGGACTGTGAAGGGTGGAGTCTTAAGTTGATATGACAGCTTTGCGCCTGGGCGTGTTTCTCGATGTTGGTCAAGGCTTCTAACGCAATGTAATATACGGCTGTTTCTATCTCTGCCGGCAAACCCGGCAGATCTTCAGGAGCATCTAGAATAACCTTCAAGTTCGGATGAGTCAATATACGTTCGCGCAGCGCGCCTGCCAGCCCCAGCAGTTCCAACTCGGGTGGGAAAAGCTGATGCGCCAGTTCGCGAACATGCGAGCTCAAATATACCAGCTGCTGGTTCATGCTGGAAAATGTCGATTCCGCGCCATGAGGATCTTTTTGCATGATATTTTTAAGGTGCTCAAGCTGCTGCACCAGGGCAGTAAGCTGGTGTCCTACACCATCATGCAAATCCCGGCCTAATTGTCTTCGGGCTTCGCCGCGCTCGGTCACCAGGCGCAGGCGGGCCTGCTCCAGGCGCAACCCAAGCAAATGAGCATGGGCCGTTGCGCTGATCTGGCGGGCCAGGTTACCCATCAACTGCCGGTCGACCTGTGAAAATGGTTCATCCGCAGAGCGAGTTGCGGCCCGAAGCTCGCCAATGTTTTGCCCAGCAATTACCAGGGGAAATTTTTCGAACGTGTTCCGCACCGTGCCGGATTGGGCCGCCACCTGCATCTCATCCTCTCCCCTTAGCGCAAGCGCGACATAAGGCAGCTTCAGCGCTTTTGCTACCGTTTCCACTGCCAGCGCCAGCCCGGCGGATGAGTCAAGCGCAGATTCCACCTGCTGGCCGAGGCGCATGAGCAGATCATACGGCTCATCACGCTCACCGTACATCACCCGGTTCACGCCGCGCTGCAAAGCGCGGTGCAGCGGTGCAAATAAAACCGCCACGGCTCCCGTTGCAACCAGCGAAATGAGCAGGTTGCCCTGCGCCTGGAAAAGATAGCTCAGATATCCGACCACCAGGACATAGATCACAATCACCGACAGCGTCAGGCCAAAGTACACCAGGGCGCGATTGACGATGCGTTCGAGGCCGAAAAGCTGGTACCGCAAGATCGCCACAGCCAGACCAATGCCCACAACGGGAAAGCCCAACGAACCAAGAGCCGACAGCAGTTGCCCCAATAAACTTGTCGAAGATCCCACAAATAAGAAATTGACAAAGGTCATCCCAAAAAGGCCTAACCCGAGCAGAGTTCCGCCCAATGCCCAGCGCATTTGCGCGCGGCTGATGGAGTCGCGCATCGTGAAGGCGTTGTGTAGCAGCAGGCTAAAGGTGATCAGGACGGAGATGCCAACCCAAAGCCAGCCGGCTACATACACTCGCATGGCAAACGCCGCAATTACTCCCGCGCCCACCAGGTAAGGCAGGTAGACCAGCCAGGGATGCCTGTGCTGAATGGGTTTGGCGTATGGAAATGTCAGGCCAAAGCGGATGAAGGCGGGCGGAAGGAGCACCGAAAAGGTGAGAAGGGTGATGGTAACAACACCAAAATTCGCCAGTGGGTCCAGCACGTCAGCGACCATGGGCGGTAATATATTCATGGTCAGAAAGATGCTGAACAGAAACGACGCCAGGAACATCAACACTGTCGCGGCAGGAAGGTTTGGGCGCCGCCAGAATGCATAGAAACCAGCAGAGACAAACACAATTAATCCAAACCAGGTGAAGATCGTGGCTGGGTTGGTGAAAACGGTTGCGGCGAGCACCCGCTCGACCGACCAGCGCCCCAGCGGAACCTGCATGGAGATTGTTTGCCCTTCCCGCTGGATGGTGTACTCAACACTGCCCCCAGCCCGCCAGGTGGTTTCTAGCCCCTTGGGTGCAATATACAGACCATTGACAATCGGAACCCCCTGGATTTCTGTGATCCAATCGCCGGGCCGCAAGTTGGATGACAGACCCATTACATTCTGCCGTAAGATAAACCCATGGCTGTCAAAACCATCCGGCTCGACCGCCAACCAGCCATCCGTGGGGAGCGTGAAGCGATACGCGAGCAGTATCAGGCATAGCAATATCCAGCTCAGTGCTGCCGCTTGCCATAAAAGGGTTTTTCGCGTGTGCCCTCTTGCGGGCAAGTTTTTCTTTTCACGCATACGCTGCTGATGCCTTTCGTATTATGGAAGAAAATCTTGAACCAGGTGGCCTGTGATCTGTGGGCCGTTTCTATCACCTACAGATCACAGGCGAAAAAGCGTGTTTACTGCTGCGAAGCCAGGGGAGCCACGGCGTAGACGCGCGGATTTGCTGCTGATGTAAATACCGCCAGCGCCACACCCAGCCACATCGCTCCCATGACGAGTTCGCCCGCCATGCCGGGACCGTCCGGCGTGACACCCAATCCGAGCGGCAGGCTGACTGCAAAGAATATGACCAGGAAATGCGCCAGGAGCATCCAGCGCTGCCAGCCGGTCCATCGTTTGGCGGTGACCACTGCGATGCCGATCAGCAGCGCAGCGATATCAGCAAGCATGCCCCCGATCGGAAAGACGAGGAAGATGGGGCTGTCTTGCCCCTGCAGAAACAGATTGGCCAAACCACCGAGAATGATCAACCCGCGACTGACGGCGTAGAGAATCACGGCAGTTTTACCAAAGGTGTTCGCCACCGCCCCGCCGGGGATTAAGCCGAGGAACCCTGCCGCCACGCCTGTCAGGGCGGTCAGCGCAATCAACTGGTGCGCAATCCACAATGCGCTCCCATCCGGCACAAACAGGTTGAAGCTGGATTGCATAATCACAGCAGTCACCCACAATATTGCACCAATTATACCAACGATACCGGCTTTACGAGCCAAAGATGAATTTTGCATTTTCTACATCTCCTTTGTGTGGTTCGTTTGCTATCTGTGACTTGAATTTAGCACGCCCAAAGATGGGTACAAAGAGATGTTTTCCCAAAATAGTTGGGAAAAATGCCTGGGAATATTTTGTAGACAAAACACTCATCGACTTTATGAAAGGTGTGACACTGGTTCAATCGGGTATAACGCAAACGGGTCATAACCAATATAATATCCTTATGCTCGAAGACTTGCTCAAAACCAAATTTTTTCCTCCACCGCCGCGCCCCAACCAGGTGAAACGCCAGGCCCTGTTGGAGAAACTCGCCCAGGCGCGGCAGCTGGGAGCGGCCTGTACTTTGGTTTCTGCCCCGGCGGGATTCGGGAAAACCACCCTGGTGATGGACTTCGCCCGCGCCAGCGGCCTCCCCTTTGCCTGGCTTGCCCTCGATGAAGGCGATAATGACCTGTTGCGTTTCTGGCGCTACATCGATGCTGCCCTGGCCGCCATCGACAGCCGCATCGGCGAAGGGCAGCGCCCCACGCTTTATGAATCCCAAGCGCCGGCCATTCAGCAAATTGTGACCGGCCTGATCAATGACATCATCCGTATCGACAAAGAGCTTATCCTCGTTATCGACGATTACCATGTCATTTCAAACCTGGCGATCCATGAAGAGATGACCTTTTTCGTCAATCACTTACCCCCTTTACTTCACCTGGTCATTGCGACGCGCGCCGACCCGCCTTTGCCCATCAGCCGCCTGCGCGCACGGGGGCAACTTGCAGAACTGCGCGTCGCCGATTTACGCTTTACCACGGATGAAGCATCGGCATTCCTCAATACTTCTATGCATCTGGATCTGCCGCCATCCGATGTGGAGGCGCTCGAAACACGCACCGAGGGATGGATTGTCGGATTGCAGCTCGCAGCATTATCGATGCAGGGGCATGCTGACAAGCACGGGTTCATTCAGGCGTTTACGGGCAGTCATCATTACGTGTTGGAATATCTGGCGGATGAAATCTTACAACGCCAACCCGAATCGATCCAACGTTTCTTGCTAGAAACCTCGATTCTCCCGCGAATGTGCGCGCCACTGTGCAATACAGTGACAGAACGCACCGATAGCGCTGATGTGCTGGCAGATTTGGATCGCCGCAATCTATTCGTTACGCCACTGGATGACGAACACTTCTGGTTTCGCTACCACCACCTGTTCGCTGAATTGCTGAATGGTAATTTGAAACGTACGCGCGCAGACGATTTGCCAGTGCTGCACCGCCGGGCTGCCCAGTGGTTTCAAGGAAATAACCACGTTGAAGATGCCCTGCACCACACGCTCGCCATCCCGGATTACCCGTATGCCAGTCGTCTGGTCCTGGATAACTGGCGGCGTATTTATCATCAGGGACGATTGCATACCGCCGTGCAATGGCTTGATTCCCTGCCCGCTGACTTTGTTCGCCAGTCACCTCCTTTAGGCGTGGCGTATTGCTGGACCTTGTTCGTGCGCGGTGATTATGAACGCATCGCAGTATATCTCGATGAGATTACCCAGACATTTGAGCAAATGGTCGAAACAGGCAAGTTGCCCAAAGAGCACCCCGAGTACAACATTGTCATGCAGCAGGTGATCTTGCTGCGCGCCATTGTTATGCGGCATCGCGGCGATGTTGCCGCAGCGCTCAAAGAAATCGAACAACTCCTGCCGACCATCGAGGAATTACGCCAAACGCTTGGGCCGGTGGTCGCTGACATGGGTTACACGGCCTGCTATTCGCAGATGGGTTATACCTATGTGACGGCTAACGATCTGGCTCGGGCAGCAGATTACCTGAGCCGGGTCAGTCCACACGCTCGCGGATGTGGCAATAGTCTTGCCCTCGCGCATGCGACGATGGAACTGGCGCGCATCAGCCTGCTCCTGGGGCGCCTGGAGCAGGCGGAAAAAATCTGCCGCGCCGAGCTGGCGCTCGCAGAGCAACCGGCCCATGCCAATTATCCCGCTTTCTGCTTGATTCATTTGGGACTGGCGAATGTGTTGTGCGAAAAGAAGTCATGGGATGAAGCGGAAATTCATTTACACCAGGGGTTGGAAACCGCGCAAAAGAGCGGTCACGTGTTGTATCTTGCTCAAGGTTATTTGATTGCCGCTCGTTTGCATCACGCGCAGGGCAAGATATCCCAGGCACAAGAGGATCTGGGCCACGCCGAGCAAATTGCCGTGGGTATTCACAACCGCTTCTTAAATGACGCCGTCGCTCAAACCAGGCGTGAGATCGAAATCAAATCACCATCCTCGCAGCCTTTGATCGAACCGTTGAGCGAACGTGAACTTGAAGTGTTGCGCCTGATCTGCGCGGGCAGGTCGAACCAGGAAATCGCGGATGAACTCTTCATCGCCCTCGACACGGTCAAGCGGCATGCCAACAATCTCTATGGCAAACTGGGTGTCAAACGCCGCGCCCAGGCGATCATCGAGGCCCGCCGGTTGGGATTGGTCTGATCACATCTATCCGCTAATTTCAATCGCCTAACACTTTGGTGTTAGGCGATTTTCTTTTCCCGAATCCCACCATGGTGGGTTCAAGGATCGAACCCCTTACCGTATATTCAAGACATGAAAACACAAGACACTGCGATGAATTACGAAATCCGCGTCCAGGGTTATCTTGGAAAGAATGCCGCCGTTTGGTTCGATGGTTTCGAGGTAGAGCACGCCGCCAATGGCGAAACGATCCTGCGTGGAACCATCATTGACCAGGCGGCACTGCACGGAATTCTCACCCGTATCCGCGACCTGGGCCTGACCCTGACACTGGTTCAACAAATAGAAAAGGAAAAATGAGGAGCCTAATTATGGACAAAAAACAAAAGCTATCTCGCCGCAATTTTTTGAAGCTTATGGCGGCAGGTGGCGTAACGGTTGTTGGCGGGTATATCCTCTCAGAATATGCTCCCTGGCTAAATTATGAAGAACAGGCTGGAAATACTTGGAGTGTTATGAATTCATTCTCGCAACTGCAGACGCTTGTCCATTATGCGACCCTGGCAGCCAATGGGCACAACACGCAACCGTGGAAGTTCGCCATCAAAGAGAACGCCATCGAGATCCATCCCGATTATTCCCGCCGCCTGCCTGTGGTGGACCCACAGGATCGCGAGCTGTGGATCAGCCTCGGCTGCGCGTTGGAAAACCTGCTGGTTGCAGCCCGGGCTTCTGGATACGCTGCCGAAGTTTCTTACCCTGAACAAGTAGATTTTATTCACGTTCAACTGGCAGCCGATACTCGGCAAGACAGCCCGTTGTTCGGCGCCATCCCGCTGCGCCAGAATACACGCTCGGCATACGATGGTCGTCTGATTAAAAACGAAGAACTTGATCAACTGCAGGCTTTGCAGTTGGAACCGGGCGTGACGCTGCAATTTGCGACCAATCCCACCATGATGGAAACCTTCCTGGAGTACGTCAATCTCGGCAACCTGGCTCAATATGCTGAACCTGCCTTTGTGGACGAATTGATTGCATGGCTGCGCTTCAACAAAAAAGAGGCCCTGTCCTCATTGGATGGACTGTATTCGATCTGTTCGGGCAATCCCCAGGTGCCGCGCTTGATCGGGCGGATGTTTGTGGCGGGAACCAAACCGCAGCAACAGGCCGACGCGGACGCGGCGAAGTTCCGCTCCTCGCCAGCCGCGGTCGTGGTGGCTTCGGAATCGGACGACAGGGCTTCCTGGGTGCGTACGGGACAGGTGTACGAACGCCTGGCGCTCACGATGACATCACTGAACATCAAGTCGGCCTTCCTCAACCAGCCCATTGAGGTATCCACCCTGCGCGGGCAGTTCCAGAGCGCCATTGGACTGGGCAGTTCCCTGCCGCAATTGCTGGTGCGCTTCGGGTATGCCGAAGCGATGCCGAAATCTCTACGTCGTCCGGTCGAAGAGGTTCTCCTCTAGCCCAAGCTGCTGTTAGCAATTGGCTAATCCAGCGATCTTGTTTATGGGATCGTTGGATTAGCCAAAAGATTTTCATTTAGGAATAAGCACAAGTGAAAAAACTCTCTATTCAATCTGGAATGTTCGGAAGCACACTTGGGATCCTGGCAGGCTTGATTGAGTTTCGTATAGGGGCGCAAATCAGACCCTTGATTGGAAACAAAGAAAACCCGGCCGTGCTGGGATTGGTGACCATTCTCTTAAGTGGCCTGGCCCTCGCAACCTTTATTGTGGCTCGCAAGCAAGAACCGCAAACCGAGGATGGGAAGCTGGCAATTTTTCTGGGCGCGCTGTTACCCGCGGCAATTTGCTTTACAACCGTTGGACTGCTCTGGTACTTGCCGGGAACCCTGTTGTTGGTTGCGGCGGCGCTCCTGGCCTACGAATTCTGGATGGCGCCCCAGGCAAAAGGTTCATCAGGGACATCTGGACGTACATGGAGATTGGTGGCGGGGATTGGCAGCCTGGTCATTCTCCTTTCGATCGGGTTGGCATTTTGGAAAAGTGCGCTCGGTTTGTTCCATGCCGAGGTATTGGTCATGGCAGATCGAATCCGCTTTGACGTACTGCCGGTGGACTTTGTTCGCCGTACAACATTATCCAACGGCGCACTGATCTTTGAAAATGTTGAAACTGGCCGGGTAATGGCCATCTATTTATTATTAATTCTGGGCGCCATGCTTGCTTTCATTGCCAGCCAGACGGCGTCACGCTTGTTTGCCCGTATTGGCGGCGGCATTGCCTTTCTTGGGCTACTGCTCTGCCTGGTCTTGCTGCCCGGGATCCTGGCGCAGGTGAATTATGCGCCCGGTTATCCTACCTTGCTCAAGTCACTGGGATGGGGCTGGTATGTTTCAGCGATTGGAACGAGTTTGATCCTGGTTGCTGGTTCTCTTCGTCCCGGAAGGAGCAAACAAGACCTGCTAACACACTCGACTCTCATTTCACATAATAAAAAGGGAGTTTGAAATGAAATATATCCTGATCGCCCTTCTCGCCATTCACGGACTCATCCACCTTCTCGGTTTCACGAAGGCATTTGGTCTGGCTCAACCGCCACAACTGCAAGCAGCGATCTCCCGCCCAATGGGAATCCTTTGGCTTGCCGCGGCGTTGTTACTCATCGTGAGTGCGGGGATGGTCTTGCTGACAATGCGGTGGTGGTGGGTGCCTGCTGCGTTAGGAGTCGTGGTGTCACAGGTCTTGATCTTGACTGCCTGGAACGATGCTAAGGCCGGGACAATCGCCAATATTATCCTGTTGTTCCCCATCGTGGTGGCGGCACTCGGGGCAGCTCCCTGGAGTTTCCGTTCCAATTACAACCGTGAAGTCACAAACAATCTCAGAGAGCATTTACAGCAGCCAGGGCTACTCACAGAGGCAGATACCGCGCATCTTCCCCTAGTAGTCCAGCGCTACCTGAAGTTTGTGGGTGCGATGGACAAACCGCAGGTATGGAACTACCGGGTTCGCTTCAGCGGCGTGCTTCGCAACGGTCCCAATGATAAGTGGATGCCAATGACAGCATACCAGCACAGCTTCACCAACCCACCTGCGCGTCTCTTCTTCATCGAGTCTTCCATGTTTGGCATACCCTTCAACGCTTTCCACCGCTATGTCGGCCCGGAGGCAACTTTCAGGGTGCGGATTGCTTCTTTACTGACAATGGTTGACGCCTGCGGCGCTGAGATGAACAAGAGCGAGACAGTCACGCTACTCAATGATATGTTCATCCTTGCTCCGGCGACATTGATTGACCGAAATATTGTCTGGGAGGAACTGGATCCCCTGACCGTTCGAGCGACCTGGACAAATGCCGGCAACACGATCTCAGCGGTGGTGTCGTTCGATCATTCTGGTGCGCTGGTCGACTTCGTCTCCAATGACCGTTCCAGGACACTGGATGGCAGGACTTACGAACAGCTTCGTTGGTCCACCCCGGTGGGGGATTGGCGTGAGTTTGGTGGGCGCAAACTGCCAGTAAAGGGAGAGGCTATTTGGACTCTTCCCGGAGGTGAGTTCGTATATGGACGTTTTGACCTTCTGGAAGTTCAGTACAACGTAGCGGGGCGTTGATTGGACCCTCTGCGCTTGTATTTCCCAGGGCCTGGAACTACTAAAAGTTTTTACCAGTCCAGAGTTCTGTTTTACAAAGAGTAGCGCGCATTTCTTAATGCGCTTTGAAAAAAATTGAGCAATAGCCGTGTGTTGAGAAAGAAAGCAGAGGCGAGCAATGTTTTACCGATTACTCCGTAACGATATCCTGAGAAGCAAGACGATCACATTGACGACGCTGCTGTTCGTCTCCGCAGCCGCCATGCTGGTTGCGCTGGCAGCTATCCTGGTCGTCAACCTGTCGGGCGCAATTGATAGCCTGATGACGCAGGCCAAAACGCCGCATTTCACACAAATGCACGCCGGCGAACTGGATGTGGCGCGGCTGGCAGCTTTTGCGGATCAAAATAAGGCGGTCGCCGACTTCCAGGTGGTGGAATTCCTCAATGTGGACGGCGCGCAGTTTGTATTTGCTGCGCTTGGGTCTGGAAGCCGTTCGCTGGCGGACAGCGTCCAGGACAACGGCTTTGCGGTGCAGAGCGAAAAATTCGATTTCCTGCTCGACCTGGATGGCAACATCATCACCGTCACTGATGGGGAAATTTATGTCCCGATCGCCTATGTGCAGGATGGAACCGCCCGGGTTGGCGAAACGGTTACCGTAGCCGGGAAAACGTTCATAATCGCTGGGGCGCTCCGCGACTCACAAATGCAGCCGCTGCTTTCCTCGTCCAAGCGCTTCCTGGTAAGCCAAAGTGATTTCGCGGCGCTCCAGCAGTTCGGCAGCGTGGAATACCTGATCGAGTTCCGCCTGCACGACCTGGATGATCTGGGCGCATTCGAGGCCGCCTACACCGCTGCCGGGCTGGAGGCCAACGGACCGACCCTCACCTACCCGCTTTTTCGAATGTTCAACGGTCTTTCGGATGGTCTGATGATCGCAGTCATCCTCCTGGTCAGTGGGCTGGTGATTGCCATCGCATTCCTGTGCATTCGCTTCACGCTGCTGGCAAAAATTGAAGATGACTACCGCGAAATCGGCGTGATGAAGGCTATCGGGCTGCGCATTTCCGACATCAAGAGAATCTACCTGACAAAATACTTAGCCATCGCGGCGGCGGGCAGCCTGCTCGGGTATGCGCTCTCCTTTGTCTTTCGGGACGCGCTGCTCGCTAACATCCGGCTGTACATGGGCGAAAGTGAAAACGCCACCCTGGCGCCGCTTCTGGGCATCGTTAGCGTGGCAATTGTCTTCCTGGCAATCAGCGTCTATGTGAACGGCGTTCTGGGTCGGTTTCGCAAAATCTCCCCGGCGGAGGCCGTCCGTTTCGGGGTTTCGCAGGAAAAATCGGGCGGGGCAAGGCGTTTCCGCCTGAGCATGAACAAGCTGCTTGGCACAAATGTTTTCCTTGGCATAAAAGATGTTCTAACCCGGAAAAGCCTGTATGTCACCATGCTGACGGTGCTGGTGCTGGCGGCGTTTATCATCATCGTCCCGCAGAATTTGCACAACACTATCTCCTCGAAAAGTTTTATCACCTACATGGGAGTCGGGGACAGCGATCTGCGCATTGACATCCAGCAGACCGACCACATCGCTGAAAAAGCGGCGGAAATCGCCACCGCGATGGAAAATGACCGGTCTATATCCAGGTTTGTCGTGCTGACCACCAAAACCTTCCGCGTCAAGCTGGCTGACGGCTCGGAGGAACGTCTCAAGATTGAGTTGAGCGACCATTCGGTCTTTCCCCTGGCCTATTCTGAGGGGCGTGCTCCCACGGCAAGCGAAGAGATCGCGCTTTCGGTGTTGAATGCCAGCGAGATGGGCAAAAAGGTGGGGGATGTCATCACGCTGCTCATAAATGACCGCGAGACAACACTTACGGTCTGCGGCACGTATTCTGATGTGACCAACGGTGGTAAGACTGCCAAAGCGGTTTTCTCCGACGACTCGGCGGACACCATGTGGAGCGTCATCACCGCCGAGTTAGTTGACTCGGCGCTGGTGGATGAAAAGGTTGCCGAATACGCGGGCAGGTTCGCTTTCGCCAAAGTCTCGGACATTGATGAATTTATCCAGCAAACCTACGGCGGGACGATCAGCGCGATCGGCAAAGCCGCCTATGCCGCTGTCGGCGTTGCGCTGATGCTCACCTTGCTGATCACGCTATTGTTCATGAAAATGTTGGTCGCTAAAGACCGATACGCGATTGCGGTGATGAAAGCCTTCGGCTTTACCAACGCTGATATCAAGTCGCAGTATATAGCGCGTTCATTGTTTGTCCTGGTCATTGGAATCTTGCTCGGCACGCTGCTGGCCAACACACTTGGAGAGATGCTGGCGGGGGCGGTGATTGCTTCTTTTGGGGCGGCGTCCTTCAAATTCATCGCCAACCCGGTCTTTGCCTACCTGCTCAGCCCGCTGCTGATGACAGGAGTAGTGCTGATGGCGACAATCTTCGGCACCCTGGACGCTGGACAAATCAAAATCTCTGAAAATATCAAGGAGTAAACCATGAAAACCCTTATTACCAGTGAAAACATTGTCAAGTCTTTCGGCCTGGGCGCAGAAAAACGCAACGTCCTCGACGGCATCACAGTGGACATCCACCAGGGCGAATTCGTCGCCATAATGGGACCGTCTGGTTCAGGAAAATCCACCCTGCTGTATGCCCTGAGCGGCATGGACAGCGTGGACAGTGGAAAAGTCACCTTCGACGGCGCGGACTTGTCGGCGCTCAAAGAGAACGAACTCGCCGACTTGCGCCGCACCAAAATGGGCTTTGTCTTCCAGCAACCGACCCTGCTGAGAAACCTGAATATCCTCGACAATATCATCCTGCCATCCGCGCGCGATGGCCGCAAAAATGGCGCGCAGCTCACCGAAAAAGCCAGGACGCTGATGCAAAAAACGGGCATTGCCGGGCTGGAGAACCGCGACATCACCCAGGCGTCGGGTGGACAGCTTCAGCGGGTTGGCATCTGCCGCGCACTGATGGGCGACCCGAAAATTATCTTTGGCGATGAGCCGACCGGCGCGCTGAACTCGACTTCAGCCAGCGAAATCATGGGCCTGTTGGCTGAAATTCATCACACTGGCGTGACCATCCTGCTGGTCACACACGATGTCAAGGTAGCCGCTAAAACGGAGCGGGTGCTGTTCATCCTGGATGGCAAGATTGCCGGGGAATACCAGCCAGGTGCTCATAATGGAGATCATGATGACTTCAAAGCCCGCGAGGCAGGGCTTACCACCTGGCTGGCCGGGATGAATTTCTAAAAGGAATGGGATCCCATGATTTCTCTTTTTGATTTGCGCACTGATCCAGACCCTGAAACCATAGCTGCCATTTCCTCCTTGTATGACGAACAACCACGTTACAAGGCACTCGACCCCGCCGCGATCAAAGCGTGTATCGGTTGTTGGTCTTGTTGGGTGAAGACGCCAGGCAGGTGTATCTGTAAGGATGCGATGTCAGAAATCTACCCGGACTATGTTAATTCCGACAAAGTGATCCTGCTCATGGATACCGCCCAGGGCTTTATTAATCACAGCGCCAAAGCATTTATTGACCGCACCATCCCGCACTATCATCCATACATTGAAATCGTTGACGATGAGTGCCATCACAAAGCACGATATGAGCGCTACCCGGACCTTCACTTTTATTTTGATGATCAGGATCTCCATCAAGAAGAAGTGCAAATCATCGAAGATTATCTTTACAGGACAGCCTACCATTTTCGGTCCAAAGCCTACCGGATTCACAAGAACCCCACGTGGGCTTTGGCAGAACTGCTCCCGCGCCGTGCCCGGAACAAGGTCTTGAAGCCCAATGCTACCCAAAAGGTGAAAACCCTCATTCTCTACAATGGATCCCCCAGGCTTCACGGCAGCAATACCGCTCTGATTCTCAAAGCGATTTCGGATACCTACGGGTCGAATGTCATTATCCGTGATCTCAAGCAAAAGAAAATGTGGCCGCAGTGGGCAGCAGAATTCCCGGCGGAGAGCGCAGTCATTTTTGCCCTGCCCCTTTATGTCCATGCCATGCCTTCGCACATGATGGCTTTTCTTGAAATGCTCCAACCTTCCAAAGGCTCACTGGGTTTTATCATCCAGCAGGGTTTTCCAGAAAGCAGCCAATCCCACTTCCTGGAAGCCTACTTTGAAAGTTTGACCCGGCGGCTCCAAAGAGACTATCTGGGTACAGCCATCAAGGGCGGTGTTGAGGGTATCCAGCTTCAACCCACCAAAGAACAAGAAAGGATCCTGACACCTTTTGTGGAGTTGGTCGGATCCGTCCTTGAAAGCGGCCATATGTCAGCGCCGCTCCTGGCGAAACTGGCCGCCCCTGATCATTTGTCAAAATGGATACTTTTTCTATTCAAGCTGCTGGCTCCCACCGGCTTGATTCACTTCTACTGGGACAGGCAATTAAAGCAAAACAACGCATTCCTACAACGCTCTGACAGGCCTTATGCTGCTCCTAAGGATGGCCGGTGGTTGAGATCATCCTCTGGATTGTAAATATTCCTCAAATCTAGACGCGAACAAAAGGAAACCGAAATGAAAAAGATTGATTCGATGTGGCAGTACGTGATGTATTCTTACCTGGCGTTTTGGTCCATCATCCTGGTTCTGGGTGGTCTGGCTTCCATGGTGTTTGATGCACCACCGGCTGTCATGACCGGAATTACCATTTTGGGCAGCTGGTCGCCCACGATTGTGCTGCTGCTGATGCTGAAGAAGTTGAAGCCAGGCATGACCATCGTGGATTTCTACAAGAACGCTTTTCAAGCCAGGTTCAACATTCAGTTACTGGCTGTAATACCGGTGATTGTTTTCGGTATATTCCTTCTGGCAGTCTGGTTGCTATCGGTGATCGAGAACACATCGTTCATGGCACAACTGACGATCCCTGCCGCCTTAAGCGGTACGATTCTTCTCACAGCCTTTCAGGGTCCCAGCGGAGAAGAATCGGGGTGGCGAGGATACCTGCGCCCTGCACTGGAAAATCGTTTTGGACTCCTCAAAGGCAATTTCATCCTGGGTTTGATCTGGGCTTTCTGGCACGCGCCGCTGTGGTTTGTGGCTTCAGACTATTCCGGCTCCCAAGCTGTCATCTATATCGCCGCCAATATTATTGTGATGACTGCCATAACGTTTATCATGGCTGTTTTCATGAAGCAGTGCAATAACTTGCTGATCGCTTTCTGGATTCACTTCTGCTTCAACTTCTCGTTGCGCTTTTTTGCGGGAGGCGTGCATTTCTTTGCCATCTTTTCGGTTCTTTATGTCATAGCAGCCTTGGTATTGCTGCGTTTTTATCACAAGAATGTACCCGCGCTTTCCCCAATCTCTGAATGGTGAAAAAGATCATGAAAAACAAGACTGCCCTAACCATTATTATCCCGTTGATTTTTCTCCTCGCCCTCCTTGCCGCAGGGACAGGATTATTTGATCAAACGCCAGGTGTCCCCTATCCATTCACAAGTCACCGCGGTGAGACTGTGATGATTAACGGGCATGGGCTGTACTACTATGACACCGTCAGCAGCGCGGCGCAGCAGCAGGGCAATGACATTGTCACCCTGTTGGTCGGATTGCCCATGCTGGTCACCTCCGCCGTGATGGCGTTTCGCGGCTCGCTGCGCGGACGATTAATCCTCACAGGCACGATTGGCTTCTTCCTCTACACCTATCTGTCCATGTCCATGCTGACGATGTTCAATGCACTGTTTCTGGTGTACGTCGCGCTGTTTTCGCTTAGCCTGTACGCCTTCATCCTGTGCATGATGTCTTTCGATTTAGAAACTCTCCCGCGCCACTTCTCCGGCGACCTCCCGCGTGGATGGATTGCTGCGCTTCTTTTCCTCATCGGCGGATTCCTGACCCTGGCATGGCTGGGTAAAGTCCTCCCGCCGATCCTGCAAAACATCCCGCCCGCGCTGGATAACACCACCACCTTTGTCATTCAAGCCATGGACCTGGGCTTGATCGTCCCGCTCGCGGTTCTCTCGGGCATTCTGCTACTGCGCCGCAGCGCATGGGGCTATTTGCTCACTTCGATCTTTGTTTTGAAAGCCATCACGCTTGGGCTGGCTGTCTCCGCGATGGTGGTCAAGATGACCCTGGCTGGAACCCCTGAAGGCGCAGGCATCGCTATCCCGTTTTTGGTCATCACGGCGCTTAATCTGGCGGTGGCTGTGTCGCTGCTTAGAAATATTTCCGAACCACTGAACGGTTAGCGCAACGAAATCTACGGGTTCCCGTACGTTTTTAGCCACCGCGGCCGGAACTTATACCCGTACACCAGAATCCCACTCTCATCCCCATCCGAGCGGATCTTTCTCGTCACCATCTCGACCGGCATACCAATCGCGACCGGCTCATCGCCCAGGTCGGTCAGCTGGGCGGTGACCATGGGGCCTTCTTCAAGCTTCACCAGCGCGACCGTGTAAGGGGCGCTGTTTTCGAACCCGGCCGGGCCATCTTGCAAGGTTGTGTAGGAGTAAACTGTGCCCTTCCCACTAAACAGGTAGGGCTCTTTGGCCTCGCCGCCGCATTCCGGACAGACGTCGCGGGGCGGGAAGATCTTGACCGAGCAGTGCGGGCAGACCTCCCCCACCAGGCCGTAGCGCTGTTTTTTCAATCGCCAGTGACGCGGAATTTCCATCTTTATAATCCCTTCGAATGATTACTTACTAGCCAATGAACCGATTACTGCCATGCTTCTAAGACGTGCGTGACGGCGGTCGACGCCGGGCCGCCCAGCGCCTGGACCAGCGCGCGCCGCGCGCCCTGGACCTGGTTCTTACCGGCCTGCCCGCGCAGTTGCAGGGCTGCTTCGACCAGCTGGTACAGGCTGGACGCGCCCAGCGGGTTGCCGCGCGCTTTCTGCCCACCCATCGTCAGCGCCGGCAGCTCGCCAGTGAGGGCCAGTTTGCCTTCCTGGGCCAGCCGCCAGCCCTCGCCGCGCGGGGCCAGCCCGGCAGCCTCCAGGGAAAGGACCGCGTAGATCGAGAAACCGTCCCACACTTCGAACAGGTCCGCGTCCCCGGGCAGGATCCCGGCCTGGCGACAGGCACGTTCAGTGGAAATCCGCGCCGCATCGAAAGCCAGTGGATCATTACGGTCGTGCAGCGACAGGCGATCCGTGACCACACTCGAGCCGGTCACCCGCACCAGCGGGCGATCGAACCCTTGCGGCAGCGCGTCCGAGCGCGCCAGGATCACCGCCGCAGCGCCATCGGCGTAAGGGGCCACATCCATCAGGTTGAGCGGGTCGCTGACCGGCGCGGCCTGGTCATAGGTCTCCCGGCGGATGGCCCGGCGGTACATGGCGTTCGGGTTGTTGACCGCATTGGCATGCGCCAGGAGCGGCAGCTCCCCAAACACGCCGCGCGGGACGCCGTACTCGTGCAGGTAGCGCTGCATCAGCAGACCGGCCTGGGCGGCAGGCGTCAGGCCCTGCACGGTCTCGTAATCAGAATCGGCTGCCTCAGCCACCAGCGCATCGACCCGCGGGCCAACGACATCGGTATATTTTTCCACACCCACCACCAGCGCCACATCCACAAAACCAGAGGCCACCGCCAGATAGCCCAGATGGAAGGCCGCCGCCCCGGAGGCCTCAGCCGCTTCAACCGTGATCCCTTCCACGCCTTCCAGGGCCACGCTCTCCGCCAGCAGCGAGCCGAGATTCGCCTGGTGTGAAGCCATAGAAGCCAGGAAATTGCCGACGTAAAGCGCCTGGGGCGCCAGGCCCGGGGCTTCTTTGCGGGCAGCCTGGATGGCACGCGCCGCCAGCGTGCGCAGCGAAACCTCCCAGTGCTCGCCCACCGGGGTCTGGCCAATACCGGCAATGACAACCTCAGCCATCTCGTCCCCCTATTTCATCGCCAGCTTGCCGCGCAGGCGGACGTAGGTGGCATAATCGATCTGCGTGCGCCGGGCGATATAATCGGCCGTCTTAGGCGCCAGGTCGCGGCGGAGGTCAATCTTCTCCGTCACGCGCAGCGAAAAAGCGTCCGAACCGGCGCCTGAACCAAACGAAACCATCAGGATGCGTTCGCCGGGCCGGGCAACATCCAGCGTGGCGGTCAGGCCGATCAGCGCCGCCCCAGCATAGGTGTTGCCGATCACCGGGACCAGCAGGCCAGGCTTAATCTGCGCATCGGTGAAGCCCAGCAGGCTTGCTGCCCGCTGGGGGAACTTGGCATTGGGCTGGTGGAACACCGCGTACGTATAATCGGAAGCCGATGTGCCCATATCCTCCATCAGCCGCCGGCCCGCCTCGGTGATGTGGCGGAAGTAAGCCGGATCGCCGGTGAAGCGCTGCCCGTGCGAGGGGTATTTCTGCTCGGCGCGCCGCCAGAAATCGGGCGTGTCGGTCACAAAGGAGTAAGACGCCTCGATTTCGACCAAAGAATTTTCGGCCGGGCCGACCACGTAAGCCGCCCCACCCGACGCGGCAGTATATTCAAGGGCGTCGCCGGGCTGGCCCTGGGCGGTGTCCATGCCAATGGCCAGGGCGTAATCCGCCATACCCGAGCCGACCAGGCCGGTGGCAGCCACCAGCGCCTCTGTGCCAGCCTTGCAGGCGAATTCCCAATCGCCGGCCTGGATGTCAGTGCCGGCGCCGATGGCCTCCGCCACGATGGTTGAGCTGGGCTTGACCGCGTAGGGATGGGATTCAGAGCCCACCCACACCGCGCGCAGTTCCTCCGGTGAAATCTGCGCCCGGGCCAGGGCGTTGCGGGCGGCCTCGATCGACATGGTGATCACATCCTCATCGAGCCCGGCGACTGCCTTTTCCTTGATCGGCAGCCCGCCGGTTTTCCCCCCGGCCCACAAGCGCGCCACCTCAACCGCCGGCAGGCGGTAGCGCGGCACATAAGCGCCATAGCCAACCAGACCAACCGGCCGGTTAGTTTTCAATAAGCGAGATGATTTCTGAGCCTGTTCCATAGATTATGCGTTGCTCCACTGCCGCAAAATTTCTTCCGCCCGGTCGATGCGGACGTTTCTTTCGGCCACCAGTTGATCCGCCAGCCGGTTGACCATTTCCCCTGCTGCGCCGGCGGCAATCGCCACCTGGCGAGCGTGCAGCCCCATGTGCCCGCGCTGGATCCCCTCGGTCGCCAGCGCGCGCAGCGCGGCCAGGTTCTGGGCCAGCCCCACGGAAACGATGATCTCACCCAGCTGGCCGGCCGTCTGGACGCCCATCAGCTTGAGCGCAGCTTTGGCCGTCGGGTGAACCCGCGTGGCACCGCCGATGATCCCCACTGCCATCGGCATTTCCAGAGTCCCAACCAGGTTGCCCTCTTCATCCTGCCCCCAGGTGCTCAGCGAGGTATACCGCCCGCCGCGAGCTGCGTAGGCATGTGCGCCGGCCTCAACCGCGCGCCAGTCATTCCCGGTGGCAATCACCACGGCGTCCACCCCGTTCATGATGCCCTTATTGTGCGTCGCGGCCCGGTAGGGATCCGCCGCAGCAAACGCCCAGGCCGCGATGATGCCATCGCGGACGGTCTCGGCGGAGAAATCAGCAAAGGCCAGTTCGCCCAGGCGGATCGTGCAGCGCGCCCGCGCCAGGCGGCGGTCGGCCAGGTTGGAAAGAATACGCAGGTGGACCTTGCCACCGGTAATCTCTTCTACCCGGGGCGCAAGGCGCTCGAGGGCGGTGTTAATCGCATTGGCGCCCATGGCGTCGCGCACGTCCATAATTAGGTGCAGGACCAGGAACGGCCCAATCGGCGACTTTTCGATCAGGCGAACTTCGAACCCACGCGGCCCGCCGCCAAAACGGGCCAGGACCGGATCGATCTGCGAGGCTTCTTCCAGCAGATCGGCCTGGCATTCGTAGAGTTTCAGCCTGGCCTCAGCCGGGTTGGTGAGGTGGATAATCTGCATCTGCCCGATCATTTCCGGCGCTGTGGTTGTGGCCACAAAACCACCGCCCGCCCGAGCCAGGCGGGCCATAAATGAGGCGCCCGCCACCACCGAAGGCTCCTCAATTGCCATCGGCACCAGCACTTCGCGTCCATTGACGACGAAGTTTTGGGCAATGCCCAGCGGCAGCGCGTGCAGGCCGATCACATTCTCGATCATATGATCCGCCTGTTCCGGCGCCAGCCCGGCTGCCCCTGTCAGCGCAGCCACCTCATCCGCCGAGAGTCCAGACTGCTCCTCGATCCACCGGGCGCGCTCTGGCAGACTGAGGTTATAAAATTTCACCTGCGGCATTTCTTTCGGCATATTCACCTCGCCTCGTCAGTGTTGCCCAACTCCCTCATTTGATACTTGTCCCGTTTTTTATAGGCGATTCAGTCGCTCATTAAAAACGAAAATCAAACTCTGATTTGAATATAAATCATTAGCAGGGCGATCAGAAGGCCAAACCTTGCAATTTATAATGTTTGTATACTGGCAAAACCTATCAATTCAGCAAGCCAGTGGGAAACTCACGCCTGGATTTCGTACCTGCGCCTGCGCGCCGGTCTGTGTCATGACCAGGTCGCCCAGGCCTGCCCATCCTGGGCGATCAGGTCGAAGCTATTGTAATGGATCAGGATGATATGCCCCGGCTGGATCAGTTTCACCACCCGGGGCGCTTCGTCGGGCCCTATGGTGAAATTGTCGCCGACCGGCAGGACAGCCAGGTCAATGCCTTCCTCTGTTATTATACCTGGCGAGGGTTAATCAAACGCACGGCCCGCTCGTAAAAGATATAGGTCCAGGCCCAATTGATCAACACCGCCAGCCGGTTGCGGAAACCAATCAACTGTAATATATGTACAACAATCCAGAGGAACCAGGCCAAAAATCCATGGAACTTCAAACGGCCCAATTGCGCCACCGCCTGAGAGCGGCCAATGGTCGCCAGCACTCCCGGGTCGCGATACACAAACGGTTGCAATGGCCCCTTCTCCACCAGGGCCAAAATATTGCCGGCGGCTCGCTCAGCCTGCTGCATGGCAACCGGCGCCAGCATCGGCAGTGGTTGCCCATCATCTCCCTCCAGGTAAGCCGCATCTCCTATCACAAACACTTCCGGGTGGCCCGGCACCTGGAGCGTGCTTTCCACCCTGACTCGCCCCAGGCGATCCTGATCCAGGCCAAGGGAATCGAGCAGCCTGGCAACGCGTACGCCGGCAGCCCAAATCAGCGTGGCGGTTGGGATCGCGGAGCCATCCTTCAGGCTAACCTGCTGCCCATTGTAGCCATCGACCACACAACTAAACCTCACCTCTACCTGCTTCTGGCGCAGCACCGCCGCGGTAATCTGGCTGAGATCCTCCGGCATATTCAAAAGCAGGCGCTCCACCGCCTCAAGCAGGATAATTTGAACTTCACCTGCGTCAAGCTCGGGATAGTCTTTTGGCAGCACCATCCGCACTAATTCGGAAATTGCCCCGGCGCATTCCACCCCAGTCGGGCCACCGCCAACCACCACGAATGTCAGCTGCGCCCGCCGTTTGTCAGGGTCTGGCTCCCGAGCTGCCTGCTCTAACTGGAGTAAGACATGGTTGCGAATTTTTACCGCATCATCCAGATCTTTCAAGCCGAAACCATTTTGCGCAGCCGACTCCACGCCAAAGAAATTGGTCTCGCCTCCTGGAGCCAGCACCAGGTAATCATAGGGCAAGATTCCATGATTCGTTTTCACGCTTTTATGATCCAGGTCAATCTCCTGGACTTCACCCAGGTGGAAAAACAGGTTACGGCTGCCACGTAGGGTCGCGCGCACCGGATAGGCGATCTCGTTCTCTGCCAGCATGGCAGTGGCAACCTGGTACAGCAGCGGCTGGAACAGGTGATAGTTGTTGCGATCCACCAGTGTTACCCGCACCGGCTTGCCGCCCAACTTGCGAGCCACTTTCAACCCACCGAACCCTGCGCCGACGATGACCACATGGGGAACTGGCCGGATCTTCTGAAGCATCTCGTCTTTCATTTTTACCTCCATACACATACCTTCAACCTCAAACCGATTCTGACACTTGTATCGTTTTGGGTGGGCGACCGCGTCATTCATCCAAAACGAACGAAGTCTGCAAAACCCATCTTTGTTTGTGAAAAATTATACAATGTAATACTATCAAAAATATCCTATTTATTCAAGCCCTTTTTATCTTAAAACAATCCATTTGCGCTGAAAGATATGCCGCTGTGGGACGACAGCCTTTCTGCGTGCTTTCCCCAGTCTCATTCCACTTAAATCGAGGCGAACAGACAAACAAAGATACAATTAACCTATGCTTATTCACTCTGCCTCACAACTGTTGACTCTGGCCGGCGGTCCGCAGCGCGGCGGCGGCCTGGGCAGCCTGGGCCTGATCCAGGACGGCGCTGTACTGGTTAGCAGCGGGAACATCCAGGCGGTTGGAACAACCGCCGAACTTCGCGGCGCCTTTCCACACGAGCCCGAGCTGGATGCGCGCGGCAAAGTTGTGCTGCCCGGGTTCGTTGACCCGCACACCCACCTGGTGTGGGCCGGCGACCGGGCCGCCGAATTCGAAATGCGCCTCCTGGGCAAGACCTACATGGAAATCATGGCGGCCGGGGGGGGGATCGTTTCAACCGTGCGAGCCACCCGTCAGGCCGCTCCAGCCGACCTGCTGGCTCAAACCCGCTCCCGTGCGGAGAGCATTTTCCGCCACGGGACAACCACAGCCGAAGCAAAAACCGGCTACGGACTCGAAACCTCCGCGGAGCTGCGCCAGCTCGATATCCTGCTGCAGTTAGACCAGATCGGCCCGCTGGAAATTATTCCCACCTTCCTGGGCGCACACGCAGTTCCGGCCGAATACCGCGGCGACTCAGACGGGTATACCCGCCTGGTGACCGGCGAGATGCTGCCGGCCGTGCTGGACTGGTGGCAGGCGAACCATCCGGGCCGCCGGCTGCCGTTCGTCGACGTGTTCTGCGAGACCGGCGCATTCGACCTGGAGCAGTCGCGGCAGATCCTGGAGGAAGCCCGCCGGCTGGGTTTCCCGCTTAAAATCCACGCCGACGAGTTCGACAACCTGGGCGGCGCCAGCCTGGCTGCCAGCCTCAAGGCGGCCTCAGCTGACCACCTCGTGAAGACCTCCAGCGAGGATATCCTCGCGCTGGCCGCCGGCGACACCGTCGCCGTCGCCCTACCCTGCACGCCCTTTGGCCTGGCCGACCCGCACTATACCCCCGCCCAGGAGATTCTCGCCGCCGGGGGGCTGCTGGCAATTGCCTCGGACATTAATCCGGGCACGGCCTGGTGCGAAAGTATGCAGTTCGTGATTGCCCTGGCCTGCCGCTACCTGCGCCTCACACCCGCCCAGGCAATCGCCGCTGCCACCATCAACGCTGCGGCGGCGCTGCAGTGCTCCGACCGCCTGGGAAGCATTGAGCCCGGCAAACAGGCCGACCTGATTCTGCTCTCAGTCGATGACTACCGCCACCTGGGGTACCGCTTTGGGACCAACCTGGTCGAGACAGTCATCAAACGTGGCCAGGTTTACCGGGTGGGTCCGGGCTCTATCAGCGCCTGATTACCGGCAATAACTGTCCGTACAGGTTTACTCCGGCTTTGGCCTCAACCAGCCACTCCTGTCCCGACGTTTGACCCACAACCCGGGCCGGGACGGACACCCAGGCGGGATCAACACCGGTCTGGCCGGTGGCCTGGAAAGTCAGGATGACCTGCGCGCCGCTGCCTGCCGTTCCCGTCCAGGTAAGCCTGCGCGAAGAAGGGTCGTAAGTCGGCGGCGTGTCGGGCGCAGAGGCGGTACCGTCCACATAGACCAGCCCTTCTGGAATCTCAATCTCCACCTCCATCAACTCCGGCAGCACGCCCTGGTTCTGGAAAGACAGGGTAAACAGGACCGGTTCCTGGCGTATCCAGGAAGTAGCCGGCCCAAACACCGGCTGAGGATAAATCAGGATCGTCGGCCGAAGCTGGAGCGGAATTTCTAACAGCATTGGATCAGCCGGCGGGCCAACCAGCAGCAGCCCCTCCAGCGGCGCAGGTGACTGGCTGGTATAAGCGCTCTGCATGATCGTCGTGAAATTAACCGCCTGATTGGCTTGAATTGGGCCAACCGGAAAATCCCGCAGCATGATCCCTGCACCCTGGTAAAGACGCAGGCGAAAATCGAACGGCTGCCTGCCTTCTGGAACGGTATTCCCAAGCACTGTCACCCAGTACCGTCCGTCCAGGGGAAAGTATATTTTGATCTGTTCTTCAGCATCAGCATTGATCGAGTACGTTTCCAGATCGTCTCGCGAGCAGTTCCATTTGCCATCCCCGTCATCTCGAAACAGAAACAGGTCGAGGTCAAGATCCTCAGATTCAGAATGAGTCGAGATATCCAACAGACCGGCATTTTCAACCAGCAGCCCACCCTGGCCAAGCCTATAGATCCAGCTCGCCGAACAAATATTGGGTGGGGCGTCCTGATAAGCAGTCTCTGCCGGCAAATCCACAGGCGTGCTGAAGCCATAAGCCCGAACCTGAATACCTTCTGGAATATCTCCGGTGGAAGTCAGGACAATATTTTGCGAAGCGGTCAGGAACGGCGTCTGCGCGTCATCCGGGAGGCTGTCCACTGAAATTTCAGCCGGGCTGGTCGAAACCTGGTAAGCCTGACCAACGAATCTTTCAGCCAATTGAACCCCGCTGCTCAATACATTGTGCAGGGCAATCATTCCCAGGCCATCCCGGAATGGGACGCCAACCAGCTCGGCGGAATCGCCCGTATTCGTCTGCCAGGCAAAGCGGCCATTATACAGGTAAGTATCCGCGCTGCCCGCAAGCAAATCGATCGCGCCAGGGGCGCCAGGCAAATCCGGGCTGGGGACGCCAAAGACCCACGTGTCAAGGTCTGTCTGGGGCGTATCCCAGCGTGTGTCGACGACCATCACTTTCCCGGCGCCGGCAGTGCCATCAGGGAAGTCATAGTAGAAAAAGCGCCAATCCCCCGCCTCGTACCGCCATTCCCAGTTGAACCCACCAAACAATTCACCGTTGTCGTAAGGAGTTTCTGGCCCGTGCACCCCTCCAAACGCAAAGGTCGGTGTATCCGCCGCCACCAGGCCGACCACTGGAATCCGCATCTTCTCATCGCCCTGGTCCAGTTCGATCACACCGTCATACACGCCGGGAAGAGTATCCTCGGGGACAGATAGCCTGACCGTCAGGCTGGATGTCGAATAGGGCTCCAGCACCAGTTGCGCGTGAGGGACTTCCAGCCAGTCCCAGGGCGCCTCCTGGTACAGGCTGACCTTCACTTGCAGAGACATCGAGTGACCGCAGTAGTAGCAGAGCAACCCTAAGAATACACCGTCGTGGCGCCTGGCCAAACCAGGCCCGCCCAGGCTGGCCTGTAGAACCGTCGATTGGGGGTAGCCATAGGTAAACCGGTTATACTCGTACAGCCCGGTCGCCGAGTCAATATCGATCTCACCCTCATTTACAAGGCCGTTCTGGTCAGTATCCTGCCACAAATTGCCATCGGCATTCCGGTCAAGCCAGTCATAGAAACTTACCGACCACCAGTTGTCAACATAACCATCCCCTTCTAAGTCAAACCGATCATAAGGAAAACTGACCTGAGCTCGCACCAGGTCTGGTTCAAACGCCTCGATCAACCCGGTCACATCTTGCAAGAAAACGGGCTGGTTAGGGTTGGATCCGGGCGGCGGTGGAATGAAAGAGACCGAAAAGGTTTCTTCGTGCACCTTTCGCAGAGTCTGGCCGGTGGACGATACCACAAGACGCTGGCCCGTTGGGTTGTGAACGGTGATCTCCTGCTGATCCTGCGAGCCAGGAAATAACAAAGCCGGAGCTTCCGGGTATTCCTGTCCCTGGTCCTCGCCGGCCTGCCACTGTGCAGGTTCTGCCCACGCCTCCAGGCCGGTGATCCGATCAATCGCCCGCCCGGCCTGGACATTACCGCTCCCCTGGGTCAAACGATCGTAGCCCAGGTCCTGAGCGCTGCCCAGGAGGAGAGAACGGGCTTCCTGCCAGGTCGGCCAGCGCTGGTTTTCTGGCTGGCTGTAGAAGGCCTGGTAGATGAGCGCCAGGTTCCCAGCCGCGACCGGGGTTGACATCGAAGTTCCGCCGAAAATATCATAGGCCGCCTGCCCATTCCCAAAATAAGAATTTAGCGGTTGCGCGCCGGGCCCCCAGGCCCCTACGGCGGTAACGTCCGGAGCGATATCGCCCAGGGCGCCAGGCCCCCGGTTGGACCAGGGCTGGACATGTCCATACTGGTATTGTCCCTGATCCACAAATTCGAAAGCGAGCAAAGCTCCATAAGCCGTGCTCGCCCCCACGTCGATAATTGATCCTCCACCTGGAGAGGTCACCGTGCCATACCCATGCCCGCCATTTCCGGTCGCCGCCAGGAATGCGACATCTTCCGCCACCTCCTGCGAAAGTTTTTGAGCGAAACGCGATGTCGCATCCCAACCATCTTCGATCGTCCGGCTATCGCCCCAGGAATTCGAAACAATCTGGGCTTCGTCACCGCTGTGCGCAATGCCATCCATCCCCAGGACCGCAAGAGTCCAGGAATCCAGCGGCAGGCGAAATCCATTTTGAAAAGCTGCCATCCTGGCATCTGGTGCCATACTCCGGATCACCGCCCCACCTACCCCGCCGGCCTCTTCCGCCCCAGCATACAGCGGGTTGGTTGGTCCAAGCCCTTCAGGATCCATCATCCGGCCCTGTCCAGCCACCTCACTGGCGCAGTTCGTGCCGTGGCCATCCTGGTCGTTGATAAAAGCCAGCAGCCTGCCGGTGCCAGGCGGCTGAAGCGCCTCAATTTCCGGATAAAGCGTCGCAACCCCCGGTGGATGGTGCACGCCATCTGAAATCCAGGCCAACATCCCGGCAGACAGATCCCAGGTCCCATCCCCGGTCAGGTCCGTCCCGCCCAATGGCTGCGCGCGGGTCAGGCGTTCCCCGGGGTCACCCAGGAAATAGTTATAGTTCATATCCACGTACACCGTATCATAAACACCCGCGCTGTTTTCGTCCGAAACGACCACCACCGGGGTCATGAGCGCGGATTCGGCGTAGTTGATGTGCAAGTAATAGCTACTAAAGGCCAGGAGCAGATCGGGATGAGCCGAATAAAAATAACTTCCACTCTTTGAAGTATTGGGCCATGTAACCCGGATCGGCAACCCATCTGCCTGGGCTTCTTCTTCGACAAAATAGAGATCTGCCGCGCAGACATCCAGGGCGCAAACTTTTACGGACACCGGCATCGTGGTCACGTACTGCGTGACCCCAATCATCTTCCATATATCGTACGGGTGAATGACATTGCTCGTGTCAATCGCGTAATAAGCGCCGGAGAGCACGTCATAAGCAAACGGCCATCCCGCGTATGGTCCTGCCTGGATCACCGCCTGGGTGCCCTGCAGGTCGGGGTGAGAAAAATCAACCCCTGTATCCACGATTGCCACGACCACCCCCTCGCCCGTGTAGCCGCGCTCGTGCGCCCGGATGACATCATGGATCTCAAGCAGCCCGGGCGCCGGTCCCTCTTCCGCCAGGTTGACTGGCAAAGGATCGGCCGGCTGCCGGCCAACATCCGCGCTGCTTTTCACCCGGTCGATCTGCGCCCGTAACTGCGCCGGTCCGCCTTGTTGCAAGAGCGCACGCATTTCTTGAACCGTCAGATGCGGGCCGCCGGTGCGCAGGTCCGCCAACCCAGGCGCCTGCTCTGGCTGGTAAGTTTCTGCAGAGATCACGCTCAGTACACCCGCCAGGCTGGCCAGCTTACCCAACTGGGCAGGCCTGATCTCACCGGTGATCCACTGCACTCCGGCCACCGGGCGGCTGAGGGCAGAGCGCAGGAAAAGACGACCCACCTCTGTTTCGGGATAGATGAGCGCGCTGACCAGCAGCGGCTCATCCAAAGCAAGGCTGCCCGGCATCCCGGGCACCTGAGCCTGCCACTGCTCAAAAGCATCCTGCAGATCAGGGGCTAATTTCTCCAGCCCCCGCTGGGTCGGCGCAATCCTCCGATCCGGCCGATCTTTCTGGAGAGATGATATCGCGGGAGGTATCCCGGCAAGGACCGTCGATGAGGTCAAAAGAGAAAGGATAGTTGCCAGGCAGAGGAAAAAGCTCAGGCTCTTCGATCCAAAAGGTGTCAGGCTCATCAAAACCCCCGTAATCACTGCCGCGAATAACGAGCATCAAATGTTTGAACCGGCTAACAAAGGGAACATACCTTATTATGACACAATCCGCCGCCAGCCGGAGGATATTAGCATACCACCCAATTTTCTCGGGCCACCATAACCACATCCTTTATAATGGACCTATCCGGTTTCGGGAAAATCTGCCGGCCACCTCGAAATCAGGTTTCCCAGCATTATCGCAAGGAGAAAAAAGGAATGGATCCGACCTTACAACAAGCCAGGGCCTGGTACCAGGACGCCGACCCAATTCACGATTTCGAGCACGTTGAGCGAGTCTACCGGATGGCGGAGACACTGGCGAAATCAGAGGGCGCCGACATCGAGATCGTCCGGGCGGCAGCACTCCTGCACGACGCGGAAGGCAGCGCCTCTGGCGCCGAAACGCGCACCAGCCATCATCACCGATCTGCCGAATTTGCCGGCCAGATCCTGAGCCAGGCTGGCTGGCCGGCCGGCCGGATCGCGGCGGTCCAGCACTGCATTCGCGCGCACCGCTTTCGCAGCGACGGCGAATCACCCAAGACATTGGAAGCGCAGGTCTTGTTCGATGCCGATAAACTGGACGTATTGGGCGCCATAGGCGTCGCGCGCGTGATCGGTTACGCTGCCCTCAACCACCAGCCCTTTTACGCACAACCGTCGGCCCGATTTATCGAAAGCGGTGAAAAAGAACCGGGAGAGCCGCACAGCGCCTACCACGAGTACCTCTTCAAGCTGCGGAAGATCAAAGACCTTTTATACACCCCAAAAGCGCGCGAACTGGCCCAGGAACGGGATCACTACCTGCATGGCTATTTTCAACGCCTGTGGGCCGAGCTTTCCGGGATAAGTTGAACGCAGCCGAACCCACCCTGCAAAAGCCAGCGCTGCTGGCTTTTTTGAATCAGGCGAGGTATAATGAACGCGTATAAGATACTATGATACATAAATACAATAATACTTAAATACTTTCATACATTCATACTTTGATACAATGAATATTACCCTCGATTTCAGGACCAAACAATCCATCTGCGCGCAAATCCAAGAGCAGGTCCAGGAGATGATTCGGGAAAAGCAGCTACTGCCTGGCGATCAGCTCCCCGCTGTGCGCGACCTGGCTGCGGTGCTCAAGATCAACTTTAACACCGTGGCGCGCGCCTACCGCGACCTGGACCGGGCGGGCTGGATTTCGACACAGCAAGGCCGCGGAACTTACGTATTGGAGCAGCCATCCATTTCGTCCGAAACCGAAGAGAAAGAGATTGGAGCGGTCCTGAATAAAATCCTCGACCGGCTTTTTACCGAAATTGCTCACCGGGCTATTCCCGAAAGTAGATTGTGGGAAGCGCTCGAAAGAAGGAACGCGATGCGGACTGAGATCATCCTGCCGGTAACCCAGCGGCGGCCCAGGCGCATTTCCCGCAAACCCGGCCATCCCCAGGTACTGGCTCCCGGGCCGCAGGGGTCCAGGCGACCGAAACGAAAAGGTCGCTCGCGCTTACGGCTCAGCAATCCATAGAACATGTTTCACGTGAAACATCTATCCTGACCCTTTCAACTCGTTCAAAGTGACCGGGCACCATCGCTTTCTATGAGCGGCGCGCTTGGCCGTTCGCTAGAGGCAAGCAACTCACAGCGGCGGCCTTTCGCATGGGAAGTGATACCCGCCATTTATCCTGGCAATTGTTCGCAGCCTTTACGCCAGGCTTCGCTGCGGTTGAACACAGGTCCGCCCGAACCAGTGTCCCCCAACCATTCGAGTTGCAAATTACATGGTTCTTTGTAACAATCAGGTGCGCGCCAGGGGGTCTTTCTGGGTAAGCGTATCAGGATGAGCCTCAGTCATCATCGGGACAGGATTTTAAGTCTTACCCGCCAATCTCTTTTGGGTCAATCGATCACTTCTTCGTTTTTTTCTCTTAAACCAGGGGGAGACGTGGATCAATTCGGGCGGCAAACGCGATCGCTCTTTAAAGAAGCAGGCGTTTCTTCCCCCAACCGCAATTATGGGGGATCGTGGGCGATCTTTGCAAATGTTTCACGTGAAACATTTGCAACGCCTTCTAAAAACGCCTGATCATGATTCGGGGGTAGATCAAGAGCGGTCTACTTGTGAAATATATCACAAATAAATAGAACATATATTCTGTTTATTCGGGGTAAAAAAACCGGCTTTCGCCGGCCCTTCTACCCTGCGCTATCCGTTCCTTCCAGATAGGCCACAGCCCGGCTCTTCTCATCACTCATCACAATCCGCAGAAATGCCCCGGGCCTGAAGTCGCTTACCCGGATCACCCGCAGGCTGTCCAGTATCTTCTCGTCAATCTGGATCCATTCAGCCACGCGGTTTGGCGTCTGCTCAAAAAACTCGCGATTGAAAACGCTTTGTTCATCTTCCAGCACAATGGCCAGCGGGTAGATCTGCTGCTCGATTAAGTCCTGGAAGAAATGCGTACCCAACGACGGCTCAGGCGCCGGGCCAACGCCGGGGCCGGCCAGTTCGACCAGCGCCCGCGTGTTGTAAATATCGCCGTAATCGACACTGACCCCCAGGTCTGAATTTGAGCTGCCCCACCGGCCAGGACCAACACAGATGAAACGCTCATCCTTCAACGCGTTGTTCAGGCGGCTGATCGCCCGCACCAGTTCAAAGCGGCTCTCGCTGGTCGGCAGCGCAAAATATCCTGCCGGCGGGATATAGATGACATAGTCAACCCGCGAGATTTGACCCTCTGGGACGACAAACCGTGTGGAAAAGATTAAATCTTGTGGGTTGATATTAATCGGGAGTGTCGCCTGCTCACCCGACATCAAGTAACTCTGTGGACGGCACTGTAAAATTGTGATGCAAACCCGCGGTTTTACGGCCTCAGGATTGCTAATCTGGACAGTAAATTCCATATCAACCGGGGAGTTGTAGTTCTTTTCGAGCACCTGCAGGATTTGCTTCATCCGCTCGGCAAAGGGCGTGCGCTTCAGAATTTCCTCAAATGTCAGAACCAGGCTCTTTGTGCCACCTTCCAACATGCGGCTGCGCAGCGATGAGAAATATCCATCCCGCTCAGCCTGGACCAGGTAGCGTAGAGGCGGGTAGCGCGAATCGAGCACCTCATGGATGGGTAAACTTTGAAACTCGTTCTTCTCCAGGTTAATCAGATCCACATACTGCTGTGAGTAGCGCCGGATCGATGTCGGATCCGCGGAAGGTCGCAGCAGGGGATGGCTGAGCGCCACCAGGCGCGGATAGTCGTTTCCAACCCGGTCAACCGCGCGCGTGCCCAGGCCCCAAACCAGCCGGACAAAACCATCCTCGCGGCGGATCTGGGGCGCCCAGCGATACAGGTTGCGGCTGAAGGCAACCCCGGCCGCGTGAGGAAGGTAATATTCGCCGAACCTTTCCCCTTCAACCACCTGGATCAGGATTGCCATCCGCTCGTCGTAATCCTGCAAGCCCTTCGAGCGCCGGTAGAGCAGGGCATTCGGATTGAGTGTGGAGACATAAACGCGGATAATTGCGCGGGTCAGCGCGCGAAGGTTCGCCGCATGGGTGCCCTGGTTGGGACAAAAGACACTTTCATACTTCCCGGCAAAAGAAGTGCCAAAATTATCTTCCAACAAGCTGGAGGAACGCACGATCAGCGGCTTGTTCCCAATCCGCTCCAGAAGGCCAGATAGATCGCCGAGAAAATCAAGGGGAAATTCGCTCGACTCAAAGTCGCGCACAATTTGGGGGTAATCGGCGCGCATTTCTGGCTCGTTTTTGTATTTCTGGTCGTTCCAGTGCACCAGGTTGTTGATCGCCATGAAGGTGTAAAACACATCCGAGCCAATGAAATAAGAGTCTGGCACACGCAGGCAATCCGTCACCTCTTTAATGCCCGACTCTTCCAGGATGCGCAGCGCTAAAAGCATCCCGGCAGCTTTACCGCCGATCCTGCCGGTGCCCAGCTTGCGCCGGCGAATTTCGACCAGGTCACTGACCGTAAACCATTCTTTGGCAACGTTGATGTAGCGAAGCTGGTCGCTGATCATCGTCCGGATCAGAACCACCTTCGATTCCTTTAAACGCGCTTCTAACGACGCCCGCTCCGGAGGTGGAAGCTCCTCAATCGCAGTGGCCTGTTGAAACACCATTTCTAGCGGCGCAAGCTCCGGGTTCATCGAAAGCGATACCGAGTGCGCCTGAACGCCGCGCTCGCTCAGGACCTCCCAAACCAGTTGCTCGAACAACTCGAATGAAAGATGCCGCGTAAAAGTCTGGTCGGTTAAAAATTCACGGACGCGGGCCAGGCGCATCTCCCAGAGTTCGGCGGCTTCTTCCCGATAAGGGTTGCGGATCCCCTCACGCTGTTGGGATTGTATTGCCTGGGCGCGCACTTCCGCTTCAAATTCTTGCGGCGACAGGATCCCCCGCTCGTACAGCTCGTGCCGCATTCTGGCCCGGATCCGCTCAGCCAACAGGGGATACTGACTCAGCGACAGATAAACATTGAATTGCCGGTCAGTTGATGCGCTTGGGTAAGCTGATGATGTGGCATCAGAAAAAGCTGAACTGGCCGGGTAATCCATTTTTTACCCCAGGTGCATCGGCATAATTACGTGCTGGAAGTTCTCATCACCGACGGGTTGGATGCGGGCAGGGGATTTATGATCGTTGGTCTCAATCGCCAGGTTGGGGGTTTTGATCACTTCAAGCACTTCGCGCAGATAACGGACATTGAAGGCGATGACCAGGCCAGGGCCATCGATCGTCGCGTCAATCATCGTTTCGTTTGTGCCTGTCTCTTCTGACTGCGCCGAAACTTCCACCTGGGCGGGGCGGTCGCTCATCGGCTGCATATTCAAACGCACCACGTTGTTGCCGTTACGGGCAATAATTTCGGCCTGTCGGCAGGCTTTCAAAAAAGCAGCTGTCGAAAGGATGGTATGTGACTTATAGGACCGCGGCATGATGACCCGATAGTCGGGAAAATTGCCATCGATGAGTTGGGATACCAGCTCGACCGAGTCCAGCCGGAATACCACCTGTCCACGCCCGGCGGGGATGATCATATTGACCATATTCTCCCCATCCGCCGCAATGCGGGCAAGCTCATTGAGAGCGCGGGCGGGAATAATCATGCTGAGCGGTTTGCGCACAGGCTCTTCCAGGGCCACCCGCCGGACAGAAATCCGGAATCCATCTGTGGCTGCCATAGAGATCTCGCTGCCAGCCACAGAAGTTTGTACACCCTGCAAAACCGGGCGAGCTTCTTCAGTCGAGGCAGAGAAAGCCACCTGCTGGATCATCTCTTTGAAATCTGCAACCTTGATGCGCACGCCTTCAGAAATATCCGTCGCCGGCATGGGTGGGAATTCCTGCGCGTCGATGCCTTTAATATCGGTGCTGGAAGAACCGCAATGAACTGCCAGGCTGTAAGCAGAGAGATTGACCGAAAGATGGACGGTATCATTGGGCAGCGTGCTAACCAGATCAGCCAGCAGGCGGGCCGGCACAGTCAAAGAGCCCTCCTCCTGGATTTGGGCCCCAATCCAGCAGGTGATGCCAAGTTCCAGATTCGTTGCCGACAGGCGCAGACGTCCTTCGTCCGTGGCCAACAACACATTCGACAGCACCGGCAGTGTGCTGCGCGGGGAAACCGCTCGAGAAACAATGCCCAACCCTTGCGCCAGTTGTTGTTGCGAAACGGAAACCTTCATGTAGACCTCTCTGCTGATCAATTTTTCGCGAAAATTTTAAAAAGCAACCAACCGAAAGCTGTTGATCCGCGCTCGGTTTAGAAAAGTATAGCATACTCTCGGAAAAATTTTAATGAAACAGGGCAGAGATCATTCAGACCGAAGGGATCGTTTGCCGCGCCGCTCGCGCACTCTATCCAGGCGACTCTTTTTCGGCGGCTGTTCTGGTAACAGGCGCCGCAGCCAGTTGATCATGCGGGCAGCGTCTTTGCCAACCGAAAAGGATGGATTCCACTCCCCTGGACGGCTGGCAATCAGCAGAAAGGGGCCCAAAACCGGAATACCAACAGCCAGCAGCCCCCAACAGCAGTAACCCACCCAGCTCAATTTCCGCTGGCGAAGGTAGATCAAAGCCAGCAGCGCCATCGCGGCAATATCAATGATCAACAGAATCCGCACCTCACCGGCTGTCATCATAGAATAACCCGGCTCCTCACGACAACAGAATTTCGACCTGTGTCAAAAAAAAGAACAAGTGTTTTATTTTCATTGTACCGATTTTACCCGGAAATGCAAGTGCGAATCGCGCCTGGTTGCGAAGGAACTGGCCTTTGCACACATGTTATAATCAACCGCACACGGTGATACGAATGATGCGAAAATATTGGGCTCTTATGATCCCCTTCCTGCTCCTTGGGGCAGGCTTATTTCTGGCTCGCCCGGTTACGGCTGGTTCTCTTTCCCAGGTCGTTTACCAGACCCCAACCGCCCTGCCTGACGGGCGGGTGGTCTATGTCGTCCAAGAAGGTGACACCTGTTTAAGGATCCAGCTACTGACCGGCGTCACCATCGAGCAGCTTCGCACGCTGAACCGGCTGGATCAGGAATGCACACTCATCCCTGGCAGAGAACTGCTCCTGGTGGTGATTACGCCCCAACCATCGCCAACGCCAAACCTGAACATCACCCCCACGCCGCTGCTGCCCACCCCAACGCCTTTCAGCGGGAACGGACAGGTCTGCGTCCTGTTATTCAACGATGTAAATGGCAACACGACCCGTGAAGACAACGAACTGCCCCTGGCTGGCGGCGCGATCAGCATCACCGACCGGTCAGGACAGGTATCCAGGACCAGCACAACTTCTAACAGCGCTGAGCCGGTATGCGAGGAAATCCCCGAGGGCGATTACAACATCAGTATCGCGATCCCAGGAGGATATAACGCTACCACCAGCTTAAACCTACCCTCGGTCAAGGTGCAGGCAGGGGATCTGGCCATCCTCGAGTTCGGCGCACAGGTCAGTTCAGTGCCTCAACCGACCCCGGCCGGAAGTGAGCCGGTCGCAGCGGGTAACGGGTTAATCCTGGCCATCCTGGGCGGGCTGCTGATCCTGACCGGGATCGGGCTTGGTATTTACATCCTCGTCGCCCGGCGAGGTCAATGAGCAAGCGGGCGAGAATTACCCAAAGCGCTCCTCTTTCCACACGTCCGCCTCATTATGGTAACCGGCCTGTTCCCAGAATCCTCGCCGGTCCTGTGACATAAACTGGAGACCACGCAGCCACTTGGCCCCCTTCCAGAGGTAAGGGACCATCAGATCCTCCCGCCCGGGAATTGCGCCGACCACCCCACGCAACGGATAACCATGTTCAGGGGTAATCGGTGCGCCATCGTAATGGGTCGCCAGCAGAAAATTGTCTGCCAGGACCACTTCCAGCGGGAGATTGGCAGTATATCCATATTCGGCGATCTGAAGCACATAACGAGCTGAAGGTTTTAGCCGAATCAATCCCTGGTCGACCAGCGTTCGAACAGAAACCCCTTCCCATTCCGTATCAAATTTGCTCCAGCGCGTCACGCAGTGCAGGTCCATCTTCACCTTGCTGCGGGGGAGTTGTTGGAACTGCTCCCACTGCAGGCTGAGGGGAGCTTCAACCTCACCAGTCACGCGAAAATTCCAGCTGGCCGGATCGAAAGATGGAACCGGCCCATAATGCAGAACCGGAAACTTATTGGTCAGAGATTGGCCGGGGGGCATCCGGCCCTCGCCGCGCACGCGCTCTTCATCTTCTTTTCGTCGAAAAAACCGATCAAACATGGCAAAAATACCTCCAGGAAAATTATAACGGGTACAAATGAGTGGGCCAATGGTCCAAAAATTTTTGTAAAAGCTTAATGGCTTCCCCTGATCGTCTCCTGCAATCAGTAAATGGCTAAAAAAGACATTATCAGGTAAAATATTACCAGAGGTTCGTGTGGAAAATGCCTTACTAACCCGGGAGCAGCTCGAAGAACGACTGGCAGCCCTTCACCAGGCCAGTCTTGAGTTAGTTAAGAGCATCTCGCTGGAAACGCTCCTCAAGCGGATCGCTGAACTGGCTTGCGAGCAGGTTCAAGCAAAGTATGCTGCCGTAGGGGTGCTCGACGAAGAGGGGCAACTGGAAAAGTTCATTCCGGTTGGCATTCCCCCTGAGGCAACCAGGCATATGGGCCACCCCCCCATGGGCGAAGGCTTGATCGGCGCGCTGATGAACACCCGCGAACCCATCCGGGTTTCCAACATCCAGGAAGATCCCCGCAGCACAGGCATCCCGCTACACCATCCCCAGATGACCTCTTTCCTGGGAGTCCCACTGCGCCTGGGTGAAAAGCAGGTCGGGCAGATTTACCTGACAAACAAATTGAACGGGGCAGAGTTCACCTCCGACGATCAGCGAATTATTGAAACGCTGGCCAGTTATGCTGCGGCTGCAATTTCCAATGCGCGGGTCTACCAGCAAATTACGGAACGTGACCGGGCGCTTACCCGGCGCAACGAAAACCTGGCCCTGCTAAATGAGCTGGCCTCGATCCTGGTGTCATCCGATAATATCGACCAGGTTCTGGATAAAGTTCTTTCGCAAGTTATGGACTACCTGCGCCTGGATGTCGGGGAAATCTATCTTCGCCAGGATGACGGCCGGATTTTGCAGATGGCGCTCCATCAGGGCGACATAGAAACCCCGTTATGGTCGCGCAACCAGTTCCCGGTTGGTGAAGGGCTGGTGGGGAAAACTGCCGAGACTGGCCAGATGAGCAGGATTGAAATCGAAACGGTCCATGCGTCTCCACAAAACGACGGTCATTTCCTCAGCCAGGAAACGCTTACCGGATGCCTGCGGCAGGTCGTCTGCCTGCCTTTGAGCGGGCGGCGCGGCGTGTTAGGCGTGCTGTGTGTTGCCACATGCGAGACCGATCCCTTCGACGATCTTGAAATGCACTTTCTTTCGGCTATCAGCGCCTGGGTGGGTACGTCCATCGAAAACCTGCGGCTAAACATTCAACAACGCCGCCTGGCTGTGCTTGAAGAGCGCGAGCGGATCGGTATGGACCTCCACGATGGGATCATCCAGGATATCTACGCCGTCGGGCTGACTCTGGAGCACGCTCGCCTGCTGATGAATGAAAATTTGCATGGGGCGCGGCAGCGGGTTGAGCAGGCAATTAACGACCTGAACAGCACCATTCGGGACATCCGCGCATATATCCTCGATCTTCGTCCGCGTAAGCTGCACGAGGAAAACCTGGTCGACGGGTTGCGCCGTTTGATTGCCGAATTCCGCGCAAACACATTGATCGAGACCAACCTGCGGGCGCCCAGCCAGTCGCTCAAGCTGCCCCAGTCCCAGGCGGTTGCGCTGTTTCACATCTGCCAGGAATCACTGGCCAATGTGGGCAAGCATTCCTTTGCCCGGCACGTAGACATCGCTCTGTGGACAACCAGCGATCGCGTCCTGCTCGAAATCCAGGATGATGGGCATGGATTTGACCTGTCCACCACAAAACTGACCCTCGGACATGGCCTCTCCAACATGCAAACCCGCGCCCGCAACGCCGGGGGCGACCTGGAAGTCACTTCGGAGATCGGCGAAGGAACGACCGTCCTGGTGTGGGTTCCTCATCAAAATGAAAGCTGAACAAACTGCGAGCGTTGAACGAGCCCGGGCGGTACGGACGATGTTCAGCCGGATCGCGCCGCGCTACGACCTGATGAACCGGTTAATGACCGGCGGGCAGGATGTAGGCTGGCGCCAGCAGGTCATCCGGCTGGCCAGCATTCCGCCCGAGGGGCGCGTGCTGGACCTGGGGACAGGGACAGGCGACCTGTCTCGCGAGGCGCTGCGGCAGTCACCCGGCAGCCGGGTGACTTCAGCTGACTTCACCCTGAACATGATGCTGGTAGGCAAACAACAGCCGGGCCCCAGGCTGGATTGGACCGGCGCCGATGCCCTCCACCTGCCTTTTCCCGATGAGACCTTCGATGCCCTGGTTTCCGGATTCTTGCTGCGCAACCTGGTTGACCTGCCCGGGGCGCTACGTGAACAATACCGTGTCCTGAAACCTGGCGGACGGCTGGTCGCGCTGGATACGACCCGTCCCAGGCCATCCCCGCTCAGCCCATTGATCAAATTTCACATGCACCGGGTGATTCCATTCCTGGGCGAGATCCTCACCCGGTCCAGAGATGCCTACGAATATCTACCCGATACAACCGAAAACTTTTTGCCGGCGGAAGATTTGCGGAAGCAAATCGAAGTGGCCGGCTTCGAAAAAACTGGCTTCCGCCGCCTGATGTTTGGCACCATTGCCATCCATTGGGCTGTAAAACCGCTTGAAAAGGCATATAATCTCCCCTGATATTTTCACATCCTTTCATCGATTGGAGAAATTGCCCTTATGCCTTCGATTGATCCCAAGCACGGAATTGGGACGCTGGTTACCCACGCGGGTGAGATGAGTAACCCACTCAATGCGCACGTGGCTCCCATTTACCAGACCTCGACTTTCAACTTTCCAGACGTAGCGACGGGCGCAGCTCGCTTCAAAGGTGAAGAGCCAGGCTATATTTATACCCGTCTCAACAACCCCAACCTGGAGCAGTTGGCCTTCAAACTCGCCATACTGGAAGGATTGGATCTGCTGCGCAGCCAGCCCAACCAGGCCCCGGAAGAAATCGTCGCCGGGCTGGTATTTGCCTCAGGCATGGCTGCGGTGACAGCCGCGATACTGGCCCACGTGAAAAGTGGTCAAACGGTCATCGCCCAAAAACACATTTACAGCGCAACTCACAATTTCCTTCAGGATCTGGCTCCGCAGTACGGGATCCAGGTGATCTGGCTGGCTGAAGGCAGCCACGCAGAATGGGAAGCGGCATTCCAGGCTCACCCACATGCGGTCCTGGCATATGCTGAAACCCCGGCCAATCCGACCCTTTCCCTGGTCGATCTGGCCGGGGTGGCAGCGATTGCCCACCAGGCCGGCGCCTGGCTGATGGTTGACAATACTTTTGCCACTCCTTACTGCCAGCGCCCGTTATTCCTGGGTGCCGACATTGTGGTTCACTCTACGACCAAATATCTTTCCGGGCATGGGCTGATCGTGGGTGGGGCGGTCATCAGCTCGCACGTGGATTATGTGAAAGGCCCGCTGTACCAGATGTTCAAGATCCTGGGTGGCTGCCCCAGCCCATTCGATGCCTGGCTGACCAACATCGGCCTGAAGACCTTTGAGGTACGCATGCAGCGGCACTGCGAAAATGCGCTGGAGATTGCCCGGTACCTGGAAAACCACGCCAAAGTCGCCCGGGTCTATTACCCTCACCTATCGAGCCATCCCGACTATCAACTGGCCCGCCAGCAGATGCTGTCTGGCGGGGGGATGATCGCTTTTGAGTTGAAAGGCGGACTGCGCGCCGGCGCCGCTCTGATGGATCACGTGCGCGTCTCAACCCTGGCAGTCAGCCTGGGAAACGTCGACTCGCTGATCTCTCACCCGGCCAGTATGACACACTCGAATGTTTCCCCGGAAACCCGCCTTTCGATGGGGATCAGCGATGGGCTGGTGCGTTACTCGATCGGGATCGAAAACTGCGCCGACCTAATCGCTGACCTGGAACAGGCGCTTTCGTTCGCATGAGCATAGGCAGCCAGCCTGATAACGATTAAGGTTTGGTACAATGGACAGAATGAAAAAACAGCGGCTTGTGGTCGGCATTTCAGGCAGTTCTGGCGCAGTGCTTGGCATCCGCCTGCTCCAGGCCCTCCAGGCTTCTCCGGTCGAGACACACCTGATCATCACCCCATCCGCGAACCTGACCATCGAAGCGGAGACCAGTTGGAAACCCGCCGAGGTGCTGGCCCTGGCCAATGTCCATTACAACAGCCGTGATCTCTCTGCACCAATCGCTTCAGGTTCGTTTGATACCCTTGGGATGGTTGTGATCCCCTGTTCGATCAAGAGCCTGTCGGCCATCGCAAACAGCTACAGCGCCGATTTATTAGCCCGCGCTGCTGATGTTACCCTCAAGGAAGGCCGCCGGCTGGTGCTGGTGGTGCGCGAGGCCCCCCTGCATCCGGGGCACGTGCAGTTAATGGAACAGGCCAGCCGGGCGGGGGCCGTGCTCTTTCCGCCTGTTCCGGCCTTTTACACGCATCCACAATCCGTGGATGAAATTGTGGATAATATTGTCGGCCGTGTGCTACGCCGGTTAGGGATCGAAAATGACCTTTACCAGGAATGGCAAGGCAGCGGAACCTGCCTGCCAGGCAACACCCGAAGCAACCCGCAGGAAATGGGCAGTTCTGTTCCACGAACCAGGCCGGACGACCCGTGGTCGCTACCGGCCATGACCCTGGCAACGACCGATCCAAATGGCATTCCACATGCTGCACCGGTTTACTTTGCAGCAGGGGAAGATCACGTCCTATACTTTTTCTCAGCGATCGACAGCCAGCATAGCCAGGACCTGGCCCAAAACCCGCAGGCCGCAGCCGCGATCCACCCGCTGGTGGAGACCTGGCAGGAGATCAACGGGCTGCAGGTGCGTGGAACAGTAAGCGTGGTGCCCGGCGGTGCGGCGTGGGAAAGCGCATGGAAGGTCTACCGGGCCAAATTTCCCTTTGTCGAAAGTCTGAAAGACGTTGTTGAGAAAAGCACCCTGTATGCTTTCCACCTGGACTGGATCCGCCTGGTCGATAACCGGCGCGGGTTTGGCTACAAAGAAGAATGGCAGCGCGAATCATGAGCAGCCAGATTTCAGTAGATGCCCGGCAACCTCGCGACCTGGCCGCAGAACGCGGCAATCCTTCATATGTCTGGCGCGCAGGACAGGAGCGGCGGCTCGAAATGATCCGCAATGCAGCCGGCGCGCGCCGGCTTGGGCGGGTTTTTGTCGATGGATGTGGGGTAGGGATGTACCTGGCCCGCCTGGCACAGGAAGCCCGCCAGGCAATCGGGTTGGATATCGAGTTAGAGAGAACGGTAGAAGCGCGCCAGTTGGCCGAGCAAGTTGTATGTGGGGCCGGCGAACATCTTCCTTTCCCATCCAGTACATTTGACCTGGTCCTCAGTCATGAAGTGCTGGAACACGTCAGCGACGACCGGCAGGCCGTGCAGGAAATTATCCGCACTCTACGCCCAGGCGGGCGACTGGTTCTGTTTGTCCCTCACCGGGGTTACCCCTTTGAAACACACGGCGTCTACTGGCAGGGAAAATACCATTTTGGCAACATCCCTCTGGTCAATTACCTGCCCGACCGCTGGCGCAATCGCCTGGCGCCGCACGTGCGCGTTTACACCCGCGCCAGCTTGCAGCGCCTGTTTGCTGGCCTGCCAGTGCGGGTGGTTACCCAGACAGTGATCTTCGGCGCTTACGATAACATCATCGCGCGCAGGCCAGGGTTGGGCCGGCTGTTGCGGTGGATTTTGCAGGCGCTCGAACGAACTCCGCTACGCGTATTTGGGTTATCACAGTTCTGGGTGATCGAAAAAACTGGCCATCAGCCCAACGAACAGCCTCAACCGGCTTTCGATTGAGGGTCGCCTGGGTTCACGCGCAGATCATAGATCCCATCGATCACCGGGTAGCGCCGCCCACAGGCCGGGCAAACCAGTTCAGGCGGGGTATCCGGCAGGGGAGTGTGCCCACAGGCCGGGCAACGGAAGAAATCCTGGCCTGCGCCGGCTTCGTGAACTTCGCCTGGTACGCCAGGTCTCGCCCTGGCGCGCACAAACACGCTGGGAGACAGCTGCCAAAGGTCACCGGTCAGTTGGGCCAGTGAATCCATTTTGACCAGCACGCCTAGCGGCACCAATCGTTTTAAGATTCCTATTCGAAAATGAGAAACCGTGAGCTGGCGCTCGATCGAGAACCCGCTGACCTGCAGCCAGGTACGGACAGTTGCGGGATGGAAATCGAAATTGAGTGGGGCAAACTCAACCGGCTCGGGTGAGAACGGATTCCAACCCTGGCGGCGCAGAGCGTAGCGCAGAACCGATTTCAGATTGCGCTTGTTAGCAAACTCCAGGATAAAGGTCGCATCCGTTTGCAGAGCCTGGCGCACCTGGCCCAGGGCCAGGCGCGGCTCTACCATGTGATGAAGCGTGCGAATCATCGTGGCTGCGTCAAACAGGCCGCTGGCAAAAGGCAGGTGGTAAACATCGCCTGCTACGTAGCGCAGGCGGGCGCCGTCCGAGCCACTAACTCCCAATCGCTGGCGAGCCTGCTGGAGCTGGGTGAGCGAAAAATCTAACAGGACGACCTGCTGAAAGCCACGGTAGCGCGGCGTGTTGCGCCCGGCGCCCGCGCCCAATTCCAGCAGGAGCCTGCCGCCGGGCGGCATCAGCCGCCGCAGGGCGACGGACTCCACGGCATCCTCATAGGCGCGCCCCCCACGCTCCCAAAATGAGGTCTGGTAGTCAGACCCTTCATAGTTACAAACGGGTAGTTTTTCCATAGTGGGTAAAAAAATGCGCCGGGCAGGTTTGCCGGCGGCGCCCAGAGGGGCCTCCTTACCGTTGCTTCCTCTCGGACCTGGCGGGGTTCGAAGGATTCTGCCGCGCCGGTCCCGCCCGAACGCCCGGTAAGGATACCTTAAAAAAAGATTGGTGTCAAGCTGGGCTTGATCACCCGATTCCACCCCTCAGGCGTTAGAATCGTGTAAAAAAGCCTTAGAAATCCCTGACAATGCAAGGTGAGCACTTGCAGGGGGGGTATGAACAAACTACAATAGCCTTATGAATGTTCCTCATGGGCCTATTTTAGTTGTTGAAGACGTACCGAACGTTCTGGAACTTCTTGAGGTGACTTTACGCTTCAAAGGCTACCCAGTCGTGACCGCCCGCAATGGGCAGGAAGCCCTCGACCGAATTGGCAAAGATCGCCCGGCGCTGATCATCACGGACATTCTTATGCCCAAAATGGATGGTTATTCCCTGGCATACGCTGTTCGCAAAGACCCGCGCACCCGCCAGACCCCGATCATCTTTCTTTCAGCCACTTATGTGACCCCAGAGGACAAGAAATTCGCTTTAAGCCTGGGCGCAGTGCGCTTCCTTGAAAAGCCGGTCGACACCGAGGATTTCCTGTTGACGATTGCCGAAATCCTTACCATGGGGGAACATGGGCACCCCTCCGCGCCAATGAGCGAAAACGAATTTTATTCGGGCTACCGCGACCGCCTGGAGCAGAAACTTCGCCATAAGAACACCCAGATTGCGCGCACCGAACGCCTTTTACAGACCCTGCCAAACGAGCAAAAAACGGCTTTTGAAGCGCTGCTGACACAAACGACAGGCGACCGCGATCAGATCCAGAAAGAGTTGGACCAACTCAACCAGGTCATCGGCGGCGAAGCCGGCAGCGGTGAACAAGAACCGCGGTAGGTATCCATTCCGAACCGATTAGAGTACAATGTGGCGGGCTGTAAAAAGCCCGCCACTTTTGATTGCAGGGTAAAGCAGTATGCGACCTGAAATTGTGCAGGTGATTGATTGGGCCCGCGGCGCCGGGCAGATCCTTCGTGATGGGTATGGAAAGAGCCATCACATCGACCACAAAAGCCGGATTGACCTGGTGACCGAAGCGGACCGCCTGTCGGAAACCTACCTGATTGATCAGATCCGCGCCCACTTTCCCACCCACACCATCATCAGTGAAGAGAGTGGGCATTTGATTGGCGCAGATGGCGCCTGCTGGTACATCGATCCCCTCGATGGAACCACGAATTATGCTCACCATCTTCCCATCTTCGCTGTTTCCCTGGCCTATGCAGAGGCGGGCAGCCTGCAAATGGGCGTGGTCTACGATCCAATGCGGGATGAATGTTTCAGCGCAGTAAAAGGGCAGGGCGCCTGGCTCAATGGGGAGCGGCTGCATGTGGCTGAGGCTCGCGAACTCATCCACAGCCTGATGGTGACAGGCTTTCCATACGACGCGGCCGGAGTGGAAAAGAACTTCGCCGCCTTTACGCACTTCACCCGCCTGTCGCGCGGCGTGCGCCGGTTGGGGGCGGCCGCCATCGACCTGTGCTACGTGGCAGCCGGCCGGGTGGATGGATACTGGGAGCAGGCACTGCAGGCTTACGACCTGGCTGCCGGCGCCCTGATCGCCCGAGAAGCCGGCGCGCGGGTCACCAGCCTGGATGGTGACGAAAATATCCTGAAACCACCTTTCTCGATCATCGCCGCGAACCCAGCTATCCATGCGTTGATGCTGGCCGAATTTGTGGCAGCCGGGTAAACGCTGCCCGGCGCTTCTTAACACTTATTGGTCAAACTGGTATACAATGAAAGGGCTTTGGTGGGGGTATACCCCAAATCTCCCTGGCCGATCAGGTTGACTGGATGAGTGATCCGCTTCCTCTCGACAACTTGCTGGAAGGAAATTGTATTGAGGTCATGCGAGAGCTACCGGCCGAGTCGATCGACCTGGTTTTTGCCGACCCTCCATATAACTTGCAGTTGCGTCAGGAACTCTTGCGCCCAAACCAGACCCTGGTGAGGGCGGTCAAAGATTCGTGGGATCAGTTCTCCAGCTTTGCCGAATACGATGCCTTTACCCGCGCCTGGCTGAGCGCCTGCCGGCGAGTGCTAAAACCCACCGGCGCGCTGTGGGTGATCGGAATGTATCACAACATTCACCGCGTCGGGACCATCCTCCAGGATCTTGGATACTGGATTTTGAACTCAGTTGTGTGGATCAAGGCGAACCCAATGCCAAATTTTCGCGGCGTGCGCTTCACCAACGCGCACGAAACGCTGCTTTGGGCGCAGAAACAGGCCGGGACGACCTATACCTTCAACCACCACGCCATGAAAGCCCTCAACGAAGACCTGCAAATGCGCAGCGACTGGTATCTTCCAATTTGCAACGGGAAAGAGCGGCTGCGAATCAACGGTGAAAAAGCGCACGCGACGCAAAAACCAGAAGCGCTGCTATACCGCATCATCCTGGCCACGTCCAATCCTGGTGACATAATCCTGGATCCCTTCTTTGGCACCGGAACGACCGGCGTGGTTGCCCAAAAACTCCAGCGCCACTGGATCGGGATCGAAAAAGACCCCGGTTATATCCAGTTAGCGCGCGAGCGGATCGCCACAACCCAGCCTGGCGTCACTGACCCCGCGGTATACCACACGACCAATCCACGCCGCGCTCCCCGGCTGCCCTTTGGCGCCCTGCTGGAAACCGGACTGCTCCAGCCCGGGCAGGTGCTCTTCTTTGGGGCCGAGGGAGATACCACCGCCCGGGTTCTGGCAGACGGATCGCTGCAGCACGGCAGCCGGCGAGGCTCCATCCACCAGATTGCCCGCCTGATCCAGCCTGGGGCAGGCAATGGCTGGCAGCAGTGGTTTTATGAAAACGAAGAATCCGGCCAGCGGTATCCGGTGGATCACCTGCGCCAGATTCTCCGTTCCAGGTTAGAACAACAGAATCACGAGGAGACAATTGAATGACCGGTCAAATATTTTCTTACGAACAGACTCGCTGGAGCCTGGTCGATCTGCTGCCCGGCGGCAAAGAAGAAGGCATTGAGAAATCTTTCGACGATTTGCAGGAAAAGGTCAGCCGCTTCGCCGCCGAGAACCGCCCGATCCTCGCCAGCCAGATTGGCCTGGAAACCTTTCTTAGCATTGCCCGCGAGTTGGAGGAAATTACCCGCCAGGCCTATCATCTTTATGGGTTTGCCAGCCTCTCTTTTGCAGCGGACACACAGGATCAGAAGGCCCAGACACGCCTGGCGCGCGTTCAGCAGTTTATGGCCGAACTTCAAAATCAGACCCTCTTTTTCGAACTGTGGTGGAAGCAGCTCGACAATGAAAATGCCGGGCGGCTGATGGATGGCGCAGGAGATTACCGGTATTGGCTGGAGGAAATGCGCCATTTCAAAGACTATACCCTGTCTGAACCGGAAGAAAAAATTATCAACATCAAGGACGTGACCGGCGCAAGCGCCGTCAAGCGCCTGTATGAATCGATCACGAACCGCTACACCTTCAAATTAACCGTCGCTGGAGAAGAGAAAGAACTCACTCGGGGAGAGTTGATGGTGTATGTCCGCCAGGGCGACCCCGATTTACGCGCACGCGCCTACCAGGAGTTATACCGGGTCTACGGCGCGGATGCTCCCATCCTGGGACAGATTTACCAGACGCTGGTCAACGATTGGCGTAATGAAAATATCCAAATGCGCGGGTTTGCCAGCCCTATGTCTGTGCGCAACCTGATCAATGACATCCCGGATGAAGTTGTCGACACGCTTCTGGAAGTTTGCCAGCGCAACGGCCCGGTCTTTCAGCGCTACTTCCGTTTGAAGGCTCGTTGGATTGGGATGGACCGCCTGCGCCGCTACGACATCTACGCGCCAGTGGCTCAATCAGATAAACAGTACCCATTTGGCGCCGCAGCCAATATGGTTCTGTCTTCCTTTGAGGAGTTCGACTCGGAAGTTGCTTCTCTGGCCCAACGAGTATTTGACCAGAATCACCTCGATAGCGAAATCCGCAGGGGCAAACGCAGCGGCGCCTTTTGTTCGACCGTCGACCCGAAGATTACCCCCTGGGTGCTTCTTAACTATCAAGGACGGGCAGACGACGTGGCAACCATGGCGCATGAGCTTGGGCACGCTGTCCATGCTATGCTGGCCTCAGACCACAGCCTGTTCACCTTCCATTCGTCACTGCCCCTGGCAGAGACAGCTTCCACGTTTGGTGAGATGATCTTGCTAGACCGGCTGATGCGGGAAGAGCGCGACGAGAACGTACAGCGGGATATCCTCTT
>CAZBDC010000001.1:76766-122686 GCA_964490575.1 uncultured Anaerolineaceae bacterium | reverse complement strand
AAATATCCCCCGCAAATCCTTCATTTACCGGCCAGAGGCTGTCCAAAGCGGAACAGCGCGGTCCGCATAGCACAGCCTCTTTCATAGCCCGGGCAAGCGCCCGAAACCACAACCGCCTGCGGCGCAGGCGCGGGAGAAATTTGCAGTACAATCATCATAAATCAATCGATTTTCCACCCAACCGACAGGAGGGATCTGCCATGAACCTGCTCGAAAAAATAACCCCCAGCCTGCTTACCCGGCGAGCTTTACACTGGGATAACCCACCCAAACAGTGGGAGGCGCTTCCCGGCGGCGGTATGCGGATCTACGCCCCGGCGCGGGCCGACTACTTCCGCAATCCCACCGGCGAGCATGTCAATGACAGTGCGCCGCTGCTGTGGAAGAATGTCACCGGCAATTTTGTCGCCCAGGCGCTCGTGCGACCCACCTTCTCCACCACCTATGACTCAGGCGTTCTGATGATGCGCGACGACGAGCTGACCTGGGCAAAACTGTGCTATGAAAAAACCGATTTCGGCACCACAGCCGCGGTCAGCGTGGTTACAAACGGGTATTCAGACGATGCCAACGGCGAGGAGTTATCCTTCCCCCAGCTGTGGCTCCAGATGGTACGGGTTGGCAATGTGTTCGCCCTGCACTATTCGTCGAATGGGGAAACCTGGCGCATGGTGCGCGTCTTCCGCCTGGAAGTCCCCCCAACGGTCAAAGTCGGGATCGCTGCTCAGTCACCGGTTGGCCCAGGGACAACCATCGACTTCTTGCACTTCGGCATCGAAGAACGCACGGTCGAAAACCTGCGCGCAGGCCTATAACGGCTTTGACTTTTCTATATGATAAATGCCGACCTGATCATTCATTGGGAGTGGCAGGGAAAAGAGCACCGTTTTGATATTTTTATCAGCGATGATTTCTCCCACCTGCGCCATGTAAGGCAGGTGTATGCCCTGGTCCTAAGCAAGGATCGGTCTCACATTCTTGTGGTCAAAGAAAAAAGTGGACTGCGAATGCTCCCAGGAGGGACCGTGGAAAAGGGAGAAACCTGGCCAAACTGATAGTTGACTTTTGGTTATGACCGTGCTAAAGTGTTTCGGGATTAACCTTACTCTAAGAAAGGAGGCGCGCAAATTTATGGCTCAAGTAGCTGTGCTTGTTCTCAACAAGATGTATGAGCGCGCCTGTAGATAGAGCGGTAACGACTCTCTTTGCCAGAATGGCCACGGGTGTGTTCATACCCCGTGGCCTTTTCTTTTAATCGATTCGCCAGCCGCGGGACCCATCGCGCGGCTGGCTTTTTTATTGAAGCAAAAGAGAGTCTGTTAACCATGAGCCTGAGCAATACCAATTTTCAAAACAATAACGGCAGTAAAAGCAGTCATCACCTCCAACCTGGCACCGTTTATAAGAAGACCATTGGCAGCTACACCGTCCATTCCGGCGGGCGCATCGTCACCTGCAGCCTGTCCTCACGCCTGCGCAAGGAATTAAGCTACCCAACAGCCAGCTCGAACTCACTGCGCCGGGCAGTTAAGAAAGTCAAAGAGATTGAGCACGTCGACCCAATCGCGATTGGCGATTTCGTCCATTATGTCGAGGCGCCGGACAACACCGGTCTGATCGTCGAGGTGCTGCCCCGCCGCAACCGGTTCGCCCGCAAGACAGCCGTGCCCATGCCCGGCGCGCACGCGTTCGAGCAGGTCATCGTGGCCAACATCGACCAGGTGGTGCCAGTCTTTGCGGCAGCCAACCCCGCCCCACGCTGGAACATGCTCGATCGTTATCTGGTGGCAGCCGAATCGCTTAACCTGCCGGTCCATATCTGCATCACCAAGCTGGACCTGGTGCAGGACGAAGGAGGTACGCTGGACGATGAAATTGCTGAAGCCGTCAATGATTACCGGCAAATTGGCTACCCCGTGAGCCTGGTGAGCGCCTTTACTGGCGCAGGGCTGGAGGAGCTAAAAGAGGCGCTGAAAGGCCGCATCTCCGTGTTTGTCGGTAAATCCGGGGTGGGTAAGAGTTCGCTGCTCAATACCCTCCAGCCTGGCCTGGGCCTACGCGTCAAAGAGGTCAGCCAGGCTACCGGCAAAGGCCGGCATACCACCAGCCACCTGGAAATGTTCCCGCTGGAGTTTGGCGGGAGCGACGGCGGGGCCATCGTCGACACGCCTGGAACGCGCGAATTCGGCCTGTGGGACGTCGAACAGCACGACCTGGCGCTCTTCTTCCCCGAAATGCGCCCGCTGGTCGGCCTGTGCCGGTTTGGCCTGGACTGCCAGCACGATGAAGAACCCGGGTGCGCGGTGCGCCAGGCGGTAGTCGCCGGGCAAATTAGCCCCCGCCGCTACCAGAGCTACATGCGTTTACGCCAGGATTTCTGATGAGAAACAAGATTTTCGAAATTAATGGTGATTTTAAGTGCGCCTACTGCCGCCACATCGTCTGCGCGAATTCCTTCCTATCGGGAGTCATTCACCGTAACCACTGCCCTTACTGCCTGTATTCCCGGCACCTGGATTTACACCGGGCCGGCGACCGGCTGTCGGCCTGCAAATCTCCGATGGAGCCGGTCGGCCTGACCGTAAAAAAGAACGGCAACAAGTACCGCGATGAAAAGGGCGGTGAGTTGATGCTCATTCATCGCTGCACAGGATGTGGCAGCTTATCGATCAACCGGATTGCCGCTGACGATGACGCCGAAGCAATCCTGAAGCTCTTTGCATCAACCCTGCGCCTGGAAAGCCAGACCAGGGCGAAGCTCGAAGAGAGCGGCGTCATCCTCCTGCAACCGGCAGACGAGACGCTCGTTCGCGCCCGGCTGTTTGGATGGCACGCAGCCGCTTTCGCAGAGCCAGCCGGTGAACCTGCATCCTCAGGCCTGGCATATTAGGAGCCGCAGGAGTGCCTGATCGATCCGGCCTCGGCGTTTCCGGCTCCCTGGATGGAGAGCCGGAAACGCCGCATTTCACCTATCAGTCGCCGGAACACTGCGCGAGAATCAAAATATGCTCGTGCGGAAAATCGATCCCCGGGGTGGCGATTTTTACCTGCCGCCGCCATTTCGCATCATTCATTGTCAGAACCCGCAGCTGGCTAATTTTCAGTCCCAGCCGCGCATAAACAGACCTGAACTCTTCCTGTGTAAAATACTGGTAGCTCTCCTTACGCTCGGATTGCCAGAGGTGCTTTCGCAAAAAAATCGATTTTGTGATGTAGCGAGTAAAATCCCGCCGGGAAAGCTCGACCGAGAAAGGTTGGCCGGTTTCCCGGTAAGTAATTCGGAAAGGGACATACTCGCGCGCGAAAGTTTCAAAATCGGCGCGCGCCTGCCAGTCAAGGAAGCGAATTCGCAGGTGTTCCGCCGGATCGCCGGGCGGTTCCAGCCCATCGAACAGCAGCAGCCAGCCGCCGGGAACCAGTTTATTCACCAGGCCGGCAAGCGCTTTTTCCACGCGCTGTTTCGCAGCCGGAACATCCACTTCCCCGAGTTCTTCGGAATAACCGGCCGAAAATACCTCGTGCAGCGCATTGACCAGCAGAATCAGGTCATATTGCCCCAGCCTGGCCAGCAAAGCAGGATCGGTAAAATCACCTTCCCAAAATTGCATTCCCGGAAAGTCGCGCCGGCAGCGGGCGATCGATTGCGCCAAATAATCGATCCCGACCACATCCTGGGCCGCACAGTACGGTGCCAGGCCATCGACCAGCGTACCGACGACCTGTCCTTCCCCGCAGCCAGGTTCCAATACGCGCAAAGGCCGGCCGTACTGCCGGGAGAGTTGTTGGATCAACCCAGACGCAGCCAGGATGGCTTCACGCTTGCCCAGGTTCTCCATCGGCTGCAAACGGGTCTCCCAATAAAAGTCCCAAAATCCAGTATCTTCCTGCATCAAACCAGCCCCATACGCTTTAACCCGTGTTGCGCAGCCCGGCTGCAATCCCGTTAATCGTCAGCACAATTACTTCACGCAGCGCGCTGGCCTCGGTTCCCTCCGCGTCTTCCAGAGCGCGCAGGCGGCGCAGCATCTCCACCTGGATCGTATTGAGGGGATCAACATAGGGATTGCGCAGGCGGATTGAGCGCTGAAGCACCGGCTCTGTTTCCATCAATTCCGACTGCTGCTTAATTGCCAGCAGCAGTTCAACCGAGCGGTCATATTCACTTTGGATTTCAGTAAAAAACCGCACTGCCATGGCCTGGTCTGGGGCCAGGTCGTTATACATCGCCGCAATTTGCATATCCGCCTTGGAAAGCGCCAGTTCGGCAACATCCAGCAAAGCCCGGAAGAACGGCCAGTGAGCATACATCTCGCGTAACCGTTCTACTCCATCCGGCCAACTGTCACGGAAAGCCGCCAGTCCGGTTCCCAGCCCATACCAACCGGGCAGGTTATAACGGCTCTGCATCCATGAAAACACCCATGGGATGGCACGGATCTTAGCCACTTCTTCAGCACCTGGTCTGCGCGCCGCCGGGCGAGAACCAATGTGCAGCCGCTTAATTTCCTCAATCGGGGTAACCGACAGCCAGTAATCGACGAAACCGGGCGAATCGAACACCAGCCGCCGGTACTCAGCCCGGGCTGCCGCCGCCATCTGCGTCATCGCCGCGCGCCAGGCCGGAGGAAGATCCTCTGGCGAAACCCGCTGGCTGCACCCATCGCCAAGATATGGATCGGGCGCCAGGCAAACGGGCGCAGAAGCCAGCATGACCGCGTTGACAATCTGTTCGATATTGCGCAGTGCCAGGTCGATGCTGGAATAACGCGACGAGATGATTTCACCCTGCTCGGTCAGCCGGAAGCGCCCACCGACCGTCCCACCTGGCGCAGCCATGATAAACCGGTTGGTCGGTCCCCCACCGCGCGCGGCCGACCCGCCTCGCCCGTGGAAAAAAGTCAACCGGACGCCATGCTCCCGGCAAACACGCGCGACCTGTTCCTGTGCCTGGTAGAGCGCCCAGTTTGACATCAGGAAACCGCCGTCTTTGTTGCTGTCCGAGTAGCCGATCATCACCATCTGTCCATCCGGGCAGGTCTGCAGGTGCTCCTGATAAGCCTGCAAGGAAAACAGGTCTGCCATCACTTCCGGGGCGGATTCCAGGTCCCGAATCGTTTCAAACAGCGGGACAATCTGCAGCCCATCCGCGCAGCCTGTCCAGCGGGCCATCAGCAGCACCGCCAGCAGGTCAGCGACACAGCGCGCCATCGAAATGATGAACGGGCCCAGGAGTTCAACCCCATAAACCGACCCGGTCCGCTGAATCAGGCGAAACAGAGCCCAGGTCTCGACCGTCTCCGGTTTCACTCCCAGGTGATGGGCCAGGTCCGGGGCAGGCTCACCGAACAGGCGCAGCAGCAGGTCACGCCGCCCGGCTGGGTCCTGGCTTTCAAAGTCAGGTGTAATTCCCAGGGCGCGTAAAATTTCCCCCAACGAAGCGTTGATCCGCCCGGAGTCCTCGCGAATATCAAGCCGCATCCCAAAAAGGCCAAAGATTTTAAGCTGGCGCAGTAGAACCATCAGAGGGCCCTCCGCGACCGCACCCGGGACCGCCGAAGCAATCGCTTCGAGCGGTTCGGCCAGGTCTTCTACCCGGATCCGGGCTGTATGAGAGGCCGTCGAAAGCAGGCGGGCTTTCATATCGTCCTGAGACGCTTCTGCCAGGTCCGCTGCCAGCAGCGACAGGACCAGGCGATAAGGCTCCTGGGGATAACGGCTGCGGATCGCGGCGGAGTGGGCCGGCAAAACAGGGCGGTGGTCGAGCCAGTTTTGCAGCGCATCAGGCAACGCGAGGTGGCGCGAGCTGAGGCTGATCCGCCGGGAAAGATCCTGCAAGGTACGGCGGTGGTTCTCAACCGCCAGCCCGCGGTGCAGGTGGAGTGTCTCCGCTGTGACCTCGTGGGTAACAAACGGGTTGCCATCCCGGTCGCCGCCCATCCAGGATGCCAGCCTTAGCCACGACCGCTCGATGCGCAGGCCCGGATAATGTTTTTCAAGTGCTTCCTCCAGAAGCTGGTAGGCCTGGGGCAGCGCCTGCCAGAAGATCTGGCCTACATAATAAAGAGCTGTACGAACTTCATCCGGTGGGGTCGGTTTGGCAGTGCGAGCCCGGTCGGTCAGCCACAGGGTTGTGATCTCATTCCGCAGTTCCTGGCGGCACAGGGCCGCCTCGCGCGGAAGCAGCCTGTCAGAACCCATCCGGCGCAGGACCTCTGATATGCGCGCGATCTTTGAGAGGACAGTCCGCCGGCGGGCTTCGGTCGGGTGAGCAGTCAGCACCAACTCAATCTGCAGGTTTGCCAGCAGGTCTGCCATCTGCTCGCCGGTCATACCGCTGGCTTTGAGCAGTTGCACTCCTTCCTCGATCGAGTCGTGCACCGGCCCTGGAGCATTCTCCAGGGCCTCCTGGTACAACATGTTCACCCGGTAGCGATCTTCAGCTGTATTCACCAGGTCAAAGTAAAGGGCAAAAGCGCCGGCAATTGCACGCGCCGTTTGGAGATCCATTGCGGCTGTTTCTCTGGCCAACGCTTCCGCGCCTTCAGCAGCCTGGCGCTGGTCTATAGAACGGCGCAACTTAGCCTGTGCGCGCACCCGTTCCTCCACATCAAACAGTTCACGCGATTCCTGCTCGATCAGCACCTCGCCGAGCAAGTCACCCAGGATATGAATTGCATCTGAAATCTCCATGCCTATTTTGTCAACCTCACCAATCGTCCGAACAAATCGACCAGCAAGCCTGCCAGTGCGCCAAACATTGCACCGCTCAGGCCGCCTGCCAGCAGCCAGATCAGCGCCGACCCCGGTTGGCCATCACCGCTCAACAACAGCAGGCTGTCCCCAAGCTGCGCGCCCAGCTGATTCAGGCCGCCGGCCCCGGCAATTTCCGCCACCCCCCAGCCGACTCCGCCAGCGCCCAGCGAGCCCACGACAGCCAGGATTCGCTCCCAGCTCAGGTTCTGTCCCGCCTGCCAGAACCTGCCACCCAGGTACAGACCGCCCTGCGCGCCCAGGACCACCGCGAAGATGGATGGAAGCGCTGCCCAGGCAAAAGCCATCCCAAAACCACCGCCCACCGCCACCCCAACCATAAGCCCCATTCCCTGCCAGAAGCGCTTCCAACCCACATACTGGCCGACCAGGTGGGCAAAACGGGCGCCAGGCTGCCAGCCACGCAACAGGCCCCCGGCTGCCCCTGCCGCGGCCACCAGCAAATTCCAGTTCAGGGGGCTGCCGGTCGACCAGTTGAGCAGGGCTACCAGCGCAGCCAGCCCGGCGCCGGCCAGTGCTCCGCGCCCGCCCCCAACCAGCACGCTTAATCTCAGCCATTGGAGAACCCAACCCCGCAGCGTCCCCGGGTGCAACCAGGGACGGCTGCGCAGCGCGCCCATTGGCAGGCCGCTCCAGCTGCCAGGCCCGACCGGCGCCGCCACGGCGACCGGGCGACCCGGGGAAGCCGCGCCTGCCGGCGCTGGGCTCTGAAAGACCACGGCGGGCCGGGTTTGGGCCGCCGGCCGTTTCGCCGCCCCGGCACAATAAGGGCAGGCAGGCAGGTGACCGGAGTAAAAATGGCCTTCAGCACAACAGACCAGGGAGGCCTCCGCATCGCGGATGACCCGCGCCCACAGGTCCGGGCCAGGCCTGCGGCGCGGCGAGGTATGCCCATCCACAAAGCAGCGGCGGAAAAGCCCGACCAGCGCAGGATGCAGTGTATCCAGAGAGGGTGCGTTCCTGGGCGGCGCCACCAGCCGGTCAGGCGCTTTCACATAAGGGTAAGCGCCCTGGGCAATCCGCTTCTCCATGGGCGGCGGGTCGCCCGACCCCAGCCACTGGGCCCGGAATGGGTGGCTGCCATCCATCAACAGTTGAAAGATCAGCGCGGCCAGGCCAAAGGCGTCGTGATTGGGCTCGCGGGCCACCTCGCCCAGGGTCTTCCCCTGCAGTTCAGGTGGGGTATATTCCGGCTTGCCAACCGGGCAGGAATAGAGAACCTGGGTTTTACCTCGCTCTTCGCGGACCTGGAACGAGTCCGTATCGATTAGCGTGACCAGCGCCTGAGGCGTAACCAGCACATTGCTTTCATTGATATCGCCCGCCACGTACCCACTGTGATGCAGCGCGCTCAGCGCAGCCGCCAGGTTGCGCGCCGTACGGTGCAGGTAGCGCCGGTCAAACTGCGGCAGCACCTCTGCACGCCGCCGGGGGTTAAACACTTCCAGCAAAGCCAGGGCATGGTCGATATGGGGCATACGGTAGCCCTTCAACCTGCCTTTTTCATCGTAAAACAATCCGTTGGGCCAGGCCAGTGAAGGGTGGTTCAACGAGCTGGTCGGGTTTTCGGGAGGGTGATCGATCATCCAGCGCAGCTTAGCAAGATAGTTGGGGCGCGGCTCCGGATCATATATTTTCGCCAGCCAGCCAGGCTGCCCATCCAGGCGGTAGACAGTCGCCTCACCACCATGCCCAATCGTCTCGCCCAACTCGACCGCCCGGCCCTGTTCCGTATAGACAATCATCCTCCGCGCCCCTCGGTCGTGTACCGGACTGCCAGGACGAGCGATTTGTCATCATCCGTGCGCGCATTGACCCGATCCGAGTCCAGGAATTCCGCCAGGTAGGTCGCCGCCTTTTCTCCATCTTCGACCGTGCTGGCAAACCGAAACAGCGGCTGGAAGAAAGGCGCGTGTGGCTCCTGGGCCGGCAGCTTCAACGCCAGGCGAACCAGGCCATCGCTCATCGCAGCCAGGGCCCGAACCGGCCGCTCGAACACCTCGATCACCACCTGGTCAAGCGCGTCATCGTCCGTCAAAAAATGCGTCTCATTGGCATATTCGCCGCGCTGCAGGCGCGCGGCAGTCCACATCTGGCCATCCTCGCCCTCAGCAATCACCGCCCCGTCACCAACCTGCCCGACAGCCAGGCAGCAGCCATCAGCGATCACTCCCGTCAGCGTCGCGGCGTACTGGCGGGTGGGCTTGGCAGCCTCTTCAGCCTGCGCGAGCACTCGCGCGCGGGCCGCCGCAAACGACTCGTATAGCAGGGCGCGCCATGCTTCAGGCACACCGGGCAGTTCCCTGCCCTCCAGGCGGGTCTCCAGCGCTCGTAGAAATTCTTCCACAGCCGCCCGGGCCCCTTCGAAAGCATGAGCCGCCGAACCCGCCCCATCCGCCAGGGCGACCAGCAAGACGCCCCGGCCCGCCACCCGGTAGCCCTGTACATCCTGGCAGGGCAGACCCATCCGCCGGTGCGAAACACCTGGGACGGAGACGCCCGTCACCCGCCAGGAAACAGCCGGCGAGGAGCCGGGCACTTCACCAGCCTGGGATCCATCGAGCATTGTTCCGTCCACCATCACCCCGTTTTCGCTTTTATCCAGGCAGGCTGATTCCAGCCGGGCTAGGAGTGGGAAGTATCAATGGAGCCCCAGCCAACCGGCGGGAGCGGCGCCTGCTCGCCCGGGCGCGAATGGGCAATCACCGAAAGGCTCTTGGATAGCCAGTTAAACAGCTCATTAAAGGCCAGTCCTTTGAGACGCAGCGGCGCGCGGGCGTCCGTAAACCTCCCAAGCACCTTTAGATCCGCGCCTTCGACGCCCACGCCGTAGAACACAACCCCTTTGCGAGCTTCTTCCTGGCGGACCTGTTCAGCAACGGCCTCCCAGCCTTTGTCGGTTGGACGACCATCGGTAATCGTAAAAATCCACGGGCGGAAATAGTCCAACCCGTTCTGCTTGTAGATTTCCTTGCGCTCGCGCAGCAAAACCAGCGCACGCGAAACTGCCTCGCCCAACGGCGTATCGCCACCCGCATCCAGGACCGGCGGTTGGAAGCGGTCCACGGTAACAAAAGCCTGGTTTGCGTCGAATGGGACTTCGTTAACCTTAGGGCGGATAGCCAGGCCCATCGGGTTGAAGCGCGCAATCTCGCCGGCATCTCCCCCGCCCGCCCCACGCACGTCCAGAGCGCGGACTTTTCCGCCAAACGCGATCACCGCAATTTCGACCCGCAGCGCTGCCAGCCGGTCAGAGCGGAGTGCGCCAGCAAATGCGCGCAGCCCTTCATTCAACTCCAGAATTGGCGATCCCTGCATCGATCCCGAAGTGTCCAGCGCCAGAACTACCGGGCAGCGGGGTTCTGGATTGTCGGCAAACTCTGCCTGATCAAAAAAGTTCGCATCCATTGTGACTCCTTTGTCAAACTGGATCTATCATACCATTTTTCACCGGTGTGCGAAACGCCTGGCTCTGCGCGCCGGGTTAAGATTGTCCAAAAGCCGGTTCTGGGATAGAATTTGACTGTTTCCAGTTTTCAGATCAATTTTTGACAAAAGAGGACACAATCGATGCAGAAGACCAAAGTCGGCGTTATTGGTTGCGGCAATATCAGCGGGATCTATCTCCAGGTCGGCCAGACCTTCGAGGTCATGGAGATAAGCGCCGTCGCGGACCTGCTGCCAGAACGCGCCCAGGCCCAGGCTGCCAAATACGGGATTCCCCGTGCCTGCAGCGTGGACGAGCTGCTGGCAGACCCTGAAATCCAGATTGTCATCAACCTGACCATTCCAAACGCGCACGCCGAGGTTGGGCAGCGAGCCGTCGAAGCGGGTAAATCGGTTTACAACGAGAAACCGCTGACCATCACCCGTGCGGATGGCCTTCGCTTGCTCGAAACAGCTCAAACGAAGGGCGTGCGGGTCGGAGGTGCGCCAGACACCTTCCTGGGAGGCGGTTTACAGACCTGCCGTAAGCTGATCGACGACGGCTGGATCGGCGACCCGATTGCCGCGACGGCCTTCATGCTCTGTCATGGGCATGAAAGCTGGCACCCCTCCCCCGAGTTTTATTACCAGGTCGGCGGCGGCCCGATGTTTGATATGGGCCCTTATTATCTGACTGCCCTGGTCTCTCTACTCGGGCCGGTCAGGCGCGTAGCAGGATCTACCCAGGTCACTTTCCCGGAACGCCTGATTACCAGCCAGCCCAAAAATGGAACCAGGGTCCAGGTGGAGGTCCCCACCCATGTGGCGGGCGTACTCGATTTTGCCTGCGGCGCCATCGCCACCATTGTGACCAGTTTTGATGTGTGGGCAGCTGAAGTGCCCCGCATCGAGATCTACGGTACGCGCGGCACCCTGAGTGTACCGGACCCCAACGGCTTTGGCGGGCCGGTGCGCCTGCGCCTGGCCGGGGCGAATGAATGGAACGAAATGCCGCTCAGCCACGGGTATGCCAGCAACAGCCGCAGCCTGGGCGTGGCCGACATGGCCAGCGCGCTGCGCTCAGGCCGTCCGCACCGCGCAAATGGCGAAATGGCCTACCACGTCCTCGATATCATGCACAGCATCCATGATTCGGCTCAAACCGGGCAGCATGTGAACCTGGCCAGCACCTGCCAGCAGCCCGCGCCGCTGCCGCTTGGGTTGAATCCGGGCCAGCTGGATTGATTGAGAAACGCTCATGGTAAAACGCCTAATTCTCGTGGCTGGCAATATTGGTTCCGGAAAAACCTCACTGACCGAACGGTTGGGCGAGCGCCTCGGTTGGTGCACGGCCTACGAGTCGGTTGCTGACAACCCCTACCTGCCGGACTTCTACGCCGACATGCGCTCGTGGTCCTTCCACCTGCAAATCTTCTTCCTCGGGCACCGCGCCAGGCAGCACCTGGAAATGGCCCAGGATCCACGCTCAGGCATCATCGATCGCAGCATTTATGAAGATGCCCATATCTTCGCCCGGGCGCTTCATCACATGGGCAACCTGAACGAGCGCGATTATCAATCCTACCGCCAGGTGTTCGACCTGGTTGTCAAGACCCTTCCGCCGCCCTCGCTGTTGATCTTTCTCAAGGCCCCGGTGCCAACCCTGGTGGAGCGCATCCGCCGCCGGGGAAGGGAAATTGAGAGTTCCATATCTCCCGATTATCTGGCCTTGCTGGACACATTTTACGAAGATTGGATGCGGGTCTTCGACCTATGCCCGGTGCTCACCATCCGGTCAGACGACCTGGATTTCGTCCACCAGCCCCATCACCTGGATCGAGTGATCGAGCACATTCAAGAGAAGCTGTCCGGGAAAGAAGAACTCGTCTTTTAGCCCGCCCGGCGAAGAGTCAAAAAACACGCGGTAATGAGCCGCGTGTTTTTGTTCTTTCATTCGCCGGATTAATCCCGATGCCTGTAGTGCACGCTGCTCTGCTCGCGCAAGCGAGCAGCAGCTGTTTCAGGGGTGATGTCCCGCTGAGGCATGCCCAGCAGTTCAAAACCGACCATGAACTTGCGCACCGTCGCAGAACGCAGCAGGGGTGGGTAGTAATGGGCATGCAGATGCTGGGCCGGGTATTCACGCCCGTCGGTTGGCGCCTGGTGGAAACCCATCGAATAGGGGAAAGACACCTCGAACAGGTTATCGTAGCGGGTCGTGACCTGGCGCATGATATCCGCCAGGCCAGTCACTTCTCCCGGGGTTAAATCGGCCAGCGAGCCAACATGGCGGTGGGATGCCAGCATTACCTCAAAAGGCCAGACTGCCCAAAAAGGCACAACCGCGATGAAATGCTCGTTGCTCGCCACCACGCGCTCTCCGCTGGCCTTTTCAGCGGCGATGATATCGCACAACAAGCAAGAGCCGTGTTCCTGCAGGTAGCCCGCCTGGCAAACCAGCTCGGACGCCGGCTCATTGGGAATGTACCCGGTTGCCCAGATCTGGCTGTGCGGGTGTGGGTTGGATGCGCCCATCATCGCGCCCCGGTTTTCGAAAACCTGCACATAGCGGATAAAATCGCGGCTGCCCAGGTCGAGAGTTTGCTCCGTCCAGGTTCGCACCACCGCCTCAACATCGCCTAACTGCATTTCCGGCAGGGTCAGATCGTGCCGGGGCGAGAAGCAAACCACCCGGCACAGGCCGTTCTCTGGTTCAGCGGTAAATAGCCCTCCAACGGGCGCTTCGGGCTGACCATCCTCAGGGGGCAGAAGCGCGGCGAAATCGTTATCAAACACATAGGTATTTGTGTAAGGCGGATTCTGGCCGCCGGTATTACGCGTATTCCCAGGGCACAGGTAGCAGGTTGGATCATACGCGGGCAGGTTCTCCGGGGCGACCTTCTCGATTTGCCCCTGCCAGGGACGTCGGGCGCGGTGCGGAGAAACCAGCACCCACTGGCCCGTCAGCGGATTCAAACGGCGGTGTGGACGATCAAAATTCATAGCAGTACATTTCCTGAAGGAGATTTAGGCGCCCAAAACAACTGGTACAGGCACCTCCATTTTAGCACAACCGGCTGCTGTATACGCTTCGCTCTATACTTTCAGGCAGGTTGAGATTACCCTGTTTGCGGATGGTATTGACACGAAATAAGCGTACAATGCAACTTAAAGAGTACTCCTCCGTATATAGAGTCAGAACGACAAAATGGAGCGTTTGGTGAGCGAATTACAAGTGGAATGGCTCGAGCAAGCCCGGGGTGGAGACGAAACAGCCTTTGCAAATATCGTTGAGACCTTCCAGCGACCGGTGTACAACCTGTGCTACCGGATGCTGGGCGACGCCATTGAAGCAGAAGATGCGGCCCAAGAGACTTTCTGGCGAGCCTACCAGGCTCTCAACCGGTACGACCCGAAGCGGCCTTTCCCGACCTGGCTGCTTTCCATTGCAGCCCACTACTGCATCGACCAGCAGCGCAAACGTCGCATCCCCATCCTCAGCATGGACCTTCTACCTGAAGAAGACGCCCCCGACTCTGCTCCAAGCCCAGAAAAAGTCGTTAGCGAACTGGAAGAAACGTCGCAAATGCGCCGGCTGCTTTCGCACCTGGGCCCTCAAGACCGCGCCGCGGTGATCCTGCGTTACTGGTACGAGTTTTCGGAAGAGGAAATCGCCCGGACTCTCTCCCTGACCGTCAGCGCGGTCAAAAGCCGCCTGCATCGCGCGCGCAAAGAACTGGCCCAGAACTGGCGAGAAAACCAGGCCCGGAGCGCACTTCCAGAGAGGAGGAAGAATGAGTCACCAGCCATTTGAAACTTGGATCTTAGACCCCGAGGAACTGTCCATCACAGACAGGCGCGCGCTGCAGGATCACCTGGATACTTGCCAGCAGTGCCAGCGTCTGCAGCACCGTTGGGAATCGGTCCATCACGAACTGCGCGCCCGCCGGATGGTTGCTCCGGCCCCGGGGTTCACTCAGCGCTGGATGTCCAGCCTGGCTGAACGCCGCGTCCAGGAGCAGCGCAAACAGGCCTGGAGGATCTTTGGGTTCCTCCTTGGTGGGGCAGTTTTCATCCTGCTGCTGCTGGCTGGCTATCTCATGGCCACTTCTTCTCCTGCGGACTGGCTGGTCGCTGTCGTGCAGGCGGCTTCTTCCACCGCCAACATTCTAAATCTGGGCCTGTATGCCTTGAGGACCTGGATTTCAAACACACCACTGGCGCTCAATCTTGCTTTATGGATCTACCTGACGGTTGCCCTCTGCCTGCTGTCGTTGATTTGGGTCCTGATCTTGTGGCGCACCAATATCGTAGGAGTACTCAATCATGAAACACATTAATCGTCTTTCGCTCTTATTGCTTGCCGGGCTTTGTATCCTGATGCTGACCGGCTGCGTCGGCGTTTCATTGCAGGAAGAGGGCCTGGTAGTGGGCGAATCTTATACCCTGGAAAGCGGAGAAACGCTCAACAACGACCTGACCATCGTTGGGGGCAACGCCCAGTTGGAACAAGATTCGACCGTCAACGGCGACCTGGCTGTGATCGGTGGGAATGTGAATATCGATGGCACGGTCACCGGGGATGTTTCGGTTCTGGGCGGGTACGTCCAGCTCAAGGACCATGCCGTCATTAACGGCAGCCTGAGCGCGGTGGGCGGCACCGTTCGCCGGGCAGATGGCGCCGTGGTCGAGGGTGAAACCAACCCGGGCCTGCCCTTTCGGATCACCACCATGCGCACCCCGCCGTTCCAGATCAATTTTGACCCGATCACCGGCCCGCTGATGGCTTTCTTCCAGGCTCTGGCCCTGGCAGCCCTGGCGATCCTCGTCCATCTGTTTGCTGCCCCGCAGATGCAGCGCACTGGCCTGGCAGCCATCTCCCAGCCGATCGCTTCGGGCGGGGTGGGGCTGCTCACCATCATCGTCGCCCCGGCTCTGTTGCTGATCATGGCCATCACCATCATTCTCCTGCCGCTCAGCCTGTTGGGTTTCCTGGTGCTTGGCATCGCCGCCCTGTATGGATGGTTATCCCTGGGGCTCATGGTTGGCCGCCAGCTTGCTGTCTGGCTCAAACAGCCCTGGAGCGACCCAATTAACGCTGGGGTCGGCACGCTGGTGCTTTCGCTCTTATCCAGTATGCTGAACCTGATCCCCTGCCTTGGTTGGCTGGCAAACGCGCTGGTCTGGTTCATCGCCCTGGGCACGGTCATTCTCACCCGCTTTGGTATGCAGGCTTACCCGGCGCCATATCGCACACCCGCGCCGCAACCCACCAGCCCCGCCACACCCGCCCCTGCGCCAGTGTCTCCCCCGCGCCAGGTCGCGGAGGTCGACAACCCATCCCCCCAACCCGCCGGGGATGACGCCGACGAAACCCGCCCCGAAGACCGTAACGAAGACATCGTCTGATAAAAAAATCCCCTGGCCGGCTGCCAGGGGATTTTTTAGCGGTATAAGCGATGAGCCTCGACCAGGTCAAACACGGCCTGGGGGACAAAATACTGGTAGTGCTGCCCCTTCGCGGCGCGTTCCCGAATATTGGATGAGGAAATTTCAAGCAGTGGGGCGTCAATAAAATGCAGCTTTGCCCCAATCCCGGGCAAAACCCGCTCAAGATGAGGAAGGTCGATCGAATCATGCGGGCGGCGCATGACCCCCAGTCCCGCCAGCGCATCAATCAGTTGGCGCGGCCGCATCCACATGGGCAGGTCACGGAGCGAGTCGCCGCCCATCAGGTAAAACAGGTCGGCTCCAGGATTTTGGTGAGCCAGGATGAAGACGGTGTCTGCTGAAAAATGCGGTCCTGGCCGGTCGGCTTCAACCCGCGAGACGACAAAAGCCGGGTCCTGGCAAATGGCCGCCTGAACGAGTGCCAGGCGAAGCTCCAGCGGCGAGATTTCCCTGCCCAGCTTATGAGGAGGATTCGGGGTGACCACCCACAGAACCTGGTCGAGCTTCAGTTGATCGCGCGCTTCGGCTGCCAGGATCAGGTGACCGACATGGGGGGGGTCAAAGGTTCCGCCGAAGATGCCGATCCGCGCCATCTGATCACTCCGCCCACTCCAGCTCGAAATCGCCGATATAGACTGTATCGCCCTCGCGGATGCCGGCTTCGCGCAGCGCCGCGTCGATACCCAGCGCCTCGATCAGGCGCTGGAAGCGGCGGACAGCCGCCATCTCCTGCCAGTAGGTCATCGACGCCGCCCGTTCGATCGCCGCGCCGCGCACCCGATAGCCGCCATCATCCGTACGTTCAATGGCAAATGCTTTCGGATCGGCCTCAGGCCGGTAGACCGGGATCTCCCTGGTCGCCGGTTCAGGCTCGGGCGCTTCCTGCAAAAGATGATACGCCCTCCACAAGAGCGGTTGCAAATTTTCACGCGCCAGAGCCGAAATCGCCATCGGTTCATAGCCGCGCTCTTCCAGGGCTGCTTTCATCCCAGGCCAGCGTTCACGGGCTTCGGGCATATCGATCTTGTTGAAAGCCACAACCTGCGGCTTCTCCGCCAAACCAGGGTCAAACAGGGCCAGCTCGCTGTTAATCTGCGAGAAGTCGGCCAGCGGGTCTTCGCCCAGTCCATCGATCACGTGAATCAAGACGCGCGTACGCTGAATGTGGCGTAAAAATGCGTCTCCCAATCCCACACCCAGGTGAGCGCCCTCCACCAGCCCCGGGATATCCGCCAGTACCAGGACCGTATCCAGGTCAAGTTCTGCAACCCCCAGGTTTGGCTCAAGCGTGGTGAACGGATAGTCGGCGATCTTGGGCTGGGCATTGGTGACCGCGGCCAGCAGGCTGGACTTGCCCGCGTTTGGCATACCGACAATCCCAATATCAGCAATCAATTTCAATTCCAGGCGGAGTTTCTTCTCCTCAGCCGGCTCACCTTTTTCAGCAATCCGCGGCGCCTGGCGGCTGGGGGTAGCAAAATGCTGATTGCCGCGCCCGCCGCGGCCGCCTTTGGCCACCAACAGGCGCTGCTCCGGCTTCACCAGATCGCCCAGCAGTTCACCGGTCTGGGCATCGTACACCAGCGTTCCCGGCGGCACGTGAATCACCAGGTCTTTCCCATTACGGCCAGACATATTGTTTGGCCCACCACGGCGACCATCCTCCCCAAGAAAACGGCTCTTACTCTTGAAACTCCCCAACGTGTTAAGGGTTGGGACAACTTCAAGAAAGATATCCCCGCCCTTTCCACCATCGCCGCCATCCGGCCCGCCGCGCGCAACATACTTTTCACGGTGGAAATGCAGCATACCATCTCCACCCTTTCCAGACCGGACGTAAATCTCAACTTCATCGACAAACATGCTTATCTCGCTATCACGAGGCTGTCCAAAAATACCTTTTGGACAGCCTCTGAGTCATGGAATGCAGATTCTATTTCTTGCCGAATTTCCTGACCAGGATATCCTCCAGCGAAGGGCGGCCAATCTCCTGCAGCTCATATCGCACGCGCTGCATCGGCTTATCCACTTTAATGATGCGGGTCAGGTCGATCGGCGTGGCGCTGATGACCATGTCGACATCCGACTGGTTGATCGTCTTCTCCAGGTCACGCACCATTTCATCGCCATATCCCATCGCCGGCAGGATGGCCCCTGTACCAGGATATTTGCGATACGTCTCCAGGATCGAGCCAGCTGCATAGGGGCGCGGGTCGACGATCTCCGCCGCGCCAAAGCGGCGAGCTGCCACCCAGCCGGCGCCGTAGGCCATCTCACCGTGGGTGAGGGTCGGGCCATCTTCGATCACCAGCACCCGCTTCCCCTGGATCGCAGACGGATCCTGAACAAAGAGCGGCGACGCCGCCTCAACCACAATCGCACCAGGATTGATTTCCGAAATACTCTGGCGCACTGCGATCACGCTATCTGGGTTGGCGGTGTCGACTTTATTGATGACAAACACATCCGCCAGGCGTACATTTGTCTCTCCAGGATGGTAGGATGATTCATGCCCGGGCCGGTGAGGATCGACCACGACAATCCCCAGGTCAGGCTGGTAGAACGAAAAGTCATTGTTTCCGCCATCCCACAGGATAATATCGACTTCTTGTTCAGCCTGGCGCAGAATTGCTTCGTAATCGACCCCGGCATAAACGATGATCCCATTATCCAGGTGCGGCTCATACTCCTCGCGCTCCTCAATCGTGCATTCGTACCTATCCAGGTCGGCATATTCAGCATACCGCTGGACTTTTTGCGCGACCAGGTCACCGTAGGGCATCGGGTGGCGAATCGCCGCCACGCGATAGCCCAGGTCACGTAAGATCATGGAAACCCGCCGCGTGGTCTGGCTTTTGCCTGAACCGGTCCGCACCGCGCAGACCGAGACCACCGGTTTACTGGACTTAAGCTGGGTTGTGCTGGTGCCCATCAGGCGGAAGTCTGCACCGGCAGCCAGGACGGCAGATGCCTTATGCATCACATACTGGTGAGGTACGTCGCTGTACGCAAACACCACCTGATCGACCTTGTGTTCATGGATCAACCGCTCCAGCTCGCTCTCCGCGAAAATCGGAACTCCCTCGGGATAAAGCGACCCAGACAGTTCAGGCGGGTACCGGCGCCCCTCGATATTGGGGATTTGGGTAGCAGTAAAGGCCACCACCTGGTAATCCGGATTGTTGCGATAGAAGACGTTGAAATTGTGGAAGTCTCTTCCAGCCGCACCCATGATGATTGTGCGAATTGGGGTCATAGAACGAAAACTCCTTAGTTCGGTAGGTTGGCTGCTGGTCTTGCGCAGGCTGGGCCCAGCGCGCGGCCAGCAAAACAGGTTCTCACATCGCTTGTGGGGCTGTGATGCCCATCAAAGCCAACGCATTGGCAATGGCCTGCCTGGCGGCTGCCACGAGGCGCAGCCGGCCGCTGCGGACCGGTTCCTCCGCCTGGATAACAGGACATTCCGTATAAAAATCGCTAAAAGACCTGGCTAATTCATACGCCAGGCTGGCAATATAAAGTGGTTTATATTCGGCCGCGGCCCGTTGAACCTCTTTGGGCACGCGCGAAATCCAGTCAACCAGCTGGATTTCTGCTGTAGAAAGCTCATAGTTATACGCATTTTCTTCAGGCAGTTGACCGCCAGCTTTGCGGAGGATGCTGTTGGCGCGCACATAGGCATACTGGATGTATGGCGCCGCCTGACCGTTGAAATCCAGGGCTGCCTCCCAGTCGAACGTCACAATTTTGGTATTCTCGCGGGCCAGCATCGGGTACTTGATCGCTCCAATCCCGGTTGCGCGCGCGATGGCAGTTTTTTGATCGAGGCTCAACTCGGGGTTCTTTTGCTCCACAACCTCCAGCGCCCGGCGGGTTGCCTCACGGATCAAGTCTTCGAGCAGCACCACCGTGCCCTCGCGGGATGCCATCACCACGTTGCCCGGCAGGCTGACCAGTTCATATGGGATATGCTGGCAGCGGCCGGCCCATTCATAACCGGCCAGTTCAAGCGCTTTAAAAACCTGCTGGAAGTGCAGCGACTGGCGTACATCCACCACGTACAGAGACCGGGCCAGGTCTGGATAATCGCGAAACTTCATTTTCGCCAGAGCCAGGTCTTCAGTGGCATACAGGGCAGTGTTATCGGATCGCAGCACCACCAGCACGCGGAATTTCTCGTTCTTCAGGCCCAACTTCTCGTCAATCTTGACGATCACCGGACCCTCTGGGCGCTCATCCTCAGCGATGCCCTTATCGATCAGTTCCTGGACAACTTCCTTTCCAGGGTGCTCCGCCTGGCTGTTGAAATAGTAGCGGTCGAAGTGGATATCCAGCAGGTCGTACATCTCAGTGAAGCCATCCAGCGACCACTGGCGAGTTTCTTCCCACAGCGCCACCACCTCAGGGTCACGCCGGTCCCAACGCGCATACAGAGCGCGGACCTCTGCCTCCAGCTCGGGGTTTTCTTCCAGGCGCCGGTTCGCTTCGGCATACATGGCGCCCATCCACTGGGTGATGTCCTTTTCAGGCCGCTCGCCCTGGTGATATTTTTGATAATTCCACAACCACTTCACCACATGCAGGCCAATGTCACCGGGATAATTCGCCCGCACAACGTCATAACCGGCGCACTCCAGGATACGCGCCAGCACATCCCCCAGAATTGCGCTGCGCAAATGCCCCACATGAAAGGCTTTGTGCGTATTCGGTTGAGAAAACTCAACCATCAACCGTTCACCGCGCCGCAGGCCCGCTCCAAACGCCTTTCCCTGGGCCAGGACGGTATCCACTACCCGCCGGGTATATTCGCCGGTGGAAAAATACAGGTTCAGGTAACCCTTCGTGGCCTCGACTCGCTCGAAACCATCTGGCAAAGCAATAGAATCAGCAATCTGCTGAGCCAGCTCAATTGCACGCTGGTTGACGTTGATCTTCTTGCCCTGTCGCGCTTCGGTTGCGGCAAGCTGGAAAAAAGACGTGGAAATGCCCCAATGCCCACTAAAAGGGATCCATCCCCACTGCAACGACGGTTCGGGGAGGCTGTTTTCAATACAAAACGCCCGAATTTTTTCCTCAATCAGATGTTGTTCCGCCTCAAACATTGCTTACCTGCCCTGGATCAACCACCGGTTATGTTCAAAATTATAACATCCCGAAAAACAAAAGCGGGAGCGCATTCCACTCCCGCTGCCGGTAAAGAGATGGGAGACCCGGATTATGCGATAGCTGACCCGGGGCTCATGCAATCGGCTCTAAAAATAATTATTTTTCGAGCGCCGCCAGGCGTTTCATCAGCCGGCTCTTGCGGCGAGCGGCATTATTTTTGTGAATGATGCCCTTCTCCGCCGCCTTATCCAACTCGCTGACCGCCTGGATCACGGCTTCCTTTGCCGTTTCGGGGTTGTCAGACGCAAGCGCCTGACGCGCACGGGTCACAAAAGTACGGGCTCGTCCACGATAAACACGGTTTCGTACGCGGCGCTTTTCATTCTGCCGGTTTCGCTTGATTTGAGACTTGATGTTTGCCAAAGTCGTTCCTCCAAAAAATGTCCACAAGTGCAGGAAAGGATTTTACACGAAAGGTGAGGTTTTGTCCAGACCTGCGACAAAACCTCACCCGCCCTTTTGAAGAGTTTCTAAATGCTACTACTTATCCTGGAGCGCAGCCACACCAGGCAGGGTGATTCCCTCGAGCATTTCGAGCGAGGCGCCACCGCCGGTAGAGATGTGAGTAATCTTATCCGCCAGGCCAGACTTTTGAATGGCTGCAGCCGAATCGCCGCCGCCAACCACCGTGGTTGCGCTGCTCTCCGCCAACGCGCGGGCCACCCCATAGGTGCCCTCGGCAAAACGCGCCACTTCAAACAGCCCCATCGGGCCATTCCAGACCACGGTCTTTGCGCCCTTCACGACCTTCCCAAAGCTATCGACTGTCTCCGGGCCAATATCGAGAATTCGCCAGCCGTCCGGAACCGGGCCGACCGGGGTGATTTTGACCTCGGCGCCTTCCTCAGCGCTGGGCGCGATCACCATGTCAATCGGCAGGCGGATTTTGCTTCCGCCTTCGCTCAACAGCTCGCGGGCCAGGTCGAGCACATCATTTTCAACCAGCGAGTCAGCCACCGGGTATCCCTGGGCTTTGAAGAAGGTATTGGCCATTCCACCACCGATCAAAATGGTGTCCGCTTTTACCAGCAAATTACGGATCACGCCAATCTTATCGCTGATCTTGGCCCCACCCAGGATGGCCACAAAAGGCCGGGCAGGATCGCTGATCGCCTGGCCAAGGTACTGGATTTCCTTTTCCATCAAGAAACCAGCCACGGCCGGCAGGTAACGGGTGACGCCCTCGGTGGATGAATGGGCGCGGTGGGCGCTGCCGAAAGCATCCATGACATACACGTCAGCCAGATCCGCAAACTGGCGAGCCAGTTCCGGATCGTTCTTTTCTTCGCCCGGGTAGAAGCGGGTGTTTTCCAGGACCAGGATCTCGCCCGGCTTCAGCGCCAAAGCTGCTTCCTTCGCCTTCGGGCCGGCAGCCTCTTCCGAAAACTTCACCGGCACGCTGACCATGCCGGCCAGGTAATCGGCGACCGGTTTCATGGAATATTTGGGGTCCGGGCCACCTTTTGGACGGCCCAGGTGAGAAAACAGGATCACCGCTGCATCCTGTTCCAGCAGGTACTCGATCGTTGGCAGTGCGGCGCGGATGCGCGTATCGTCCCCAACCTTGCCTTCCTTGATCGGGACATTGAAGTCTACCCGCACCAGCACTTTCTTCCCGGAAAAATCGTAATCGCGAACGGTTTTTTTGTTAAACATGCTAGCCTCCAGGATCAAAAAAGCAGAACACGCGACCGGACCAATCGGTTTGCATTGCCTCGATCAGCCGGTCGCGTATTCGTAATCACGTCACACCCAGATGCGTCCTATAGGGATTTTGCCATCATGCTGGCCAGGTCAGCCGTGCGGCAGGAATAACCCCATTCGTTGTCGTACCAGGTCACAACCTTGATGAGCGTGCCGCCCATGACCATGTTGGAGGGCAGGTCAACGATCGAGGAGCGAGGATCGCCCTTGAAATCCATCGAAACCAGCGGCTGGTTGTATTCACCGGTCGTCACACCCAGGATACCCTTCAGCGCGCCGTTAGCGGCCGCGGTAAAGGCAGCGTTCAGTTCTTCCTTGGAAGTCGGTTTTTCGACAATCGCAGAAAAATCGACCACCGACACAGTCGGGGTCGGGACGCGCAGGGCGTAACCATCGAATTTACCCTTGAGCTCAGGGATTACCAGGGCAACAGCCTTGGCGGCGCCAGTGGTCGTGGGGATAATATTCAGGCCGGCAGCGCGCGAGCGGCGCATCTCCTTCTTGTGGCCCTGGTCGAGGATCACCTGGTCGTTGGTGTACGAGTGAATGGTGGTCATGACCGCGTTCACGATTTTGAAGTTATCATTCACGATCTTAGCCGCCGGGGCAAGGCAGTTGGTCGTGCAGGAAGCGTTGGAAACCACGTGATGCTTGGCCGGGTCGTACATTCCGTCGTTTACGCCGAGTACGAGGGTCAGATCCTCGTTTTTCGCCGGGGCCGAAATGATCACCTTCTTGGCGCCGCCCCTCACAATGTGGGCATTCGCGCCGGGCTTATTCTTGGCCGGGTCGCCCTTGGCGTCGGTGAAAATGCCGGTCGATTCGACCACAATCTCAACACCCAGGTCAGCCCAGGGCAGGTTGCCGGGATCTTTCTCAGCAAAAACTTTCACAACTTTGCCATTGACCACCAGATCCGTGCCATCCGCTTCGACTTCGACGGTGCCAGGGAAAATACCGTAGTTCGAGTCATATTTGAGCAGGTGCGCATTGGTTTTGCTATCAAACAGGTCATTTACAGCCACAACTTCCAGATCATTCGGGAATCTTTCCATAATGGCCTTGAGAACCTGCCGGCCAATGCGGCCGAAACCATTGATACCAACTTTTGTAGTCATTCGTCCATCTCCTTCAAAAAGTGTAGGATATTTTACCATGGGAGCCATGGGTGAAAAACAGTGACGTGTTTCTTAAGTTTACTCCTGTTTTCCCCAGACGGGTATCTTTCCGGGTTATCAAACCGGGCCTGTTCGCTCAAAATAAAGATCCATAATCGCCTGAGACAGCTTTTGTGAATCGTGGCGCCAGGGATTCTCCGCATTAACCAGGTCCGTGCTGTAGACGGTGTATTCCTCACCCAGGTCATTCTCTGGCCTGATGAAATGGATGCGCTCCGGAAGATGGCCAGAGAACTGGTTGTTGACGATCACCATGTCAAACAAGCGGGAGCCCACGTGTTTCTCAAGGCTGCGAACATGATCGCCGCAGGTATAGTGATCGGTTTCGCCCGGCTGGCTGGCGACATTGCATACGTAGAATTTCAACGCCCGGCTTACCCGCAGCGCATCTGCCAGGTCAGGGACGAGGAGATTGGGCAAGACACTGGTATACAGGCTCCCGGGGCCAATCACAACCAGTTCGGCGTTGAGGATTGCCTGCACAGCCGGTGGAAAGGCCAGCGGGTTGCTGGGTTCTAGCCATACCCGGCGGATCCGGCCGGACGCCTGGGGAATGTTGCTTTCGCCTTTCACCAGGACTTCATTGTTCTGGTCCGGCAGTTGAATGTCAGCCACCAGGCGCACATCGTGCAGGGTCGCTGGAAGCACCTTCCCGCGCACCGCCAATACGCGCCCGGACTCGGCCACTCCCTCTTCAAAGCTGCCGGTAATCTCAGCCAGCGCGGTGATCAGCAGGTTGCCCAGGGAATGCCCGCTTAACCCGTTGCCAGAAGCGAAGCGATATTGAAAAAGCTGTCCCATCAGCGTCTCATCATCGGCCAGGGCCGTCAGGCAGCTGCGAATGTCGCCAGGGGGCAGGATGCCCATGCTCCGGCGAAGCTCTCCGGACGATCCGCCATCATCCGCAACAGACACGATGGCGGTTATGTTGTTCGAATAGGCTTTCAGCCCCCGCAGGAGCGTCGAAAGTCCGGTCCCCCCGCCAATGACCACAATCCGCGGTCCGCGGTCGCGCTTGCGGAACGCAGACACCGTATCCAGGATATTCCGCCCCGGCTGCATAAAAGGTTTCAACAACGCCTGGTTGAGCCCCCAGATCCCAAACCAGACCAGCCCCAACCCAAGCCCGCCAAAAATCAAGGCGCGCAGCGGGCGGGCCAGAAAACGCAGCGACAGGAATGACAGAACAGGCAGCCACCAGGTGTCGGGGGCTGTCCGGTAGACATCCAGGATCAACACGGCAAAACCCAAACCAACCAGCGTCGTCCCGACCAAAATCACGAACACCCACCGCTTAACTCCCAGCCCAGGAGCCAACCAGCGAACTTTTTGGCGTGCTTTTTGCAATAAATTCTGGTATTTAAATGGGTATCGTACAGGCATGGCGAACCCATCATAGCAGTGTTTGCAGCAAACGTCAACGATCGAAACGCGCTGAAGCCGTTTCCATTTTCGCCATGACCGCTCCAGGATCAGCTATTCGCCAAACGCTGCGCCGGGCCCATAAGGCGCCAGGCCAACCGTGATATATGGGTTGATCATACTGTCTCCTTCGCGGTAGGCAAACTGCCACATCCGGCGCACCAGGTTGCGTTTTATTTCAGCGTAAGCTGGGTCATCGGATCGGTTGAGGGTTTCGTGCGGGTCGCTGCGCAAATCATACAATTCATCCTGGTCAAAACCGTTAAAGGTGTATTTATACTCCCGGGTCGTCACGGAGCGCTGCGAGTAATACAGTTCCACGCCGTTGCATTGGGTGAACATCGCCTCTCGCCAGCCGCCAGATGGCTCATCGCGCAGAAAAGGAAGCAGGCTCGAGCCGGCAAAGTGCCGGTTTATGGGCTGGCCGGCCAACGCAAGAAAGGTCGGGGCGAAATCGGCCAGCGAGACAAACTGATCTACCTGCCTGCCGGATGCATGGATCCCTGCCGGCCACCGGATGACTGCCGGAACATGGTAAGCGCCCTCGAAGCAGGGAATACCTTTAGCAAACAGCCCATGATCGCCGCAGTAATCCCCGTGGTCCGAGCAGTAAAGCACCAGGGTGTTTTCTGCCTGGCCGGTAGCCTCCAGTGCCTGCAGGACCTGGCCAAACAGGTCATCGAGGTAAGAACAATAAGCCCAAAAGTGGCGGATGGCCTCCCGCACCTCGCGTTCGCTCAACTGGCCAAAGATCTGGTTGCGCATGCGCTGGTAAATCCGCGGCTTATCTTCCATTCGGTCAGAATAACTGGGCGGCAGGGGCACATCCTCCAGCCGGTATAAATCCAGGAACCGCTGCGGGACAAGATAAGGATCGTGCGGGCCAATAAAACCAGTGTAAATACACCAGGGTTGATCGGCATCTTTGAGTTTTTCGAGCACAGATAGGGTCTGGCGCAGCACTGCCTGGTCGTGCCGGTCAGCTTCGTCTGGGCGGGGACCATACAGCCTGACCGTGCCGTAACCAGGGCGAATGATTTCCCCTTCGCCGCGCCGCACCGGAGCGGGAGGCATATCCTGATAATAATTCCAGCCCACACCGTGCAGGTCGCCGGCTTTGGCAGTTGCCAGGTGTTCATTCCAACCCCGGTCTTTGGGTGACTCCAGCACGGAAACGTGCCATTTGCCGATAAAGTGCATGTCATAGCCGGCCTCCGCCAGGTCCTCGCTCCACAGGCGCACCCCCGGCTTCACCCCGCGCGAGAGCGCCTGGTCATTGCAGATGTTATTCCAAACGCCATGTCCGCTCGGATACAACCCGGTAAAGAAAGTCGCCCGCGAAGGACAGCAGTGAGGCGAGGGGCAAAATGTATTGGTAAAGGTCACTCCCTCGGCTGCCATGCGGTCAAGGTTGGGCGTGCGGGCCGGGTGTTCGGGCAGGACCGTATCCGCGCGCTGGTGATCGGTCATCACGATGAGGATATTGGGGCGGTTAATCATCATCAAAACTCCTTTGATCATTGTATCACCCTAAAACAGACAAGCAGGTCAGATTACCTGATCGATTTCATGCTATAATCGCCCGTATATGGACACGTATATTGCCATCGACGTTGGTGGGACTCAAATCCGAGTCGCAATCTATCCGAAGGGCGAAAACCGCCCGACCAAGCAAAAACGTATTCCAACCCAGGGCAACAACCAGCCGCCCCTGGAGCGCCTGATTGACCTGCTCGCCGAGCTATGGCCCGCAGCCGATAACGTTTGCGCCATTGGCATGGCGGCGCCCGGCTGGGTTAATCCACAGCTTGGGGTGATTTACCAGGCGCCTAACATCCCAGGGTGGGAGAACCTGCCCCTGGCGCCAATCCTGTCGAAACGGTTCGATGTCCCTGTTCGCTTAGGAAATGACGCCAACCTTGCGCTCGTCGGCGAATGGCGCTACGGCGCCGGCCGGGGGCACCATAACCTGCTGTACCTCACCATCAGCACCGGGATCGGCGGTGGAGTTATCTGCGATGACCGGCTGCTGCTGGGCGCGCATGGACTGGCGGCTGAACTGGGCCACGTCACCGTACTACCCGATGGGCCTGTATGCGGCTGTGGTCACCGCGGTCACCTGGAAGCCATCGCCTCGGGGACTGCCATCGCGCGGTATGTCGCTGAACAATTAGCCAATGGAGTGCCCTCGTCGCTTTCCCAGATCGCAAAGCCGACCGGCCGCGATATCAGCATGGCGGCTGAACAAGGTGACCCACTGGCAAAGACGTCCCTGGCCCGAGCCGGCGCCTATCTTGGCTGCGCGCTGGCCAACTATCTGCACATCTTCAACCCCTCAATCGTCATTCTGGGCGGCGGGGTATCGCGAAGCGGTTCTCTCCTGATCGAGCCCATGCGCGCGGCGCTGGCAGAGCAAATTCTATCGCCTGAATATCTGCAGGGGCTGATCATCACCACCGTAGAATTGGGAGACGATGCCGGCCTGATGGGCGCCCTGGCGCTGGCCGAAGGCATTGTCTAGCACCAGCCTGCTTCGTTCTGCCAGCCAGGCTGGAGGGGGGTAAAGGATACTCATCATGGGTAAGAATGGGAAGACCTACAGTCGTATTGTGAAGGGCAATCAAGTAAGATAAGATTGTCCTTTTTTTATTCAGGAGCGGGAGTATGCAAATTCTCAATGTACCAGGACCGAAAGCCAGGAAGCTGATCGAACGGGATCGGGCAGTCGTTTCACAGTCCTATCCGCGTGGATATCCGTTCGTCATGGATCACGGCCGCGGTTGCGAAGTATGGGATGTGGATGGCAACCGTTTTCTCGACTTTGCCGCCGGAATTGCGGTCGCGTCGACCGGGCACAGCCATCCAGCTGTTGTTAAAGCCATTCAGGATCAGGTTGAAAAGTTCATCCATATTTCGTCCGATTTTTACCATGAGAAATGGGTCGAGCTGGCCGAAACGTTGGACGAAATCGCGCCCTTCAGCGAGCCGGCCAGTTCCTTTCTAACCAACTCTGGCACAGAAAGCGTCGAGGCAGCCATCAAACTGGCCCGCTATCACACGGGAAGAACCGAATTTATCGGTTTCCTGGGCGGTTTTCACGGGCGCACCATGGGCGCCATTACCTTCACTGCCAGCAAACCCCACTACCACAAGGGTTTCTTCCCATTGATGAGCGGTGTCGTCCATGCTCCTTACCCCAATCCCTACCACCCGATCCTGGCCAGCCTGCCGGATGAAGATTATGGCGAGACGGTCGTCCGCTATATCGAAGAGGAGATCCTGGGCAAGATTCTCCCGGCTGAAGATGTGGCAGGCATCCTGGTTGAGCCCATCCAGGGCGAAGGGGGGTACATTGTTCCTTCTCCTGGTTTCTTCCCTGCCCTGCGTGAACTGTGCGACAGGCACGGAATCTTGCTGATTGCCGATGAAGTCCAATCGGGGATGGGCCGGACGGGGAAATGGTGGGCAATTGAAAACTTCCAGGCCGAACCCGATATCGTCTGCGCGGCTAAAGGCATTGCTTCGGGCGTCCCGCTGGGCGCCATGATTACTCGCCAGAAGCTGATGGACTGGCCCAAAGGCGCGCACGGCAATACCTACGGCGGAAATCCCATTGCATGCGCCGCCGCCCTGGCCACCATCCAGCTGATCCGGGAGGAATACATGGCCAATGCTGCTGCTGTTGGCGCCTATGCGCAAGACTGTCTGGCTGAAATTGCCTCCCGGCACCCCAGCATCGGCCAGGTACGAGGCATCGGGCTCATGCTGGGCGTCGAATTTGTCAAAGAATCGAGCTGGCGCCAGCCTGACGAAGCGCTGCGGGATCAGGTCGTCGATCTGTCCTTTGAGCGCGGCCTTCTGCTCCTGGGATGTGGAAAGAGCACGATCCGCTTCTCCCCGCCCCTGTGCGTGACGCGCGAGACCATCACCGAAGGGCTGATGATCTTTGAGGAAGCGGTTTCGATCGCCGAGCAACACCGCTCTTGATGATACTTAAGGAGGTTTTGCGTGGCCCCATTTAAGCTTATCGAACCGAAATATGCTCCCCCGCTTGAGGAGAGCTTTCGCCCGGCCGTTTTGGCCAACCATTCCTTTTTGCAGGAAACTGCCAGGGACGGCGTGGAACTGGTGATTGGCCTGGAACGCGAAAACAGCAACCTGTCCAGAATTTCGACCCGTGTTTTCCCCCCCGGGCACCCAAACTTTGCAGCCAACTTCCAGTACGCTGAACGCCTGCTCAAGTTCTTGCTCTGGCAGCGCGGCGGGTTCAAAGTTTACGTGGGCGGTCCGGCGGAGATCGCTGCTCATCTTAAACAATGCTACGCGCCAGGCGGCTCGCGCCAATTTGACGAACAGTTCATGGGTCAACAGGTGTACGAACAACCTTTCCAGATCATCGCCTGTGATCCTTCCGAGGTTCCCCCGGAGCATGAAAGCGGACGTCCGTTGGGGCGCCACCTGGATGGCTGCCGCATTGGTTTCGACCTGGGCGCCTCTGACCGCAAGGTGAGCGCCGTCGTCGACGGCCAGGCTATCTTCAGTGAAGAAGTCATCTGGGAACCGCGCAAACACGCCGACCCCGAATATCATTATCGCGAAATCATGACCGCCTTGCAGACTGCCGCCGCAAAAATGCCGCGGGTGGATGCAATCGGCGGCAGCTCGGCTGGGATCATCATCAATAACCGGCCAATGGTCGCGTCTCTCTTTCGCAGCGTCCCACCCGAGCGTTTTTCTGAGGTTCACAACCTTTTCTTGCGCATCCGTGAAGTGATGAAGGTTCCCCTCGAAGTGATCAACGATGGAGATGTTACCGCGCTGGCAGGCTCTATGTCGCTTGAAGACAATGCCGTGATCGGCATCGCCATGGGGTCCAGCCAGGCCGCCGGGTACGTGGACGCCCATGGACACGTGCTGGGTTGGCTGAATGAGCTGGCCTTTGCGCCGATCGATTACAGTCCAACAGCCCCGGCCGATGAATGGTCCCAGGATCTTGGGGTTGGATCGCAGTATCTGTCGCAGCAGTGTGTCTTCCGGCTGGCGCCGCGGGCGGGAATTCAGATCCCAGGGGATATCACCGACGCAGAGAAGCTGGCTTTCGTCCAGCAAAAACTGGAGTCCGGGCATCCGGGCGCGCTGAAAATCTGGCAGAGCATGGGCATTTACCTGGGGTATGCCCTGGCGCTGTACGCCGACTTCTATGAAATCCGGCACGCGTTGATCCTGGGGCGCTGCACTTCAGGCAGTGGAGGTTCATTGATCCTGGAAGGAGCCAACCAGGTCCTGCAAAATGAGTTCCCTGAACTGGCCAGCCGGTTTCAAATCCAGCTTCCCGATGAGCGCAGCCGGCGGGTAGGCCAGTCGATCGCCGCCGCCAGCCTGCCCGAACGATAAGCGTATGCTGCCAGATTTCCGCATCCGACAGCGCGACTACCTGCTCGAAATCGCCCTGGCGCTGACCCAGGAATTGGACCTGGATAAGCTGCTGGGGCGCATCCTGCGCATCGCGGTCGAAATGCTGGCCGGGCAGGCCGGCCTGATTGCGCTGCGTTCCGAGCAGGGCGGCTGGCAGGTGGCCGTCTCGCACGGCATGCCGCCTTCTTTTTTGAAAACAGTCGAGACGTTCCTCACCGAAGTCCCCGACCATGAGAACCCAGAAGCGTTTGAGATCCCCGAAATTAACCGCCTGCTCAATGAGCTGACTTATGCAGCCAGCCTGGGGCTGCTCACCGGCGTTGGGCTTCCCCTGGTGGCCCGAAAAAAGGTCGTCGGGTTGCTGTTCATCTTCCGTGGTTATGCCGGGGTTTTTTCGTCAAATGACTACTCTTTGTTAAGCAGCTTTGCCAACCAGGCCGCGATTGCCGTCCAGAACGCCCAGCTGTACCAGCAGGTGAACGATGAGCGCATCCGCCTGAGCGCCCTGCTCGACTCGCTGGCAGATGGCATCCTGATCATTAACGCGCAAAACCGGATCGAGCGCAGCAACCCGGCCCTATCTCGCATGATCGGGCTTGCTCCTCAACAAATCCAGGACCACCTCCACGAAGAGGTCATCCGGTGGGCCCGCTCGCCAGAGGGACTGACGCTCGAAAAAGCCGAGGCGGACGGCTGGCCGCTGACTCCTCACGCACACTTATACGTCGAAGGGGACCTAAAGCGGTTCGATGACCAGCCCCCGCTGCCGGTAGGGATTACATATGTTCCACTGCTCTCAAGCGAAGGCAGCCTGCTGAACATTATCACCACCGTGCGCGACATTACCCGCTTTCGGCAGGCTGAAGAAATAAAGAGCACATTCGTGTCAATTATCAGCCACGAACTTAAGACCCCCGTAGCTTTGATCAAAGGCTACGTCAGCACCCTGCGCCGCGAGGACGCACATTGGGACCCGGAAATCGTCCAGGATAGCCTGGCAGTGATCGAAGAAGAGGCAGACCGCCTGGCCGGTTTGATCGAGAATATGCTGGATGCCTCCCGGCTGCAAGCCGGCGCGCTCAGTATCAAGCGCTCGGATGTATCCCTGCCGGATCTGGCGCGGCGGCTGGCCAAACGGATGCAAATCCAGACCACCCAGCACAGCATCCGCGTCGATTTTCCGCCCGGCTTCCCCATCCTCCTGGCTGACGAGGCCCGCCTGGAACAGGTGCTTTCTAACCTGATTGGCAATTCGATCAAGTATGCCCCGGGTGGAGAAATTCGCATCAGCGGGCACATCAGGCAGGACCAGGCAATTATTTGCATCAGCGACCAGGGGCCCGGGATCGCTGCAGATGATATCCCGCACATTTTCGACCGGTTCTACCGGGCGCCAGATATGGCCCGCCAGACCAAAGGCGCCGGACTGGGTCTTTACCTGGCCAGGGCAATCGTCGAGGCGCATAATGGGCGAATCTGGGTAGACTCGGAGCCCGGCAACGGCGTGCGGATTTGCTTCTCACTGCCGGTTCAATCTCCGGACAAACAGGCCGAGTAACAACCACCCAATGGTATAGCTTTTCCTGAAAACCTGCGCCAGGTTCTGCCGCAATTGCCGCGCAGCAATTTTGGAAGAGCCAATACCAGGGTGGTATAATCGGTAAGCATTTTTGTTGATTGTGAGGTACTTTTTTTATGGCCCGTCTACAAGTGAGTTGTCCGCGCTGCCGCCAGCCGATCATTGCCGAAGTTGAGCAGTTATTCGATAACGGTGTTGATCCTGAGGCGAAACAAAAGTTTCTATCAGGAAACTTCAACATGGCCAATTGCCCGAGCTGTGGGTACCAGGGCCCCTTAAGCACGCCGGTCGTTTACCATGACCCGGATAAAGAACTGCTCATGACTTACTTCCCGCCCGAGCTGGGACTACCGGTCAACGAACAGGAACGGCTGATCGGGCCCCTGATCACCCAGGTGGTAAACAAGCTGCCGCCCGAAAAACGCAAAGCTTACCTTTTCCGCCCGCAGACCATGCTCACCCTTCAATCGATGATTGAGCGGGTTCTCGAGGGCGAAGGGATCACCCGGGAAATGATGGACGCCTCCCAAAAGCGCCTGGGACTGCTTCAACGCCTGCTCAGCGCCAGTTCAGCCGACGTACGCCAGGAAATTATCCGCCAGGAGAGCGGGCTGGTCGACGAACGATTCTTCGAGATCATGGGACAGTTAATCGAAGCCTCGCTAGCCCAGGGTGACCAGAACTCTGCCCGCGCACTGGCAGCACTGCAGCAGGAAATCCTGCCCCAGACCGAGGTGGGACGTAAAATGCAGGCACAAACCGCCGACGTCCAGGCCGCGGTTGAAACGCTGCAAAAGGCCAGCCAGGAAGGATTGACGCGCGAGAAACTGCTCGATCTATTCCTCGAAGAGTCTAATGAAACCCGCCTGACGACGATGGTCAGCATGGCACGCTCGGGCCTGGATTACGAATTCTTCCGGATTCTGAGCGACCGGATCGACCAGGCCACAGGCGGGGATAAGGAAAAACTCACCGCAATGCGCGAGCGCCTGCTGCAGATCACTCAGGAGATCGACCTGCGAATACAAGAGCAAATGAAGCAATCGGTCGCCCTGTTAGATGAAATTCTGCAGGCAGAAAACATCGAGGAAGCAGCCCAGGAAGCGCTGCCCCAGATGGACGACTTCTTCGCCGAAGCGCTGCGCAGCGAACTCCAGAAAGCCCGTGAATCAAACAATCTTGATCGCCAGAATAAACTGCAGCAGGTTGTCGGCGTCATCCAGCAGGCTTCTACTCCTCCACCGGAGATCAGCCTGGCGGAAGAACTCCTGGGCGCGGAGAATGAAGCAGAGCGGCGCAAGTTCCTGGAAGAACATGCCGACCAGATCACACCAGAGTTCTTGCAGGTGCTCAACTCATTAATGAACCAGTTTGAGCAGCAAGGGCAGGCTGAGCTTAGCCAGCGTCTTCAGGACGCCTACCGCTCCGCGCTGCGCTTCTCAATGCAATCGAATCTGAAGAAATAGCAACTGATCTTTGTACATAAAGAGGCCAGTGTCGTCTCATAACACTGGCCTCTTTATGATTTTACTTGAAAGCACATTATACCGAATCGTCTAGGCGCAGTCCGTGCCCGCGGACAGTAACAATATAGGTATGGGTCGGGTCGACCGAAGCAAGCCGGTCACGCAGGCGACGGACCAGCGCGTCAAAGGCCTGCTCTGAAACGCCGATGGATTCTTCTTCTCCCCAAATGATGTCGATTAAATCCTGCCGTTCAACCACCTCTCCTCTTTGTTCGAGGAGCGCTTCGAGCAGCCGGAACTGGGGAACAGAAAGCGGGGGGACAACTTCCTTATCACCCAACCATACCCGGCGAGAACGCGTGTCCAGGCGCAGTCGCCCGATTTTTTCCGGTTTGCGAAGCGGCAACTCAAGATCGAGCGGCACGGTGGCATCAGAACTGAGAAAAACGAAATGCTGCACCAATGAAATCTGGATCTGGTCCCCATCCAGGAGAATGATCGGATCTTCTAACCGGCTCCCATTGTAAAAGGTGCCATTTTTACTTCCAAGATCTTCCAGCAGCGTTCCTTCTTCTGTCGGCGTGAACCTGGCATGGAATCGGGATATCTGGCGATCCGCAATGACAATGTCACATTCGGCATCCCGCCCCACCACCAAGGGCCGCTCAAGCAGCCAGCGCTGCCCGTTTAGAGGGCCAGTTTGTCCAATTAATACCGGAAGCTCCGCCCCTTTCCTTTCCATAACCCCTCCCAGGAAGATTCTATATCCAAATTGCTCTTTCAGGAGCTGAAAGCTACCAACGAGTTCAGGTATAATATAGCAGAAAATAGCGCTTTTGGTAACCCCCGCGGTCCTACGCCGAAACAAATATACCGCTCCAAAAGCCCTTTCTTGGATTTCACAGACTTGAGGAAGTCGCGCTATGACCATCCCGCTAAAAGCTGGAGAAGTTCTGCGCGGTCGTTATAAGGTTCGCCGGATTATCGGTCAGGGCGGCATGGGCAGCATCTACCTGGCTGATGATATGCGGCTTGAAGGGCGCCTGTGCGCTCTGAAAGAAGTCGAACACGACCGCTCGCTTCCCATCGATCTTTTGCGAGAAACCCGCGAGCAGTTCCTGCGCGAGGCGACTGTCCTGGCGCGCCTGGACCATCCCAACCTCCCCAAAGTCTCTGACTTCTTCTCGGTTGGCAGCCGAGATTACCTGGTGATGGATTTTGTCCCTGGCAAAGATTTGCGCACGCTGATGCTAGAAGCGCGCCATGCCGGCACCTTCCTGCAAGAACAGGATGTCTTAAACTGGAGCAGCCAGCTGGCAGATGCCCTGTCCTACATGCACAACCAGGATCCTCCCATCCTGCACCGCGACATAAAACCGAGCAACCTCAAGCTCACGCCGAGTGGGCTGGTAAAGCTGGTAGATTTTGGGCTGGTCAAACTGCTTGCGCCGGGAGAAGTCACCGTGACCGTATTGCAAGGACAGGGGACCGCCCTCTACACGCCGCTGGAACAATACGGCGGCGACAGCGGGCACACCGATTCCCGCTCAGACATCTATGCCTTTGGCGCAACTTTATATCACCTGCTGACCAACCAACCCCCGACTGATGCCCGTGACCGGTTTCTCGATCCAGACAATTTTACCCCGCCCAGGCAAATCAACCCCGGCATCAGCCCGCGCACCGAGAAAGCGATCTTGTGGGCCATGTCTCTTCATCCGGATGACCGTCCGCAGACGATCGAAATATTTCAAGAGAGCTTACTGGGCAGCTACCAGCCGATTAACCGGCCAGCCAAGCGGCCTGGCACATCCATCACCCATTATTTCTACACCAACCCCGAACGGATCTTGATCTGGGTTTCAACCGGGCTCCTCTTGATCAGCCTGATTGCTACTTTGGCCCAGGCCCAGTAACCGGGCGATCCTTTTTGTCCAGTTCTCGATCCTGAACGCCATAGGCATCTGCCTGGGCGGCGCGCTCCCGGCGCTGGCGCGCCTGTTCGCCGCTTAGACTCGGTGATGAGATCTGTTTCCACAGCAGGCCAACCCCCCATCCAACCAGGACGCCTGCTGCCGTGATCAGTAACACGCCCGCTGTGCCCGCCTCGCGGAGCACTCGTTCGGTGCCGGGCAGGTTGAAGGCCAGGTAATTATATGAAAGCATTCCGCCGATCACGCCACACAACGCCCAGCGCAGCCCCCAGCGCGCAATCGCCCAACGGATCCCCAGCCAGGCAACTCCGGTCGCCCCAACCAATAGAATCACGATCACATAAAGCCAGTCGGTAACGTGCATATTCACGGGCGGGATGGGCGTAGGGGTGACCGTCGCAGTCGGCGTCACCGTCATCGTCGGAGTCGCGGTCGGCGTTTCTGTTGGGAATGGGGTTGGCGGGACAACCGTTACGCCACCGCTGACCATATCGAGCCGCAGTAGATTCGTCCGGGCACCCTCGTTGGTCGCCGCGTGGACCTCCAGAACCCCCGACCGTTCGATGCGGTAGATCGCCCGGGCGATCCCGTCGATCGTTTGGGTATCAACCTGCTGCTGGGTGGGGCTTTCCTGGCTGATGATGTTAAAGACAAAGCGAACCGATGTACCATCTGGCACGGGACGGCGGTTATAGTCAAAAATGACCCCGGTTTGCAGTTGAATAATATCCCCCACCTCATAGATCGGCTCTGGGGTTGGCTGCTGGGTAGTGCTGGTTGGCCTGCCCACCGTATCCGGCAGGTCGATACTCAATGGAATGACCTGGGCCGGGTCAGGGGAAGTCGCAACGCTTAAGTCGTATCCCACCCCCGGAACCGAGACGGGCAACGCCCCACTGGCTACCTGTTCATTAAAGAGCAGCCGGGCCGCAACTTCGACGAATTCTGGCGTTCGACTGAACATTCCATAATAGGCCGTCAGCTTCGAAATATCTGTTGCATCCAGATAGTAAGGCGCGCCAAAGCCAAACACGATGACTTTCTTATTTTGGATCAGGTCAAGGCGCTCTGAAATTAAGCGCTTGAAGGCCATGGAATCGGGTTGGGCGAGCGAAGGCTTAATCATTGAGACAACCACCCAATTAGCCATCTGCAGATCCATCTTGAGTTGTTCGAACTCAGTTGTGTTCCCGTTGAGATATTGGGCCAAATCCGAAAACGAATAGGAACTCATCAGGTTTTGTGATACCAGCCCACCCGCGCGCGGACCGTATAGACGCATAACCGCGCTCTGCAACCCATCCACCGGCATCGCAACCTGTTCCTGGCATCCACTGCACTGCCGCCCAGATTGAACGTCCGTCAAAAATACAATCCGGTCTCTCAGCTCAGGCGGGCGCGGGAGGATGTTGGGCAGTTCGTTAATACTGGGGCTGATTAACGTTGCCGACCGGCGGGCGACATCGAAGGTCACCTGTTGAGATACACCCAGTTCTTCCAGGCTGGTCACGGAGCCAATGACATTTTCCAGATCGAAGCTCGGGTACAGGGTAAACTTCTTGGTCAGCAACCGCTCCACGGAAGCATCGACACGCTGGGCAAAAGCTTCATCCTCGCGGTATTTTTGTGCAAAGAAATCGAGCGTTCTCAAGATGGTCGTAAACGAGTCGGGGTCATTACTGGCAATGAAATGATCGACAAACAACAGGTCGTTCCCGGCCAAAAATGCCTCGCGAGCAGCCGTGCGGGCATCAAAAGCGCCTCCGGCCGGGTCATAATACTGCTTGATCGCCTGGCTGCCGAGGTTATCACTCACCAGAATCCCGCCGTTTGCTCGCCAGTCCGCCAATGGCGCCTGGTTCAGGATCAGTTCCAACGCGGTCGCATCCGAACTGACCGGGCGCGTCGTCGCGCGAATGGTTCCCTGGAAGCCCTCGTAACGAATATGGGTGACCAACAGGCCATCCGCATTCTGTGCCGGATCAGGGGATTGCCCGGCGACTGCGAAAAAGGGTAGCAGCTCGGTTTCCAACAGCTGCTCCAGCGACCTGCGCACCGTGGGAATTTCATTCTCTGGAGGGCGGTCAGAGCCTCCCCGGCCAGGGAAATGCTTTGCGATTACCATCAAGCGGTTTCCACTGCCCTGGTGCAGTCCCGAGATATATGACTGGCCCATTTTCCCAACCCAGTAGGGATTTCCGCCAAATGACCTGGAACCCAGGTCATCCCCGTCGTCTGTGGATGGGACATTTTCCAGGACGTCCAGCGAAGGCCCCAGGTAAAGGTTGATACCAAGCCCGGCCAGTTCCTTCCCCATCACGGTCCCCACCTGTTCTGCCAGGTCAGGATTCCAGGTCGCGCCAATCGACATCAGGCTTGGCAGGGCCGTTAATCCTTCTAAAATTTGGTCGTGCGGAAAACTATTTCCTTCTTGCGCCATGCCAACCCAGAGCGGGATGTATTGGGGAGAATAGGAGATCCCGCTTGAGTTCATCACCAGTTTCTGAGCAGCATCCCATTTGGTTTGCTGGAGCAGGCCAGTCACTTGATACGTCTGGTTGAGGAGATCGCCCTGCCATCCAAAATTATCGTTTGCGCGCAGCAAAACCACCCCACCCACGTGATGCCTGGAGATCAATTCATAGATCTGCGAGGTTTCATCGATCGTTGTGCCGGTAAAAGTAACCAGGAAAAGCTGGCCCACTTTTTCTTCAGGGGTCATCTTGGAAAGCATCGTCTGGGCTTTCTGGCGGGCAGGTTCAGCCTGGTGCAGTGAACTGGCAATGCTCGGAGACGCGTACCCAGGCAGAACGATCACCAGGATCAAAATGCACCAGGCGAACAGGATCCGATACCCTGTCTTCATCCGAAGAGGCCCTCGCCTAAGTTCCAGTCAGCAGCACCGGCGTCATTACCGCCAGCAAAAGCTGGGGAGGAATACTCAGAACAAATCCGCAGATGATTTTCGGGCTGGATATTCGCGCCGCTGATAATCACAACTGCCGGCTGCTCCGGAACACGGCCGCTGAAGACGGCCGCCAGAGCCGCCGCTGCTGAGCCCTCGATCTTCTCTCCGTACCTGTGCCATGCCCCAGCAATTGCCCTGGCAATCTCTTCTTCCCGTACCAGTACGATGCGGCCTACCAGGCGGCGTACCAGCGGGATGGTCATCGATCCATCTTCTACCGCGCCGGCCAGGCCGTCTGCCAGGCTTTCTAACTCGACCACGCCCGCCTGGGTGTCCCGGTAGAACAGGGCATGGAAAAAAGGCGAGGCCTCCGATTGGGCCCCAACCAGCAGCGGCCGAGAAGCCGGATCAAACCGGTTCAGCGTGGCCCCAATGCCTGAAATCAAACCGCCGCCGCCCACCGGCGCAATAACCACCCGTGGAAAAGGCGCGTTTTCTATTTCCTTCAGTTGCGCGAGAATTTCCAGCATGATGGTCGACTGTCCGGCAATTACCTGGCCATCGTTATAAGGCGAAACCCAGGTTGCGCCGGCACGGTGGGCGTAAACCTGCCCCTCTCGTTCGGCAGCCTCATAGCCGCCGCTGACCAGGCGGATCTCAGCGCCCAACCGCCGCATGGCTTCGAGCTTGGTCGGGACAGCATGTTCAGAAGCAAACACGATGACCGGCGCATTGATGCGCCGCCCCGCAATTGCCACACCCTGCCCGTGGTTGCCCGCCGATGCGGTCACCAGGCCGCGCCGCTGCTCCCAGGGCTCCAGCGCCAGCACTTTGTTAAGCGCCCCCCGAATTTTAAAAGAACCGGTCACCTGCCGGTTCTCCCACTTTAAATAGAGGTTCAGTCCCGGATCATAGGTAAGCGGCGTTCTTTCGATCTGGCCTTCGAGCCGGCGAGCAGCCTGATCTAACCATTCGGGCGGTATCATCTCTCCTCCAACACCCGCACAACCAGCAGCGAGTTGCCGGTAATAATACCATCAATTCCAATCTTCTACAGGCTCAGTATTTCAAATTTCCTGGCCCGAACCAGGCCCACCGTCCGGGTCTTTCAGCCAAGGGCCTTTCCACTGTTTCCATCCTACATCTCAACAAAGTAAGATTGGGAAGCACGGTCGAGTAGTTCACGCGTCATCGCCGGTTCAACGTTCAGATAGCGGGCGATATCCAGGATCTGGTCGCACAGGTCACGCGGATGAGAAGCGCGCAGTTTGCGGTTCCTTTTGATGTACCATTCCTGAAGCAGGTAAGCCAGTCCCTGGTCGTTATACGTCACGCCCTTAGCCGTCGCCACCCGCCGGAATATTTCACGATACTCTTCATAGTTGGGGTCGCTAATCTCGATTTTGTGGCGCAAACGGCGTAGGAAGGCCTCGTCGACCAGATCTCTCGGCGGAAGATTGGTAGCAAAGATCACCAGCACATCAAAAGGAACTTCAATTTTTCGGCCCGTATGCAATGCCAGATAATCGATGCGATTCTCAAGAGGGACAATCCAACGGTTCAGCAGGTCACGCGGGCGCACCAGCTGGCGGCCAAAGTCGTCGATCAATAAAATCCCGTTATTGGCTTTTACCTGGAAGGGCGCCTCATAAAATTTCAGCGTGTCGTCGAAGACAAGATCAAGCCCTGCCAGAGTCAGTTCCCCGCCGGTCACGACAAATGGACGGCGGATGCGCACCCAACGCGGGTCGCGCCGTGCCCCGGTTCGCAGCGATCCCGTGCCCTGCGCAGTAGCGTCCTGCTCGGTAGCCAGTTGATGGTTGACCGAGTCGTACATCTTGATCACCTGGCCATCGACATAGATCGAGTAAGGAATATAAATATTCTGCGTCATGACCAGGTTGCCAACCGCCCGGGCAATGCTGGTTTTCCCATTCCCAGGCGGGCCATACAAGAAAATCGATGTGCCCGAGTTGACCGCCGGACCAAGGGTCTGGTATGACCTTTCCGAGAGCACCAGTGACGACAGGACCTGGCGCATCACCCGGTTCGTGATCTGCATTCTGCCGCGGGCCTGGCGCCGGCAAGAATCATTATACATTTCCAACGGAACCGGGGCAGGCCCGGCGTACTGGCTTCGCTCCAACGCTTCACGCGCCCTTGAAATCCCCAATCCCGTAATGGCGTACAGATACGCCCCTTCGCCCAGGCCCATTTGGGAAGAACGGACCTCGATTAACTTTTCACGCTTGAGCGCCTCTAAAACCTGGTCGACAACGCCAGAAAATGGCAGTGCCACTTCTTCTGCGATCTTATAGCCAGTCAGGTATCCCTGGAAATACATCACCTTCAGCACCAGGTCTTGCAGCCAGAGTGGTGAAAGGCCGGTATCGTCAATCGATAGAATGGGTGGTGGAATGAATGGCGCGCTGGCCGCAGCAGAACCCGTCATACCGGTTTGACGTGCAGGTGCACTGGTCATGCCGATCCTCCAATGAGTCATCAGGAAAGAATTCAGATGAATAAATTATAGCATGCCAGCCCCACCTGCGACCCTGGAGACCTGTCAGAACGCACTACAGATTTGTTAGCTGCCACCCGGAATCAATCCGGGATTCCTGCGCTCTTAACATCCCGGATATTCAGTTGCAAGCTGACCTGCCCATTGAATTCATTTCTTTCGAAGGCAAACAGGATATCGACCCGTTCCGGCATCGCTTTGGCCTGATGACCCTGGCGGAAGGCAATCCCATCGTAGGTAATCTTCCCATCGCTGACGGTCAGGCGCAGATGCTGACCTTCGTTGCCAACCGGCTTGTAGCGCACAACCTGGAGATTACGAGAAACAAAAAGTGCTTCAGCGTTATCCTGCCCGGTAGGCTGGAGCATATCCAGGTAGCGCAGAAATTCCGGGCGCAGGTCGCGCAGGGGGATTTCAAGATCCGCATGCAAGACGGGGCGCAGATCTAGACCGGCCAAATCACGCAGAGCAATGGCGCGCAGCCGCTCACTCAACTCCGGCAGGTGTTCGTTTCGAACGGTAAAGCCAGCCGCCAGCGCATGCCCGCCGTGGCGTTCCAAGAGATCCTTACACTCATCCAATGCACGCGTAATATGGAACTCGGGAATACTTCGGCAAGAAGCCCTGGTCATTTCAGCGCCCACTTCACCGACGACTGCCGGGCGGTAAAACGTATCAACCAGCCGGGAAGCTGCCAGGCCCACCACACCCGAATTAAATTCTTGCGAAAAGGCGAGCAGCATTTCTTGCGGACCAGTCGATTCGGCCAGCAGGACTGCCTGTTCCTGCATCTGGCGAGTCAATTCCTGGCGCTGGCGGTTCTGGTTATCGAGCTGTTGTGCCAGTTTACCGGCTTCCATGAGATCTTCCGTCATGAGCAGGCGCAGCGCATCCCTGGCCGTATCCAGCCGGCCGGCAGCGTTCAGGCGCGGCCCCAGGACAAAGCCAATATCTCCGGCAGACACCCCTGGCAGCTTGATCCTGGCCACGTTCGCCAGGGAGATCAGACCGGGCCTGGAGGAGTTGCGCATCCGCTCCAGCCCCCGCCGGACCAGCGCCCGGTTTTCGCCTTGCAGGGGAACCACATCTGCCACCGTTCCAAGCGCGACCAGGTCCAGCCAATCCTCAGCCCTCACGCCGGCGCCTGGACGGCGAATTTCCATGGCCCTGGCAATTTTGTAGGCCAGTCCCACTCCAGCCAGCTCCTTGAATGGGTACGGGTCTTCCGGCCGTTTCGGACAGATGACCGACCATGCATCCGGAATCTCATCACCCGGGTGGTGATGGTCGCTGATGATCAGGTCCATCTCCAATTCGGCCGCCCGGGCAGCTTCCCTGGGCGAGCGAATCCCGCAGTCAACGGTAACCACCACCTTGATGCCTTCCGCAGCCAGCGCCTCAAGCGCCTCAATATTCAGGCCATACCCTTCATCAAAACGGTTAGGAATATAAGGGTTCACCTGGGCCCCATACCGCCGGAGCACCTGGGTCAGCAGGGCTGTGGCAGTAACCCCATCGACATCGTAATCGCCATAGACCGCGATGCTCTCCTGGTGATCAATCGCCCAAAACAGGCGATCGACGCTGGTCTGCATATCTGCCAGTAGATAAGGATCATCCTGGTCAACCTGACCATCGAGATAGGCCCGCGCGGACTGTTCATCGACGACGCCACGGTAAAAAAGAATCTGGCGAAAAAATGCCGGGTAAGCGGACAAGGCCTGGTCAAGTTCAGCCGGAATGCGTTCGCGTATTTTCCATCGTTTGTGCAATCGAGGCAGCATGAAGAAGATTCTCCTGAGCAATAAGTGCAAGCATCCCCTAAGTATAAACTGTCAGAGATTTCCGAACAAGCTGGCGGAAGATTTTGAAGTGAGAGTATAATCTATCCCTATGACGCTGCCAAACCAGGATTCTTTTTCATTCACCCTGACTGCCCGCCAGGACAACGCTCGGGCGGGCGTATTTTCAACCCCTCACGGCGATATTTTGACGCCGATTTTCGCTCCAGTGGGAACCCAGGCCACCGTCAAGGCGGTTACCCCGGCTCAGCTCAAGGATATTGGAGCCTCACTCGTCTTATCCAACACCTATCACCTGTATCTCCGCCCTGGCGCCGACCTGGTCGCTGAGATGGGCGGGCTGCACCGGTTTATGAACTGGCCGCATCCGATCCTGACGGATTCAGGTGGCTTTCAGGTATTTTCCCTGGCAGAAATGCGCAAAATCGATGAAGATGGGGTGACTTTTAAGAGCCACATCGATGGCTCAACTCACCGGCTGACGCCTGAGAAATCAATTGAAATTCAGGAAAAGTTAGGCGCCGATATCATCATGGCGTTCGATGAATGCGCGCCGCCATACGACCGGGTCTATAATGAGCGAGCCATGCGGCGCACGCACGCCTGGGCGCAACGATGCCTTCAAGCCAGGCAGCGCCCGGACCAGGCTTTGTTCGGCATTGTCCAGGGCGGCGTCTTTCCAGACCTGCGCCGCCAGTCAGCTGAACTTATCGCCTCGCTCGGCTTCCCTGGCCACGCCATTGGCGGCCTGTCGGTCGGCGAGACCAAGCCAGAAATGAACGAAATGATCGAGGTTGTCAACGCCGTCCTCCCAGAGAATAAGCCACGCTACCTGATGGGAGTTGGCTCACCGGAAGACCTGATCAACGGCATTCAGCGTGGGATCGATATCTTCGACTGCGTCCTGCCCACTCGCCTGGCGCGCCACCAGGCGGCCATGACCCGTACCGGGCGAATCAACCTGATGAACGCTGCCAATTCCCGTGCCGACCGCCCAATCGACGATACCTGCGACTGCTACACCTGCCGGAATTTCACCCGCGCTTACCTGCGCCACCTGATCATCGCTAAAGAAATGCTGGCTGCCACGCTCATCTCGATCCATAACCTGTTTACCCTGCTTCAACTGGTGCGGGAAGCTCGCCAGGCAATTATCGACGGCGTCTTCGACCGCTTCGCCACCGAATTCCTGGAAAACTACCAGCGCATTCAGATCGAGGAGAACGCTTAAGCCGCGTACACTCAATAAAACTTCAATCCAACGAGGAAAACATCAATGTCGCTTCTCCAAGCCATCATCATGGGAATCATCCAGGGCCTGACCGAGTTTTTGCCAATCTCCAGTTCGGGACATCTGGTCATTGTTCCGTTCTTGCTTGGGTGGACCATCCCTGAAGAACACGTTTTCGTATTCGATGTACTGGTCCAGATGGGTACACTTCTGGCCGTGATCGTCTACTTCCGCAAAGACCTGTGGAGCATCCTTTCTGGCTTTGTCCAGGGGCTGACGCATCGGCGCCCGTTTTCGACGCTCAAGTCCCGAATGGGCTGGTATTTAATCCTGGCCACAATCCCAGCGGGATTATTCGGGGTGTTTATCAAAGACCATGTAGAAAGCGCGTTTAACAGCCCGGTCGCCACGGCGCTTTTTCTGCTGGTCACCGCCTCATTCCTGCTGGTTTCTGAATGGATCGGCCGGCGCAGCCGCCCGTTGGATAGCATCACCTGGAAGGACGCTCTCTGGATGGGCTTCGCTCAGGCCCTGGCAGTCTTTCCGGGCATTTCCCGCTCTGGCTCAACCATCGCCGGCGGATTGTCACGGCACCTGGAACGCCCGGCAGCCGCCCGCTTTTCATTCTTGATGTCCATCCCGATCATGCTGGCTGCGGGGCTGCTGGCCAGCGCCGACTTAATCGAGGTGCCCAACCTGTCTGGTTTTCTACCCATCATCCTGGCCGGTTTTTTCACCGCTGCAATTGTGGGTTACCTCTCAATCCACTGGCTGCTCACTTACCTCAGCCGCCACTCGCTGCGGGCTTTTGCCATCTACTGCGCCGCCATCGCCACCGTGACCCTGATTGTTTACTATGTCTGACCTGGCCAACCGCCTGGGCCGCCTGACGCTGGCCCTGGCAGCGCTGACGCTGGCAGCCTGCCAGCCCACCCTGGTCCCCGAACCAGACCCTACACCACTGGCGATCCACGTCAGCCTCACTCCCAGCCTGACCGTACTCAGTCCGCTATTGAACAATTGCATGGCTGATCTACCCCAGGCCGGGCTGGTTACAACCACAGCAGCCGACCCCAGGCCCGACCCGGCTGGCCTGGCGCTGCGGTGGGGCGCAAGCGGCAGCCTGCCCGGCAATTTTACCGCCATATTGGGCGAAGAAGAGCTGGTTTTCATCGTCCATCCTCAAAACCCCCTCGAGAAACTCCCGCTGGCTGATCTCCTGTCAATTTACCGCGGAACCCGAAACGCATGGCCTTCAAACGTTCCAGCCGGAGAAGTTCAGCCCTGGGCATATCCGGCCGGAGAAGATATCCAGCAAATTTTCACATCAATCGCAGGTGGGCCCTTACCCACAAACGTCAGCGCGCTCGCGCCTGACCCCGCCGCGATGATCGAAGCCATTGCTGGCAGCCCCACCACCATCGGCTATTTACCCCGCCGGTGGCTGGATGCGCGGGTCAAAGAAGTGCAGATCGAAGGCCTGGGCGAGGACCTTGTGCGCCAGCCGATCCTGGTTCTGAGCCTGTCTGAACCCGAAGGCCCTGCAAATTCATGGCTTTTGTGCCTGCAGGAGAGCCTGGTAGAGTAGAATAAGTTTTTCGGACTTTGTTCGCTTTGGGAGGGATTGCATGTCGATCAGGCTCATGCTGCGCAAACAAGAGTTTAAGCTCGAAGAAAAGTCCATCCAGGTAAAACAGGTTTTTCGGCAGCTCAACCTTTCGCCCGAAGCGCATCTGTTGGTGCGAAACGGCGAGCTGCTCAACGAAAATGACTGGCTGCGCGATGGCGAGGAAATTAAGATTGTGCCGGTGATTTCCGGGGGCGCCAGCGCATGACAACAATCAAATGCCACAACTGCGTGGAACGCGCCGTCATCCGCATGCGCCAGCACCGCCTTTCCCTATGTAAGGATCACTATCTGGCGTGGTTTGTCGAACAGACCGAAC
>CAZBDC010000001.1:0-76756 GCA_964490575.1 uncultured Anaerolineaceae bacterium | reverse complement strand
ACGCGCAATCAAGAAATATCACATGTTCACCCATCGTGAGCGGATCCTGGTGGCCGTTTCAGGCGGCAAGGATTCGCTGGCCTTATGGGATGTCCTCTGGAAGCTGGAATATAATGCCGATGGGCTGTACATCAACCTGGGGATCAACAGCGATGGGAATTACTCGGACGAATCTGAGCGCTACGCCAGGGAATTCGCCGCAGAGCGCGGCTTAAATCTGCTGGTGGTCAACATAGCCGAATCCTATGGTGAAACCATTCCGCAGATCGCCCTTAGATCCTCCCGCGGGCGGCACAAACCCTGTTCAATCTGCGGAATGGTCAAGCGGCACGAGATGAACCGCATCGCCCACGACCTGGGCTACCCGGTTCTGGCGACCGCGCACAATTTGGACGACGAAGTGGCTGTACTGTTTGGCAACGTCCTGATGTGGCAAACGGACCTGATCGCCCGGCAGGCGCCGGTTTTGGAAGCGTCCGCCGGTTTTGCCCGCAAGGTCAAGCCATTCATCCGCTTTTACGAGCGCGAGACCGCCGCATATACCCTGTTGCGCGGCATCCCATACATTGAAGAGGAATGCCCGCACGCAGAAGGCAGCAAGCAGCTTCATCACAAAGCAGTGATCAACAAAATGGAAGAAGAGCAGCCAGGCCTGAAACTGGCTTTTTATGTCGGCTTTCTAAATGCCAAACAAAAGGGCGCTTTTGGCGATCTTCAAGAAGCAAAGAGCGATCTGGCGCTAACTCTCTGCCCAAACTGCGGCCAGCCCACCACCAGCAGCGGTCTGTGCGCATTCTGCCGGACAGTCGACTCGACCCGATCGCCCGGCTGAGGCACCCCTCGCCATTCCCAAAAACCGTTCTCAGCGAACCAGGCGCCAGGCAGTTTCGAATTTCCTCGCTTTAAGCATTGACGAGTTGAACGTTTGTACTATAATTGATTTATCCGTTTTCCAATTTATGAGGATACGGTATATAATCACTAAGATGTTACCTTCAATCGAGTCATAGGAGAGAAAGAAACATGGCGCGTAAATCCGCACAACCCCCACAATCCATCCCCGCTGCTCCACCACCCATGGACGATGCCCGCCGGGCCATCCTGGACAAGGCGCTTGGCGACATTGTAAAGCGTTACGGCGAGGGCTCCATCATGCGCATGGGCGAAGCCCAACACATGATGGTCGAAGCCATCCCAACCGGGTCCCTGTCCCTGGATATCTCGCTCGGGGTGGGGGGCATTCCGCGCGGACGCATCACCGAAATTTACGGCCCCGAGTCGTCTGGCAAGACAACCATCTGCCAGCACATCGTCGCCGAAGCCCAAAGAATGGGCGGCATGGCCGCTTATATCGACATGGAACACGCGCTTGACCCGCGTTATGCGGCCCACTGCGGAGTGGATATTGAGAACCTGCTTATCTCACAGCCAGACACCGGCGAGCAGGCGCTGGAAATTGCAGAGACTCTCGTCCGCTCCGCCGCCGTTGACATCGTCGTCATCGACTCGGTGGCGGCGCTGGTCCCGCGCGCAGAGATCGAAGGCGATATGGGCGACGCCAGCATGGGCATGCAGGCCCGGTTGATGTCACAGGCCCTTCGCAAGCTGTCGGGTGCCATTAACCAGACCAAAACAGCGGTTGTGTTTACCAACCAGCTGCGCCAGAAGATCGGGATCATGTTTGGCAATCCTGAAACCACACCTGGCGGCCTGGCGCTCAAGTTTTACGCATCCGTCCGCCTGGACGTGCGCCGCATTCAATCGATCAAAGTTGGCCCAGAAATTGTCGGCAACCGGGTGCGCGTGCGGGTTGTCAAGAACAAAGTTGCGCCCCCCTTCCGGACAGCCGAATTCGACATCATGTATAACGAAGGCATATCCAAGACCGGCGACATCATCGACCTGGCGACCCAGTTGGAGATTGTAGCCAAGCGCGGCGCCTTCTTCTCCTATGGTGACATTCGACTTGGGCAGGGCCGTGAAAATGCCAAGGAGTTCCTGCGCCAGAACCCCGAGATTTGCGGCGAAATTGAACTGGCCGTCAGGCAGCGCGCGGTCGGCGGCGATCTGCCGCTGGTGGGATCAGGCGGCGACGACGGCGACGAAGAGATCTAGCGAAAACCAGGCGTGGGCGATGAGAAAAAGCCTGTCTTCATCGCCCACGCTTGATGAAGGCTATCGCATGGGCCAGAAACTGCGCACCTTGCTAAAGTTATCCGGGCTGCTGGCAATCCTGATGATTGGCTGCACGCCAGCATTCCGCCCCGCAACCGCTCCACCGCAGGCGCCATTTTTCCGCCCCCCTACCGCCTCCACCACGGGTGCATCCCAGGCCGGGCAGCCCGCCACGACAGAAGTGCGCGTGCTCCCAGCACCAACGATCCAGTGTCAAAATAACCTGACATTCCTATCCGACCTGACTATACCGGATGGTTCGATTGTTTCACCAGGCTCAACGCTCGACAAGCGCTGGGAGGTTGAAAACAGCGGCAACTGCAACTGGAACGTAAATTATCGAGTCCGGCTAACCGCCGGGCCCGAATTAGACGCGCGCAAGGAACAGGCCCTGTTCCCAGCCCGCGCCGGCACGCACGCCATCATTCGAATCCTGTTTAAAGCCCCCGAGCAACCCGGGACATATCGAAGCGCGTGGCAGGCGTTTAATGAACAAGGCGAACCATTTGGAGATCCCTTTTTCATCGAAATTACTGTTGTAGAATAAGCGCCCCCCAGGCAAAGACAAAACGCCTCTGCCCACGATCTTACAGACCCAGAATTTCGTACACCTTCACCGGCTCGCGCTTGCCTTTCGCCTGGATAGGCTCCACCGCCTGCACCTGCACACAGCCTGCTACTCGTTCGTAAGCCGCTGCACTGATCAGGATCTGGCCTGGTCCAGCATTTTCCTGAATGCGCTTGGCCGTATTGACGCTGTCCCCAATCGCGGTGTAATCCAGGCGCTTTTCAGTGCCGATCAAGCCCAGTACTGCTTCACCGAGGTGGATCCCGGCCCCAAAATGAAGGTGAAACTCCGGCGGCAGTTCGCGATGCAGGGCATGAATGGCTTCGCGCATTCCCAGGGCCGCGCGCACAGCCCGGAGGGTGTGATCGGGCTGCGGGATAGGCGCGTTGAACCAGGCCATCACGGCATCCCCCAGAAACTTATCGACCGTCCCCGCTTCATTCAACACCGCTTCAGCTGAGACAGCCAGGTAGCGATTCAGGATTTTTACCAATTCTTCCGGCGGCAGTTCTTCACTGAAATGGGTAAACCCACGGATATCCGCGAACAGGGTTGTAATTTCCATGCGATTGCCGCCCAATTGCAGGCTGTTTGGGTTTAGCTGCTCAATGACTGCCGGGGAGACCATGCGCTCGAACAGGCGGCGCTGCGCCTCGAGTCGTTTCTTTTCCGTCAGGTCTTCCATCACAATCGCCACGCCCTGGGTGGTTTTCTGAATATCTTTCAAAGGCGAAAGACTCAGGCGTAAATCGATCGCACCGCGCTGCGGCAGATCAGAGTTCATCTCCAGGTCAACCACAGTCCGGTCACGTTCCAGCACATCTTTCAGATGTACCTCCAGAGACGGGCCAAAGCTCAGCAGAACATCCTGGATCGGCCTGCCCAATATCTCCTGGCTGTCGCGACCCATGATCGCCTGGGCTGCCCGGTTGCACAGGACGATCCGCTCCTCCACATCGGTTGTCACCACGCCGCTGGCAATCGAAAAGAACACATTGTCCATCAAGTTTTTCAGGCCGGTCACCTCAGCCAGTGTTCTTCGAACCGAAGCAAACAGGCGCGCATTTTCAATTGCGACCGCCGCCTGGTTGGCAAAAGCCGTCAGCAGTTCCAGGTGCTGCTGCGAGAATAAACCACTCCGAATGCGGTTATCCGTATAAATAACCCCGATCAGCTCATTTTTTAACTTAAGCGGAACACACAGGATCGAACGCAGGTTATAAGCCACAACGCTCTGCTGCCCCACAAAGCGGGGGTCTTCCTGGGCATTGGTGGTGATCACTGCCTGACCTTCCGCTGCAACCCGATTGATGACCGTCCGGCTGATGGCAAATTCACTCGAGTCGATGGATTCCTGGCCCCAGTTGCGCGCAACGCGCGTCACCAGCTCACCATCAAGCTCACTGCGAAGCATCAAAAAACCGCGCTCAGCCCCGGTCAGTTGGATGATGGTGTCCATCACGAGCTGTAAAACCTCATCCAGCTCCAGGGTGGAGTTCACCACCTGGCCAATCTGGGCCAATGCTCGCAGGCTGCGCCACTCCTCGCCCAACGCCTGGACCTGCTGGCGAATTTGGGGGAGCGCAGCCGCCAGACCACTCACCATTTGATTCACCCGTTGGGGAATAAACAGCGACCGGTTACTCCTCAGGGCTGACTGCAGTTCTTCCAGCAGGTTAGCCACGGCAGAAACCTGTTGGTCAAGAGAAACCAATGGAGAGGTAGTTGGATGATCAGACAAGGCGCTCCTCCTGTTACAATGCAACAGTTCCCCCCAACCCTGGATTGGAGAGCTAATTCAGATCATGTTTCCAAACCAACCAGGCGCATCATCCAGTTTCGATACCCGATATTGCGTAGCTCCGCGACAGCCTGGCGGGCGCGTGAAAGGTTGGCCGGATATTGGCTGTACATGGCCCGCTGGTATTCATCTAACAGAATAAGCGCCTGGTTTTGAATGCCGGGCACTACGTTAACGAGCAGCGCCACCTGTTCGGCCGGCGTTTGGGCGGGCTCAACTGGCTGCCCCCAAACGCGCAGCATCAAGGCCACAGCAGAAAACAGGTTCTCCATCGGGGTTCGGAGCGCACGCCGTGACCACATTCTCAGCCAGGCAGGCGTGCGGAAGCCGTATTCGTCCAGCGTTTTTTCCAAAAAGCTGGGCAAGGGTAAATCCTGCGATCTGCGCCGCCGCCATTCCAGGAAAGACACCAAAGCCAGAACAACCAGGGCCAGGAACAGCACAACCATCCAGGGCTTAATGGAATCGAGCGGGTTGCTGGCAGGCAAATCCAGAGCGGATGGATCGAACGGATCACCCGGCGGCGGGACCATGGAAAGCGGATCAAAGGTCGGCTCAGGGTTGATCTCACTGGGAGACTGCGGAGACTGGGCTTCTACGCGCTCGCCCGCCGGGAACTCCTGGACCGGCTGTGAGACCGTCGGCTCAAATGCTACCCAGCCGATATTCGCGAAGTAAACCTCCGGCCAGGCGTGGCTGTCTTTCCCCGCCACCACGTACACTTCGACTTCTGGGTCCCAGATACCCTCCGCATAACCCACGGCGAGGCGCGCCGGAACTCCCAGTGAACGAAGCATGAGCACCTGAGCCGACGCGTAATAGTTGCAAAAGCCAGCCCGATGATCGAAGAGGAACCACTCCAACGGCTCGCGGCCCCGCGGCGGCTCGGGAACAGTTTCCGCGTAAGTGATCGTGCGGCGCAGGTACTGCGTGATCGCAACCGCCTTGTCGTAAGGGGTTGGCTCTTCGCCTGCAATCTGGCGGGCCAGTTCGATGATTCGGGGTGAAAAGTTTTCCGGGATATCCAGGTAGCGCTCGCTGACCCAATCCGGATATTCTTCGCCAGACTCACGCAGGCCTAAAACCGTCGGCTGGGCGATGGAAACCCGAACGCTGTACGTCTCACCGGCTTTGAGCGGCGGATCAAGCAGAAGCGCATTGACATCCGCCGCGCCATCATCGGCAATCGACACAACCGCTTCTGCTTCGCGGTTAATATTTACCGGCTCGCCCGAGTAGTAGAGGGTTTTTAATAACGAGATGCGCGAGTTGAAAGAAAGCTCCATCCTGCGGCGCATATTCCAGTTGGGCAGTTCAACCGGGTTCTGGCTGGGACCGATCTTCAGCGTGTCAGAAATCGTTGTCAACCACTGGCCGCTCCGGTATTGGTCATACGTGCGCGCCGTCCAATAAAACCGGCCGGTATTGCGGCCATATTCTGGTTCAACCGTGAAAACAACTTCTTCGCTCAGTTCCCCGCCTGTGCCCAGGAAGATATTACTCCCATAGCCTTCTACCACCATCGGGCTGGGACTGCGCAGTGAATTAGCCGCGTTAGAGATCCGATCACGGAATACCTGCCAGCTGCGCGTGACACGCTCTCTGGCCGGGTTATTGGTGTCAAAGAAATTGACCACCCTCGGCGTATTCCAGGCGACCAGTGCCAGGATCACCGCTGCCACGGCCACGCCCCGGCCCAGGTCATAGCCCACTTCCAGTTCAACCGTGCCACCGCGTTGCTCCCATTCTTTCCGTGAGCGAAGATAATAAAGCCGGCCCATTAAGAGCAATGTGAAAACAATGAAGACGAAACTATAGGTGGCGCCGACCACCCGGGCATAGCGGTACATCTCCATCGTATATTCGATAACGATGATCATTACCCCCAGCGAAAGCAACGGCAGCCAGGGGTTAGCACGCCGGACGAGTTGATAAGACGACAGCAAGCTGGCAAGCCAGTAGAGGATCATCATCGTGGTCAGAAACAGGATAGGATCTTTGACCGGTTGGTTTGCCAGGAAATCAGCCGTCGCATACCACAGGCGCGCATAGAGCAGGTTAAGCCTCTCAGTCCACTCCATGCCCGGGATAATCAGGCCGAGCTGCCACGGGATAAAAAACAGGCTGTAGATTAACCCCATTAAGAATGTCCAGCGGCCGCGGAACCTGCTGATCCCCAGCGAAAAACCGAATATCGCCGCCAGGATGACATTAAACTCAATCCGGCTTAGTTCCGCCGTCCATTCGGTCGCATGCAACCGCAATGCTGCGCTTAACAGCGCACCCATTAAGAATAAAGCGGCGGGAACATCCCACCAGCGTGGCGTTTTTATTTTCATATCTCGAGTGTACAATATAATCCTGTCAAACGTCAACCTTTCACAATCGATCCTGAAAGGATATTAACCTTAGGGGCCTATTGGGAAAGGTCTCAAAATGGATTAACAAGATGGACACTCTTCATCAACTTGAGATTCTATGGATTGTGGCTGTCCAGGCGCTAGGCGACTGGCTGGCCGAACCGATGCGAATGGTTTCACTGCTTGGGAATGAGGAATTTTATCTGCTGGTTATGCCAATTTTGTACTGGAGCGTGAGTGCGCGCCTGGGTCTGCGAGTCGCAATCATGCTCCTCTTGAGCAACGGCCTGGGCGCCTTCCTCAAAGTCACCTTCCATGAACCCCGTCCCTACTGGTTTGACACCCGCATCCGGGCCTTATCGGTTGAGCCTTCCTTCGGTATTCCTTCTGGCCACGCGCAGAATGCCGCCAGCATCTGGGGCCTGATTGCTGCCGGTGTGCGCCAGAAGGGCGGAAAAATCATCTTTGGGCTCGTAATTCTCCTGATCGGCTTTTCGCGGATATTCCTGGGCGTTCATTTCATCAGCGACGTTGTGCTGGGCTGGCTGGTCGGTGGACTGCTGCTGTTAGCGTTTCTGTGGGTCGAGAAGCCGCTGAACACCTGGCTGCGCGCACGCTCGTTGAGGCAGATGTTCGGCCTGGCCCTCGCCTCTTCAGTGTTGCTTGGGGTGATCATGCTGCTGCCTGTGTTTGCCCTTGGGGACTGGCAAATCCCTGGCGAATGGGAACGAAATGCCCTGGCAGCCAACCCCGGAAGTGAAATTGATCCGCTCAGCCTGGATGGCGTCTTTACGATTTCTGGAACCTGGCTGGGAATGATGGCCGGAGTCGCCTGGCTCTTCCACCGCCAGGGGGGATTCCAGGTCTCCAGGGCGCCTTACCAGCGGATCCTTTGTTACCTGATCGGGTTGGTAGGCATCTTTCTTTTCTGGCAGGTGCTTGGGAGTGTTTTTCCCCGCAATGAGGATTTTCTAAGTTATGGGCTGCGATATTTGCGCTACACGCTGGTCGGATTATGGGTCTCTGCCCTCGCCCCGCTTTTGTTCCAGCGCATTGGGCTGAACATGCCACCCCGAGGGACGCCAGGCACTTTGTCCTCTCAAGAAAATCATCTATAATTGAAAAAAATTGTAACCACTCAGTTGAAGAGGAAAGAGGCACCTTCTATCACCGGGCTGAGCAGTTACATGAAATTGGATATCCAGGAGGGCATGATGAACAAAGTGTTGAATCTGTTGCTTGGATTCGTGTTGGGTGGCGTGGTTGGAAGCGCCCTGGTCTTGCTGTTGACCCCTTTGTCTGGGGATGAACTCCGCTCTGAAGTGCAGGATTACACCCGCCAGGTGCGCTCCGAAGTCGAGCGAGCTGCGGCCAACCGCCGGGCCGAGTTGGAACACGAACTGGCCAGATTGCGCGGTGAAGTGCTGACCGATTAACTGGCGCGAACTTTTTCGATCCACTGAGGGCGTCCCAAAAGAGAAATTGGGCGCCCTCAGCAAGTTTAATTTTCGAAACGGAAGCGATAAGAAGCCGGCCGGGTCGTGTAACGAGTGGTCCCGCTGACGACCAGCACCGCGTCGCGAACATCTGCACCCAGCCGCAGCGGTATGCCGGCCGATTGACCGGCGTCAAGCTGGAAGGTCTCAACGGATGTCACCTGCCCATTGCGAATGATCGCAATGCGGAACGTCTGCGGTAGGCGGTTTTGTATGCGGACGAACCCGCTGCCATCCCAACCACCCTCGCCGGCTTCAAAATCCTCGCTGTAATTAATTTCCGGGATCCGCACATCATCCAGCAGGAAGCCTTCTCCATTGACGGCCATATCGGTGATATATTCGAAACGAAGCCAGATCTTCTTCCCGGCAAACTGGCTCAGGTCCATGCTTTCTTCGATCCAGCCCCCGGAATAGCCATTGTAGCCCCAGCCATAACTGTTGCCCGAAGGATCTTCATCCGTGCTGGACGGAGCCTGGAGAATTTGCCAGGTCTCACCATCTTCTGAGGCCACCAGGAACAGGTAATCATAATCCTCTTCCAGGTCATACCAGGTCCGGTAAGTCAAAGTCAGGGGACCGCTGACCCGGGTAAAGTCGAACTCGCGGGTCAGGGTCATATCCGATTCATCCCCCCGGTTCGACCAGAAAGAATAAACGCCCGAATAGGCATCGACCGGAACGACTCCCACTTCAGGCAAGCCTTCAAACCAAAGAGTAGTGTCGCCAGCGCAGCCGATGCGAATATAATCCGCCCCATACTGGCTGACATCGCGCGTTTCCCATCCCGGGGGGCAATCCAGAATCTGCTCTGTAATGCCGGCCTGGGGTGCCTGAGCGTACCTCTGGTAGGCATACCGGCCATCCTCAACACCCGGGTCGTTGAGGTAAGATGTGATCGCCCAATCTGCGAATACGTCGTCGACCCCAATCGGGTCACCTGTCTGCGGATCGGCTGCCTGGATCGAGCCCAGCACAGCCTGGATGCTCTCCAGGCCATTTTCGGGATGAGCGACAACGTCCCGGGCAGCCTCCTCACCAAACCGGTCAAGAAAATAACTCACGAAAAGGAAGGCCGCCCCATAATGGGGATAGGTATCAGACGTGGCAGGCCAGGTGTTTAGCTGCAAGTCTGGATCGCGGGTAAAACTGTACTCGGTGCCGCCAGTTTCATACCCATTGATAAACATCGCCAGTTCAGAAAACCCTTCATTGAGCCAGACTTCCTCGTTACGATCCTGGTACCAGTGGATCATATGCTGGAACTCGTGGGCAATCACCCCCTCAATTGACTGGCTGCCCAAGGAAACGAGATCTGCGCTGATGAAAAACATCTCGTGAGCGTTCGAATACTGGCGCGCATCCGGGTGATATTGATCCGAAGCAGAATAATAACCGGCCACAGAACCGCCCAGGCCACGCGTATACAGGATATACAGGCGGGGGTCTCCGTCCACACCCGGGGTCCACTCACTCCCAAAGAATTCCCGGTTTGTTGGGTAAATCTTAGAGTCAAAAGTATCAGCCAGGTGCTGCAAGTCGCGCGCATCATAATCCACCCCGTTCTCAATCCAGAAATACAGGTGGTCGGAGACATAGCGAAGCGTGGCCCGGACAAGAAACGTCTCGTTTGAACTGGAATTGGTTGCCCAAAAGTCCTTTTCGGCTCCCAAAGCCAGGGGGCCCGGTGGTCCGTCAACCGTTTCCGGAATATTGCGCTTACCTTCCAGGCGGCGCGCCAGGTCAATTGGGTCATTGGTCGGCACGACCTCATTTTCCAGAAGATTCAGCGTTTCTTCACTCGCGGTCGAGTTCAGAACAGGCGGGGCATCCGTCATGGTCAGGGGTGGCAGAGGGTCCTCTCCCTCCGCACCCGGGAGGGTCGGCAAAGGCGTTTTGCTCACAAGAGGCGTGGGGCGGAAGGCTTCTACTGTGGCGATCCGCGTCGCTTCGATCCCTGGCGTAGCCCGGCTAATTTCCCGGTTCAGCCGCAAGAATACCAATCCCCCGGCCGAAATACATGCCAGGGTCACGCAGGCAGTCAAGAAAAGGATGCTCACTCCCCCAACCAACAGCCACTTCTGATTCCTGCTCATTTACCGTTCCCCATTCAACCCCAACGATTCAACCGGTGCCCGGGTTTGCTGCTGGCAGCGCCCCAACCGGGAGGCAGCAGTCAGCAGGCCAAAAGTTATCCAAAAATAAGGCAGGGCAAAGGTATCCAGGCTGAAACCCTCTATCAAGAAACCAATCCAGACAAAACTCCCGGCCAACCCAAGCACGCTGAACAGTCGCCTGTCATCGGCCAGTGCCAGCGGCTTCCCGAAGAACCGCCGCCGCAGGTAGGCAGCCGACTGCCATAAAAGATACCACCAACAGGCAAAAAACGCAAAACCCACCAGCCCGGTTTCGGCCAGCAGGCGAACCCACAAGCTTTTGATGTTAGGCAAAGTTGTCCACTGGTAGATCAGGGTGCGGATTTCGGTCAGCGACCAGCTAAAGGCGCTCAACTTTTGGGGAAAGAAAAATCCGCTGTTGCCAAGGCCAACCCCCAGGATTGGATAATCATTGAATATTTCCCAACCTGCCTGCCAGAAGACAATCCGTTCCGCAAAAACCAATTGGTTGGCATAATGAAAGAAGGATTTTTCTCGCAAGGCGGTGAAATCAAACAGGCGCTGCATGCGCGCGTCGAAACGGCTCAAGCCATACGCAGCGCCGAATAACAGGCCCGCATACACCAGAATCAGAACCAGCCCGCCAGCCAAAGGAAACCAGCGGCGGATCCTTTTCACCCGCCTTTCTGCGGATGAGCCGGCGCGCTCCAAACGCTCCTGCAGCCAGCGCACCAGGCGCAGACTCAACAAGAGGATCAGGTAAGCCGCCATCACCAGGAAAGTCAGCCAGCCAATCCGCGACACGGAGAGCACCAGGGCAGCCAGGCCGCCAACCAACAGCAGGTGCTCCATGTGAATTTTCCACAGGCGCAGGCGATGAGCCGTGAAACCATGAACGACGGCTGAAAGCCACAAGGGCAGGTAGAGCATGTTTAACTGATGCGCCAGCCAGGAAGGCTCGTAAGCGAACCCATTTACCCGGTCCACGTAGAGGAGCAGGCTGGTCGAGACCGCTCCCTGGAACTCCCACATCCAATCCGGGTAATTCCGCTGCCACTGCCAGACTGCCGCCTGAAAGAGCGCCCACCCCAAAACCAGCACACCGCTCCAATTAATCCAGCGCAGCAAAAAATAAAGATGTTTTGGCTGCCTGGGCCAGGCTGCCGCGACCAGGTAAAAGCAGATCCCGACAACCAGTGTCGCCAGCGCTTCGACCTCGCTGTGCGGCAAATTCGCCGACTTATAGGGAGGGAACGGCAGAAAAAAAGCACCCGCAGCCGAAGCAAGGCTCACCAGAGAAAAACCGAGCAGCGGAGTCACCTGGTACGGGAGAGACCCAGAGCGAAAAAGATAGGGTACAAACCAGGCAAAAAGAAGTGCGAGCAGCGGCAATAAAGAAAGCGGCGCCACCATCGAAGAGCCAATCAGCCGCGAAACCAGTGGAAAGCTGGTAAAAGGCAGGCAAATCGCCAGCAGCGCTGCCAGCACCCAGGGGATCGAGTGAACCAGGCGCCTCACCACAGCTCAGTTTCTCTTAAACCATCGAGCCAGCCCACCAAACTGAACCAGGCTGATCCCCAACAACATGCCAAGCAGTCCCCCAGCCAGGACAAGCTGGTTCTGGCGATAGAGCACCGGTTTCTCGCCAACCATCGCCGCGTCAGCTGGCCCGATAGTCAGCGCGGCAAACAGGCCCCGGCTGGCAAGTCGCTCCTGGTAAAGGGCCTGCCCGGCTTCTGCCAGCTCGACCTGAATCTCGGCGAACCGGTAGCGACTGCACAAGGCGTGAGAAGGCTCGCTCGCAGCTGCCACAGCCAGGCAGCTTTCCAGGGTTCGCAGGTAACGGTTGAGTGAATCGGCCTGCAGCGCGTGCTGGTAGCTGTCGAGCAGGATCGCCTGACCCTGTTCGATCCAGATATTGGCGATCCGTCCGGCAAAAGCCGGGTCTGTATGCCGGATGCGCAAATCCCAGGTATCGATCCTGCGCTCAATGGTTGCCATCTGGCGCAGCTCCGTCCATGTGACCGCGAGGCCCTCCGCAGTGGCCTGTTCGACCACAGCATCCAGAACAGGTTTTGAAGAAATCAGCTCCCCAATTTTATTGAGAGCAGTGTCTTCTTCGAACTGGGTCAGCGGGCCAGTTAGAACATAGTCGATACTGGCAGAAAACCTCCCAATCGCCTCATAGACCGGCGGATTGAGGCGCTGAAACAGCAGGCCCAAGAAACCACCAGCCAGGGTCAGCGCCAGGATAACCCACCAGTAGCGGAAAGCATTGCTGAGAATCGCCCCAGGAACCAGATGTTCCAAATCCTGCTGGATTGGGTCAGGATCCATTTCTGGTAGGGAGGGTGCGGCAGTTCTGGTCTTGGAAGCAGGCAATGGAGCTCCTCGGAAAAATGGAATACTTCCAGGCAACGATGACCAATTATACCCGCAGACAAAGCCGGCTTGAAAGAGAACCGCCTGTTATGGTTTGCGCGTTCCCGCGTATTTCTCCCGGCGAAACAGCATGGCACCTAAGGCCAGCGCCAGCTTGCCCCCCATTAACCCGTAATACAGCCAGTTGAACAAAAAGAAATAATCTCTGGCAAGGTGCTTGCGGTAATACAGATAGTACGACCGGTGCCACTGGTAGATGGAGCGATATACTTCCACCTTCGACCCGCCCTGGCCGCCATAATGGATGATTTGTGCATCCGGGACATAGTAGATCCGCCAGCCGGCCTGGCGGGCGCGGAAACAGAAATCGGCGTCTTCCTGATAGGCGAAAAAAAGCTCATCCAGGTAGCCAATGTCTTCAATGACCTCGCGGCGAATGACCATGCAAGAGCCCGAAACTGCCTCGACTTCGTTGATCTCGTTTTCGTCCAGGTAAGTCATCAAATACCCGGCAAACCGGCGGTTGTGCGGGTAGCGCTTTGCCAGGCCGCTGAAGTAAGTAAACGCGTCCCAGGGACGCGCGGCGCTGCGCCGGCATTGTTTTTGCAGTGTTCCATCCCGGTTGAGCACTTTGGGAGTGCAGATTCCGGCTTCTGTCCGCTCATCCATAAAGCCCACCAGCCGGTCCAGCGCGCCCGGGAGAACCAGCGTATCCGGGTTAAGTTGGACGAGGTAGCGCCCGCCGGCCATTTTCAGCGCGTCGTTCATCGGGCGGGTGTAGCCTTCGTTGGACGGTAGATCCAGGTACTGTACCTGTGGAAATGCACCTTGGAGCAGTTCTTTGGTTCCGTCTTCCGAATGGTTATCAACCACGATGATTTCATATGGGTAGGCCGGCGGGGATTGGTAAATCGAATCCAGGCAGTCTTTCAGAAAATCGCGGGCTTTGTAAGTGACAATACAGATCGAGAGAACGGGTGTTGTCATCGGAGTTATTCTTTCCTTGGGCCTCGAAACGGAAAAACAGGCGCGACCGCCCGCCGTAAGAAAATCCATATTCTTTTGAGAAGTGTACCCAGGCCCAGATTGCGCAGCGAGTAAAGCCCCATCGAAAGCAAAGGGGCTTCCTGTTCGTAATCTGCCGCCATCCATGTCGGTCCTGGCTGGCGCTGAGCAATGCATGCCAGCGCAGTTTCCTGATCAAACAACATCTCGGCCCCTACAGGCGGCCTGTCAAGGATCTCCTGGGATAAGGTATTTAGTGTTTTCACCAGTTGGCTCGCCCGGGTTGCCGGGTGATAGTCCTGCATCACCTGGGCATAAGCCTGCTGGCCAATTTGTGCGCGCAGCCCAGGATCGCCAACCAGAGCAGTAAGTACATCGATCCATTCCGCCAGGTTATCCGCCAGGTAACCGGTCTTTCCCTGATAAATGGCGAACCGGAAAGCCTCGGTTGGACTGGCGACTGTGGGCGTCCCGACCAGGGCAGCCTCCATGAACTTAATCTCGCTTTTGGATTGAGAAAATGGATTGTTTGAAACCAGCGGCGCCAGGTTGATATCGAATGTGGAAAGAATTTCCGGAAGTTTTCTCCATGCAACCAAAGGGCGGCGGTTAATTCGAGCAGCCAGTCTTCCCCAGCCAGGCCCAGGGTCCAATGGCCCAACCAGGCAAAGATGAACCTTTGGATTCCGCGCCATGATTTCAATCAAGGCAGGCTTAATCAGTTCAAAATCCAGGTTGTGTGTTGGCGTTCCACTGGCGTAGCCAATGACAATCTGCTCATCGCCGGGCTGTCCTTTTTGCTTCCGGGCAGCCTCGGAAAACGCCAGCATTTCCAGGCTGAAGGCATTCCGGTGCACCCAGGCGGGTTTTCCAAATTCCCGGACCCGCCCTGCCAGAAAGTCCGTGGAAACAAGTGCCCCGCTGCTCATTTCGAGCGTCGTGAGGTGGTTGCGCATGTTCTGCTTGTAGTACGACACCCGGATCGAGTCGGCAAAATCGGGGCTGTTTATAAATGGGAAGGCTCTCAGGTCGAAAATCAAGTCGTCGAAATCGGTCAGGATCAGGGCGCCGTTCCTGCGCAGCCGCGCGCCCAACTTTTGAACCTGCCGTCCGAAAGCCAGGCGATGGAGAACGACGATTGACCAGGGGCGCTCAATTGCCTGCCAGACCTGCCTGCCCGCCACATGAACAAACTCGGCAGGGATGCCAGCCAATCTGAGCTGCTCGATGAGGTGGAGTGCCCGATAACGCCGGGTATCCCCCCGCACTTCGCTGATTACAAGAACCCCACCACCATCCACACGCATTTTAGCAATCCTCTAGAAGAACCCGGCCCGCAAGATGCTTGAATACCTTTGAAGAATTACGGAATGGTCCAAGACTCGCCTTTAGAAATCAAGGAAATAGAAATCTTCTCTTTGATGTGTCAGGTTCGGGTTGTAGCTGGGGTCGCCCCGCCGGATAAAGTCGCCCCAGCGCGCCTGGAACAATTCTACTTCATGGAAATTGAGGGCCTGTTTCTCGTGCGAGTCGTATCCACCCCGGGTCAGCGATTCATGATGATACAACTGGGCATATGGCGTCCAGAGATTCCTGTACCCCAGGCTTAAGATCCGCAGGCAAAAATCCACATCGCCAAACTCGATCTTGAAAGCCGGATCTAACCCACCTGCCTGCTCAAACACTTCCCGGCGAACCATCAGGCAGGCTGCCGTTACGGCCGAATAGTTCTGGATTGTGATCAGCCGGTTGTAATATCCAGGCGACTCGCGGTCATAAAATTTTTGCGAATGCCCCGCAGCGCCGAATAGGCCTACGATCACACCGGCGTGCTGGATTGTGTTATTGGGATAAAACAGTTTGGCGCCTACTGCGCCGATCTCCGGGCGAAGCGCATGTTCGAGCATCCTTTCTAACCAATCTCCGGTGATCACCTCCAGATCGTTATTACACAGCAAAACCACCGAACCAGAACAGTGCTTTTCGGCAAAATTATTCACCAGAGAATAATTGAATTCGTCTTTCCATTCAAGGATCCTGATATTCGGCTTTGTTTCCAGTTGGGAATAATATGAAAAGGTTTCGTTTTCGCGACTGTGGTTTTCGACGATCAAGATCTCATAATTTGGATATGTCGATCGCTCGAAAATCGAATCCAGCAGTCTTTTCAAGGTCTGGTGGTTATCCCGGTTGGGAATAATCAATGAGATAACAGGCTGGCCATCTATTTTGTAGCGCGGCAGGTATGGGAACTGGCCGGCTTCAACCACAGCGTTTGCCCCGCACCGGTCGAGATGTGCTTGCAGTGCCCGCTCGCCAGCCTCAACCGCATAGGCTTTGTTCAGAACCGACGCCGCTGCCGATCCTTCTGAAATCCGCCAGTGATACAGGATTTTCGGGATTCGGGCGATATGGTCCGTCCGCTCGGACAACTTCAAAGCCAGGTCATAGTCCTGCGAACCTTCATAGGCTTTATCCAGCCAGCCAACCGAATCTCCAACCGATTTTCGCACGACCAGGAAATGGGTCATGTAATTGATATTGCGCAGATAATCCAGGTTAAATTCAGGCTTAAAGTAAGGCGAAAACCGATCCGTATCTGTTGTGCGGATCTTATCTTCGTCTGAGTAGATGACATCCACGTCCGGATTTTCGTTGATGTATTTTACAATTTCGTACAAGGCGAACGGGGCCAGTTGATCATCATGGTCTAAAAACGCAATCCATTCACCTTTGGCCATCTTGATGGCTTCATTCGTATTTCCCGCAATTCCCAGGTTTTTTTCCAATGTACTCACCACAACCCGGGAGTCTTTACTCGCATAAGCGTTAATTTTTCCACTGACCATCTGATCCGTAGAATCGCCATTGACGATACAGTGCTGCCAATTCGGGTAAGTCTGGCTGTTCACCGAATCGAGCATATAAGTGAGCACATGAATAGGCGGGCGATAAACCGGGGTTACGATGCTTATTAACGGTTGGCAGGCGAAATTTTTCGCCTCCAGGGATTGTCGCTTTAAATCATTTTTTAATAACTCGTTCGTAGCAATCCAATAGAGATAGTCATCGATCTTAAAATCATGCCGAACTGCAAAACCGAAGCTGAAACGGAGTAAAGAGAGCGCCTGTTTCCGGCTTCCCTGTGACCATTCGGACATCGTATCTTTGAGGATTTGATAAATCCAAAACGCAACCGTTCCTTCCTTGATGATCTTCCGGCGGAAAAGGCTGATTCGATCCAAAACGTTCTGGATGATTCTGTTCTGAGATCGGAAAAGGGGCTGTTTCATGCTAATTCCTCGTTGAATCAGGCCAGATATCTGACAATCGCTTGCAGCCGTTGAATTGCCCCTGGCTCAAACGGACGGCGAAGAGTCGGCCAGTTAACCGCCAGCGAAAGGTTGGGATTGTAATAGCGATCCCCCCGCTCGACCTCGGCCGACAGCAACTCCGCGCCAAGGCGTATATCGCCCGGAGGATTGTAGCGAGAGCGAGAACGGCCTTCATAATGAAGCAGTTCCGCGGACGGGACATAAACGATGCGATAACCTGCCTGTCGAACTCGCTGGCAAAGCTCAACGTCATTGAAAACCAATCTTAAGTCCTCGTTGAATTTTCCAACCGACTCAAAAACATCTTTCCTGACCAGCATACAGGCGCCTGTGACCGCCGACACATCGCGATACGCATCAGGGGAAACAAATAACGCACCCGCCGGCCCGCGAGTTCCGCCATAAACGTGGTTAGCGTGTCCGGTCATGCCGACCACGATCCCGGCATGTTGGATGGCCTGGTCTGGATAGAGCAGCTTTGCGCCGACCATGCCAACTCCCGGCAGTTGCACCCACCGGACCAGCTCAGCAAGCCAATCGCCATGCAGGATTTCAGTATCATTATTCAAGAACAACAGCAATTGGCCCTTTGCCAGGCTTGCGCCATCATTGTTCACCCGCGAATAGTTAAACTCCGTCTCGTTTGGAAACACCCGGACACGCGGATCACTCGCCTGAACTATTTCATAATATGCCAAAACATCCTGATCGGTGCTGTGGTCATCGATCAGGATGACTTCAAAATCAGGATAAACTGTTTTTCCAAGCAAGGAGACAAGGCAGCGCTCCAGGTATTTCAGATTGTTCTTCGTTGGGATGATGACCGTCACCATCGGGAGATCCGCACGCCAGGAAACGCGCAGATCCCTCCCTTGCTTCAGACCCGCCTGGACATCCGCATATCCGGCCTGATTTAAGGCTGCGCAAACCTGCCGGACGTGATCCTCTCCTGTTCGGGTCTGGAACGCACTCGCCTGGGCCGGACGATGCTGCATCACAGAAGGAATATGTTCAATTTGCCCTGCCCGTCCGGTGATGAAAAAGGGCCAGCCAGCAGGGTGAGTCGCGATCGCCTGAGAACATCTCAACAGAAAATCTTTCCGAAAGGCGGCAGTCTCCAGATAGTTGGTTGAAATCAGATAGGCTGGCGACCAGTCAGGTTTAAAAAATGGCTGCGACCTGATTCCAACCCGGGATAACCGATCCTCATCCCAATATATGATTTCCGCCGCCGGGTTCTGGTCCACTATATAACAAAACAAATCAGCCCAGGCAGGAGAGAATTGGTCGCCCGGCGCCAGCGGAACCAACCAGTCTCCCGGCAATTGCGAGGCGTGCAAAACCCAATCGGATGGGGCAGAGGATGGCGCGCAGTCAACAACCCCCAGGCGAGTATCCACAGACAAAAGGCGGCGAAACCAGGGTGCCTGGCGTAAAGGAGCGTCTGGCGGCAAAAGGAATGATAGGGTCCAGCGCAACGAACCGAACCGCTGGAGGCTTTTTACCGACTGCCTGAGCGCGTTCTGCTCCACGTGATCGATTGTCATGAAAAAACCAACTGGCGGACTGGAGTTCGGCTGCGCCTTGATCCGCGCCAGCTTTTCACGTAACTGCGGCTGTTCTACTGTCTTAATCCACATCCAATACGGAAAAAGGCTCAGCCGGTCCTCTACAAAGATCCATCGCTTCTGCAAACCGGTTTTGAGTTTCCAGATCTGCCGTTCAAATAAGGATCGCCGGGATGAAAGCTCTGCCATCACAGATCCTGCCTGATCGACCTTTGGTCAGTAGATGAATCAAACGTCATCGAATCTTCTCAAAAGGCGGCGTCTACGATCCATGCGAACGGTGATATGCCCCGACTACTTCCCGGGCGTCGCCAATTGCTTTAACGACGCCGTGATCCAGCCAAACCGCACGCTGGCACATTTGCTCAACCAGGGTCATATTATGGGAAACAAACAGGATTGTGGTATTCCCCCTGATGTGCTGCTCGATCCGGTTCAGGCACTTACGTTGAAATGCTTCGTCCCCAACCGAAAGAATCTCGTCCAAAATCAAAATATCCGGGTTTACATCGATCGCCACCGAAAATCCCAGGCGCGCCCACATCCCCGAGGAATAGGTTCGCACTGGAGCTTCGATGAATTCGCCGATCTCAGAGAAATCGACGATCCCGGCAAATTTCTCTTTCATTTCCTTTCTGGTGAACCCAAGCATCGCACCGTTCAAGAAGATATTCTCCCGCCCGCTCAGTTCGGGGTGAAATCCGGCGCCCAACTCCAGGAGCGGCGCCACGCGTCCTTTGACCAATACCCGCCCCCCGCTCGGGCGAAGCACGCGGGCAATCAGCTTGAGCATGGTGCTTTTTCCTGCCCCATTGTTCCCGATAATGCCAAAGAACTCGTTTTTGTACACCGATAGGCTGACGTCACGCAGCGCCAGAAACGTTTCCTGGCGCACCTTCCCCTGCAGGTAACGAATAGCATATTCCTTGAACGTGTTAAACCGCTCGCTTGGCGCAGTGTAACAAACTGACACATTTTCGAGCCGGATAATCTCTTCTTTTCCTTCAACGGCATCCATCGTATCCACCCCTAAATCCGGTAAGCAAATTCACCCGCCTTGCGGGTAAAAATGATCCAGCCCGCAAGAAAAACGGCTGCCGCGATGACCGCTGCGATCAGGAGATCCGAAAGGTCAGGAAGCTGACCAAAGTAAACAAACGCTCGAAACACCTTGACCAGGTAATACATTGGGTTGAGGCCTGTAACCAGGGAACGGTAGGCCTCTGGGAGGATATTTTCAGGGTAAATGATCGGGGTCAGATACATCCAACCCAACATGATAATCGCATACATTTCCGATACATCCGGAAAATATACGGCGATCGTGGAAATCATCAAGCCAACGCCCAACGAGAAAGCGGCTAGTAAAAGCAGGGGAATTGGAAATAACAGGACGGTGAAAGAAAAGGGGACCCGCGTGATCAACATGACAAGCACTAACGGGATCATCGAAAATAAGAAGTTCACCATGCCGGTCAGGATTGCTGCCAGGGCGAAAGAGGTGCGGGGGACATAAATCCGGTGCAGCAGCCCGCCGCCCCAAACCAGGTTAACCATCGCCGCAGTGGTGGTCTGTGAGAAGAAATTCCACACGATCAGGCCACTAAGCACGTAAGCCGGATAGCTTAATTCAGTATCAAAACGAAACACCTGTGAAAATGCGATCGTCAATACCAACATCATTCCCAGCGGGTTGAGCATCGTCCAGGCCACGCCCAAAACAGAGCGCTTATAGCGAGAGAGAATATCACGCCGGGTAAGCTGGTAGATCAGGTTGCGATAGTTCCATACCTCTTGCAGCTCTTCAACCGCCGGGTTGCCAACCACGGCGCTGTCATAGTAAACCGATTTGCTTTTTGAAGACAGGGAAAATGCCTTCATTTCAAATCCTCGAGCGGATCTTCCATCGCCAGTTGGAGCGCCTGTTCCCAGGGCGGGAGCCGCAAACCGAATGTGCGAGAGAAAAGGGCGCAGTCGAGCGCGGAATAAAGAGGCCGCCTGGCGGGGGCCGGGAAATCGCTGGTCAAGGCCGGCTGGACCTCGGCGGGCTGCTCCGCCTGCGGGCGGTTGGCCAGGATTGCCCTGGCCCACTCCAGGCGGCTGGCGCTTCCACTACCCGCCAGGTGATAAACGCCACGACGACCCTTGACCCATTCTGTTATCTGATCGCCGCCTTTCGCCAGCACCTGGGCAGTGATCTCCGCCAGGCTGCGCGACCAGGTGGGGTTGCTGACCTGGTCCGCGACTACCCTCAACACAGGGCGCTCCCTGGCCCACTGGAGCACTTTTGTGACAAAGCTATCCCGCCGCCTGGAATAAACCCAGGCGGTGCGAAAGATCAGATAAGCGCAGTCGACCTGCTGGATTGCCTGCTCGCCTTCCAGCTTCGATTGGCCATAAACGCTGATCGGGTGGGGAGCATCCAATTCTGTATACGCGACGCCCTTCTCACCATCAAATACATAGTCGGTCGAAAAATGGATCAGCACCGCGCCGACCATAGCAGCTGATTCTGCCAAAACGCCGGCAGCGACCGCGTTGATCAGCCTTGCGCGTTCGACTTCGGTCTCGGCGCGGTCCACTGCTGTGTATGCCGCCGCATTGTAAATAACATCCGGCTTGATTTCGGCGACCAATCCTCGCAGCTGGTCGGAATGGGTAAAGTCCACCTCAGGATAATCGAGCGCCACCACCTCACCCAGGCATGAGAGCGCTCGCCTGGCTTCCCAGCCAACCTGACCATACTTGCCAAGGAGCAAAATTTTTGCCATATCTATTTGCGTCCCAACAAGCGTTTCAAGATTTTATCTCTCCAGGTTCCCGGCGGGGCTACCCGCACGCGAAACGATTGGATTGCCTGTACCATTTGCCAGCTGCGGGTATTCTTCAGGGTCGCCAGTCCTTCCTGGCTGCCAAAGTTTTCCAGCTGTCCATGATATTCAATTACCGAGCTGCGAAGTTCCTTCAGTTCCGTCTGCATTTGCCAGATATGCCGTTCATAAGCCTGGACAACCGGCTGAATAGATCCGGACAGCCTGTAAAAGCGCGCCGCCCAGGGGGTAATGTAAGAAGCATCATAATCTAAATCCCGGAAGAAACCAAACCGGGCGAACTGCCTGGCCCAATAGTCCGGCGGGTGCACATTCATGTGCGTGGCTTCTTTATAATCGTAAGGTGAGGTGGAAATGAGGATATTATCACTGTACTGGCACAGGTTTTCGATTGCCCGAACCGCCTCTTCAGTCGGCATATGCTCAACCACCTCGATGCTGATGATCAGATCATAGCTGCGTGGGAGAGGCTGAGTGATCGATCCGGCAAAGCAGTAATCTTTAATGTCGGAATGGACCGACTGAATCGCGAATTCGGAAAGATCGATTCCCCAGGCTTCGACGCCCCGGCGCCGGAAGCCTTCCACCAGGAATCCTTTGGCGCAGCCGGCATCCAACACGCTCCGCGGGTTGAAATCAGTAATCACGCGGTCGGCAATCGTCTGGAAAAATGACAGCCACGCTTCTGTCCGCTGATAAGGCGCGCCGCAGTTATGCGTGTAATAGTATTCACCAAACAGGCCGGATAGATTGTTGGCAGAATTATCCATCGCTTATCGTAACTCCTTGAGCAAACCGTGCAGGTAAGCCCCATACCCGTTACCGGTATAGAACTGCGCCTGTTCGAGCAGCTTGTCAGCGTCAATAAAGCCCATCCGGTAAGCGATCTCTTCCGGGCAGGAGATCATCAACCCCTGCCGTTCTTCCACAGCCTGGACGTAATTTGCCGCCTGGAGGAGGGATTCTTGCGTGCCCATATCCAACCAGGCCACCCCGCGCCCCAGGACCTGGACCTGGAGCTGGTTCAGCCGCAGATAAATCTGGTTGATCTCGGTGATTTCCAGCTCGCCTCGCTTTGAGGGCTTGAGATTGGCGGCAAAATCGCAGACCTGGTTATCATAGAAATACATACCCGGCACCGCATAGTTCGAGCGCGGCACAGCCGGCTTCTCCTCGATGCTCAAGGCGTGCCCTTCCCTATCGAACTCAACGACCCCATAGCGCTCCGGATCGCGGACGGGGTAGGCAAAAATCACCGCCCCGTGGATTGTCTGCGCCGCCAGGCGCAGCGAAGAGGGCAGGCCATGCCCAAAGAAAATATTATCGCCCAGGATCAGCGCAACCGGGTCTGGCCCAATAAAGTCTCGCCCAATGATGAAAGCCTCCGCCAGCCCGCGCGGTTCGGCCTGCTCGGCGTATGCAAAACGCATTCCCCACTGGCTCCCGTCGCGCAGCAGCCGCCGGAACAAAGGCAAATCTTCGGGCGTGCTGATCACCAGGACTTCGCGAATCCCTGCCAGCATCAGCATCGAAAGCGGGTAATACACCATCGGTTTATTGTAGACCGGGAGCAACTGCTTGCTGATCGACATGGTCAGGGGATACAGGCGCGTGCCTTTCCCGCCAGCCAGGATAATTCCTTTCATTGTTTTCCTCCCCGGTTTGCATAATTTTTCTGCATCCAACCAGCGTACTCGTTTTGAGACCGGACGGTCGCCACCCAATCCGGGTGGTCGAGATACCACGCGACCGTCTTACGCAACCCGGTCTCCAGGGACTCGCGCGGCTGCCAGCCCAATTCCTGCTTGATTTTGTGAATGTCCATGGCATAGCGCCGGTCGTGCCCGGGGCGGTCCTTCACGAACTGGATCTGGCTCGCATAAGGCTGTCCATCCGGCCTGGGCGCAAGCTCATCCAGGATGGCGCAAATGGTGCGAACCACCGTCAGGTTAGCCGGTTGGTTGTCGCCGCCGATGTTGTAGGTTTCGCCGAGCCGGCCCCGCCTGGCCACCTGCCAGATCGCCTCGCAGTGATCTTCCACATACAGCCAGTCCCGCACCTGCTGGCCGTCACCATAAACCGGCAGCGGCTGGCCAGCCAGGGCATTCAGGATCATCAGAGGGATCAGCTTTTCCGGGAACTGGTAAGGACCATAATTATTCGAACAGTTGGTGATCGTCACCGGCAGCCCATAGGTATGATAATACGCCCGCACGAGGTGGTCGCTGGAGGCTTTTGAAGCTGAATAAGGCGAGTTGGGGGCGTATGGGGTCGTTTCAGAAAAGGGCGGGTCGCCAGGACCCAAAGAACCAAATACCTCGTCAGTCGAGACGTGGTGAAAACGCAGTGGCGCAGCCAGATCGTGCTTTTCCGCCAGCCAGGCTGTCCGGGCTGCCTCCAAAAGGGTGAACGTCCCGATAATGTTGCTTTGAATAAACTGCGCCGGGCCCAGGATCGAGCGGTCAACGTGGGATTCGGCGGCAAAATGGACGACCGTGTCGACCGCGTAACGCTCGAAGAGATCGGCGACCAGTTGAGCGTCGCAGATGTTGCCATGAACAAAAACGTAGCGGGATGGGTCGGGCAGGTGTTCGAGGTTGTGCAGGTTGCCGGCATAAGTCAGCGCGTCCAGGTTAATCACCTGCACATCCGGTTCACTGCCCAGCAGATAATGGATAAAATTCGAGCCAATAAAGCCGGCGCCGCCTGTAACCAGAACGTTTCTCATCTTGCCTCCACCCATCAATCAAAAAGCTCAGCCTCGCTCAAAAGCTGACCCCGGGTATCTCTCGCCGACATCACCGGCGGCTGACCATCCACCAGCGGCCAGTGTATGCCAAGCTGCGGATCATTCCACGCCAGGGTTCGCTCCCATTCGGGCGCATAGAAGTCGGTCGTCTTATAGACGAATTCGGCCCACTCGCTGGTGACATAAAAGCCATGCGCGAAACCGGTCGGAACCCAGACCTGGCGCCTGTTTTCTGCCGAAAGCAAGATGCCTACCCACTGCCCAAAGGTCGGAGAGCTGCGGCGCAGATCGACCACGACATCATATACCTCGCCGGCAACCACCCGCACCAGCTTGCCTTGCGCCTGGCGAATCTGGTAATGCAGTCCGCGCAAAGTGCCGCGCTGAGAGCCGGAATGGTTATCCTGTACGAAATCGGCCAGAATCCCGGCGTCCGCGAACTTTTGGGCCTGGTAGGTTTCCATGAAAAAACCGCGCGAGTCGCCGTGAATGCGCGGCTCAATCAAAATGATATCCGGTATGGACGTAGGAATAAACTTCATAAGGCCAATGAGGTTCTAAAGTTTCAGAAAAATGGAGACAGCTACCGGTTACGGTAAAGGATTATACCACTCCATTTGAGAGAAACTGAGCCCGCGAACAAGACTGCCAGCCCCACCAGCAGAAAGGTGCGCAAGATAATTGGCGCCCAGATCAATGAAAAGTATCCCCGCGAAAGAAGCACTGGCCACTCTAACAGGCTTACCAGGACCAGAGCAGCGCCAAACAGGACAGCCCGGCGAGCCGGCAAAACCAGCAGGATCAACGGCAACAGATAGAGGACCCACTGCGGGCTCCAGCCAGGCGACCAGGTCAGCATGAGAGACCAGGCAAAGCCAACCAGAGCAGCCGCCTGGCGATCGTCCTTTGGATGAGCGATGAGCAGAAAGGCCAGCCCGGCTGTTCCAAACACCGCCAGGCTGATCCAGGGGGATATGACCGGAGGATTACCACGCGGCCTGAGTGCCGCATCGGGATCCAGGCGCTCGTCAAACGCGCCAAAGGTGCCGGTGTGCAGGTTACCATCGATCAGCGCCCAAACCGTTTCCCACGAGCCTTTGCTGGCTTGAGAGCGAAGCGAGGCCAGCGTAAAAGCCGGGGAGTTATACCAGAGCAGGCCAACCAGCATCAGCACCGGCGCCAGGCTCAGGCCGGTCAAGATAAACATTTTTCGCCAGGATACCCTCCGCCAGGCAGCCAGAATAACCAGCACCGGGAAAAACTTGGTCGCTACGCCCACCCCAACCACCAGGCCGGCCTTCGCCCAGCGCCGGCCGAAGAGCAGGGTCAACCCACCCAGCAGTGACAATACCACCAGCGGGTCCAGGTACCACCAGCCATAGGCCAGAGTCGCCAGCACCAGAAGGTAAGCCCCGCTCCGCAACAGGACCTGCTCCGGCGCAAACCAACGGCTCGCCAGGCGGGTAAACAGGTACAGGCTGCCCGCATCGGCCAGCGAGAGAATTAACACCAGCAGGTAATAAAACACATGCTCCTGGCCGCCGGAAATAAAGCGAATTCCCCTGGCCAGGAAGGGAAAAACTGGCGGATATTCGACCCAATAATTAATAAAGGGCAGCCCTTGCAACCCGGAAACCTCAAAATAATTGATGAAATCGCCGTAACCACGCAAGCTTTCCAGCGGCATCGCCACCAGGCTGACCAGCCGGGCAAAAGCAAGAGCGGCAGCGAAGAAAACAGGCAGCCTGCCGGCCATCCATGCGGGACGATTATTTCCGGCCATAGATCACCACCTGAGGATCGCGATATAGCATCTGCCAGCCTGCCTGCGGCAGCACAGTCAAGACTGGGCGATCGGGCTGGAGCATCACCAGGTCGACCTGGTAGCGGTCGAGGATCACCTGCCAGCCTTCTCCTGCCTGCACAACGGTGATCCACTGGCCGACAATCTCATCATTGAACAGGTCGGTCCTCCCATCCACAAACAAAGGGAACCCACGCAGCCCCCACTGCAAATACCCGCCCCAGTTGTACTCGTTGAATACGCGCTCTTCGCCCCGATTCTGCTTCAGCCAATCAACCGCCTGGGCCGGGTAACCACCGGCGATATAGTGCTCCACCAGCACCGGATGCGAAACCGCATACAGCTTGCCCAGTGCAAAGAGCCACAAGAAACCGGCCAGCGCCAGGTTAACCGCTTTTTTAGTAGCAGCCGCCCGTGCACTGACCGGTCCAGGCGATCTGCTGCGGGTGATAAACCTCTCCAGCCACGGCGACCTCTCCAGCCACGCGTTGAAAGCAAACGCTCCATAGCGGGTGAAGACCGGGACCGCCACCAGGGCAAAAGGGCCGTAATTGCGCCGCGCCAGCAAAGCCATGCCGGCAAAAGCCAGCAGGATCAGCAGGTCGCTGCCATCGACGACTCGACCTGAGAGGGCGACCGCCGCAAAGCACGCCAGCAGCAGCCACAGCAGCGACTGCTGGATCAGGCTGTGAAAATCGGGTGAGGCCCATTCCGGGATAAATTGCTGCAGCACCTGCATCTCCACCGTCTGGAAAGGCAGCCACCACATGCGCGGGCCGTTGGGGTTGACCAGGACCGCGATCCCACAGGCTGCTCCCCACAACGCCAGGCGGATCATTTTCCGGCCGGGTAAAACCGCCGGCGAGGGGATCTTCATCAGATGGTTGAGAATCTCGCCGGCCAGCATCAGACCGATCAAAATCAGCCCCAGGGGGTACCCCCCATGGTTATTCGACCACAAGATAAAGGTCAGCGGGAGCGCCCAAAGCACGTCACGCCCGCGCCATTTGTACAGATACAGGAGATATCCAACCAGCGCCATCAACACCAGAGAAACGATCTGAGGCCGCGGCGACCAGACCACCGAGGCGACGATGCTGCCCAGCAAAAGGCCAGCGGCTTTGAGAAGGGCCGGGGCCTGGCACTGCAAGGACACCAGGATCATGCTCAGGACGGCCAGCAGCGCCACCGCCCCACTCAACGCCAGTGCGCCCTGCCAGCGGTACAGGATCGCCATGCCAGCCTGGCTCAACCAGTAGGGATTGGTCCAGTTGGCGCCGGCCCGGGTGAACGAAAAGACATCGGTCAATAATATCCGGCCGGTGCGGAGCATTTCATCGCCGGCGCTCAGGTGCCACCACATATCGGTGTCCAGCGGCGTGCGCGCCGCCATGGCAAAGATCAAAATAAAAACAACCACCAGCAAGAGGCGGTCAAAAACCAGTGATGAGTCTGGACTGGCTGCCCGCGTGGAGGCTTTACGATTTGGATAATCTGCCGGATTTATGACCGAACCCATTCCTTGCACTTCCGGTAAAGGTCTCTCCCCAATTATAGGGGCTCTCTACAGGAGTCAGGTTAACAGAATAGCAAGCAGTCCGGGCGGGACGGCTGGGCAGCCCAAAAACCAGATTTCGCGGTTGGCCACGCCGCCGGTATCCACATCGAATATAATAACAAACAGACAACCCTACAGGAATGAAGCGGATGAAACAATTATTGCAAAACATGCGCGATGGAAAAACCCAGGTAGTCGACGTTCCATGCCCGAGCCCGCGTCCTGGGATGGCCCTGGTGCGCACGGCCGCCTCGCTCGTTTCAGCCGGAACCGAGCGGATGGTGGTGGAATTTGCCGAAAAAAGCCTGCTGGGAAAAGCCCGCTCGCGCCCCGACCTGGTCCGCCAGGTGGTTGATAAAGCCCGGCGCGAAGGCCTTATTCCCACCCTGGAGGCCGCGTTTAACCGTCTCGACCAGCCCATGGCGCTCGGCTATTCTTCGGCCGGGACAATTGTCGCGGTCGGCCAGGGCCTGGAAGGATTCCGGGTTGGAGACCGGGTCGCATGCGCCGGGGGAGGCTACGCCATTCATGCTGAATATGCCGTGGTGCCCCGCAACCTGCTGGCGCGCCTGCCGGATAACGTCGACTTTGAGTCGGCAGCTTTCACCACCCTGGGCGCGATTGCCATGCACGGATTCCGCCTGGCCAGGCCGCAGTTGGGCGAGCGAGTCGCGATCATCGGCATGGGGCTGCTTGGGCTTCTTTCTGCCGCAATCGCCCAGGCTGCCGGCTGCGCGGTGTTTGGGGTTGACCTTGATCCAGGGCGGGTCAGCCGGGCATGTTCAGCCGGATACCGGGCCGTGCTGCGTACCCAGGCCGGAGACGCCGGGCGCGCCTTCTCCGGCGGCCTGGGCTTCGATGTGGTGCTGATCTGCGCCGATAGCCGCTCCAACGATCCGGTTGAGCTTGCCGGACGGTTGGCCCGCGACCGCGGGCAGGTGATTGCAGTCGGCGCGGTTGGGCTGGAAATTCCACGCAAACTGTACTTTGAAAAAGAGCTCCATTTCCAGGTCTCTCGTTCGTATGGGCCAGGTCGTTATGACCCGGCTTACGAGGAACGCGGGCAGGATTACCCGGCCGGGTACGTGCGCTGGACGGAAGGCCGCAACCTGGAAGCCTTTGTCGATCTGCTGGCCAGCAACCGGGTCGATGTCAAACCGTTGGTCAGCCACCGCTTCCCCATCGATCAGGCCCCCCAGGCCTATGAACTGGTCACCGGGAAACGCCAGGAGCCTTTCCTCGGGATTTTACTCACCTATCCCCAGCAAGACCAGGAAACTGAAACACCGCCGACCGTTGTGCAAATAACAGAGAGCGGGCCTGCACCCCGGCCCACAGCAGGCGAGCTCTGCCTGGGTGTGCTCGGCGCCGGCAATTATGCCACGGCCGTCTTCCTTCCAACCGTCAACAAAGTGGGTGGGGTGCAGAAAATAGCCATAGCCTCAGCCGCCGGTTTGAGCGCCCGGCACGCTGCCCAGCGCTATGGCTTTGGATCAGCTGGTTCATCTGACGAGGAAATTATTCGCTCGGCGGAGATCAACGTCGTCGCCATCCTGACCCGCCACCAGCACCATGCCCGCCAGACCCTGGCGGCGCTGCGCGCAGGAAAGGCCGTCTATTGTGAAAAGCCGCTGGCAGTCACCCCGGAAGAGTTGGAGGAGATAACCGGCGCCCTGGAAAACGAAGACCTGCCCCTGCTGATGGTCGGCTTCAACCGGAGATTCGCGCCCCTGGCCAAGAAGCTGCATGAATTTCTCAACGAGACAAGCGAGCCCTTCGTCGCCAGCTACCGCATCAATGCCGGCGCGATCCCACTGAGTCATTGGGTTCACGACCCGGCCCAGGGCGGTGGGCGGATCATCGGCGAAGCCTGCCATTTCGTCGACTTTCTCAGCTTCCTGGCCGGAGCATCTCCGGTCTCCGCCAGCGCACAGGCGCTGCCGGACGCGGGCACCTACCACCAGGATAATATCCTGGCAACCCTGACCTTTCCGGACGGCTCGCTTGGCCAGGTCGCCTACCTTGCCAACGGCGACAAATCTTTCCCCAAAGAGCGGGTCGAAGTTTTCAGCGGCGGGCGGGTCGCCGTCCTCGACGATTTCCGGCGCCTGGAGCTGATCCACAACGGCCGCCGCCAGGTCCATCAACTGCGCCTTGGCCAGGATAAGGGCCACCGCGGAGCCTGGGCAGCCTTCCTGGAAGCCATCCGCCGGGGAGGGCCGGCGCCGATTCCTTACAGCCAGCTCGCCGGCGTGACCCGTGCGACGTTTACCATCCTGGAAGCACTTGCCAAAGGAAATGCGGCCCAGGTCTGATCCAGCAAAGCGTGTAAGGAAGAGACTGGAAAGATGAGAAACTTGCTGGCCCGGCTGTCGATCGCATGGAAAGCCATCCTCCACCTGGGCCCTTCCCAGGTCTTCTGGTATACCGTCTACCAGATCGGGCTGCGCAGCGGTTATTTTCAGCGCAACAGCCCGATCCAGGAATACCGGGACCAGCCCCTGGATTTACGCTCGCCTTTCCTCCTGCCTGAGCAGAGCAGGATCAACGCGCTGCTGCCGCCTGGCCATCCCGAACGCGAAAGCCTGATCGCGGAGGCACACGAGATTGTCAACGGGCAGGTGCGCCTGTTCGGCGCGCAGCCGGCCGGCTTATCGTTCGGTTCGCCCGGATGGAAACAGCATTGGACCGCCTACGAAAGCCGCCCGGATGCCGCCGGGGTCGAAGATTTCAAGTATATCTGGGAGCCGGCCCGGTTCGGCTGGGCTTACCCGCTCGGACGAGCTTATCGGTTGACCGGCGACGAGCGCTATCCGGCGGCTTTCTGGCAGCACTGCGAATCTTTTCTGGCCCATCACGCGCCCAACCAGGGGCCCAACTGGTCGTCTGCCCAGGAAGTCGCCCTGCGCCTGCTGGCAATGCTGTTCGCCGCCCGCGTTTTTGAGAAATCCCCCCATACCACCCCCCAACGCCGTGCGCGCCTGGCCGGAGCAGTCGCCGCGCATGCAGCGCGCATTCCGCTCACCCTCAGCTATGCGCGGGCGCAGAACAACAACCACCTGATCAGCGAAGCGCTCGGCCTGTACGCGGCCGGGTTTTCCCTGCCCGGCCATCCCGCCGCTCAGAAATGGTCCAGGCTGGGTTGGCGTTTTCTCAACCACGCGCTGCAGAGCCAGATCCAACCCGATGGCACCTATTCGCAGCACAGTATGAATTACCACCGGCTGATGCTGCACGCGGCCCTGCAGGCCCTGCTGATTGGGCGAGCCTTTCCTCCCGCTACCCAGAAGCGGCTGGCCACCGCCACCCGCTGGCTGCTGGCCCAGGTCGATCCAGGTTCCGGGCAGGCGCCCAACCTGGGCGCCAATGACGGCGCACACATTCTACCGCTGGCCCCGGGCGGTTTTCGCGATTACCGCCCGGCAGCCCAGGCCGCCGCGCGGGCTTTCCTCGGCCAGCCGGCTTTTGCGTCTGGCGCCTGGGATGAGCTCAGCCTCTGGCTGGGGCAGGACCTGAGCGCAGGCAGCCCACTGCCAACCCTGCCGGCCTGTACCAGCGTCCACCACCTGGGCAGCCCGGATAACTGGGCCACCCTGCGCGCAGTGCGGTTTAAGGGCCGCCCATCCCACGCCGACCAGCTTCATGTGGACCTTTGGTGGCGCGGCGAAAATATCGCCCTGGATCCCGGCGCTTACCGTTACACCGCGCCCCCACCCTGGGATAACAGCCTGGCCCATACCCTGGTTCACAATACGATTGCGGTCAACCATCAAGACCAGATGTTGAGCGCCGGACGCTTCTTATGGCTGGACTGGGCCCAGGCCCGGCTGCTCGATGCGCCTGGCGGGCAGGTGGAAAAAATCACCGCTCAACACAACGGGTACCGCCGGCTGGGAGTCCTCCATCGCCGGACCCTGGTGCACCTGGCGCCCGGCCGCTGGCAGGTGGAAGATCACCTGCTGCCCAGCCGCCCCTGGCAGACCAACCGGCCGCGCAACCCGGTTTACCCATTTACATTTACCATCCACTGGCTGCTGCCCGACTGGCCCTGGGAACTGGACGGACAGGCCCTGACCCTCGCGTTGCCCGGCGGGGGGCGGGTCCGCCTGGCCCTGTCAGCCTCCATCCCCAAACATCCCCAGGCTCAAGTCATACCGCCCAGCCTCGTTCGAGCCGGTCGCACCCTGGCCGGCTCCCACAACCTGTCACCCGTGCGCGGTTGGTTTTCTCCCACCTATGGAATGAAAATACCTGCGCTTTCACTTTCCCTGGAGATTATTTCGCCCCTGCCCTGTGCGTTGATTAGCGAATGGGAATTTGAGGCCTGATTGCGCCAGGAGTTCTGCCGATACCGGCTCGCTTCTGCAAAGCTGCGGTAAAATTTATCTATGCATATCCTGTTAATCCACCAGGCGTTTGCTGCGCTCGACGAAGCTGGCGGGACCCGCCATCACGAACTGGCGCGTTATCTGGTCGAACGGGGGCACCAGGTGACGATTGTCGCCAGCCCGATCAGCTACCTGACCGGCAAATCCCGCCAGGACCGCTCAAAATGGGTGGAAAAGCAGGAGCCAGATCCAGGGATCACCATTTACCGGACATACACATATTCGGCGCTGCACAAAAGCTTTCTACATCGCATTTTTAGTTTTTTAAGCTTCATGGTTTCGTCGTTCCTGGTGGGAATCGGCGTCAAGGGAGTGGACCTGGTCTGGGGAACCTCCCCGCCCATCTTCCAGGGGCTTACTGCCTGGCTGATCGCGTGGCTTAAGCGAGTCCCCTTTTTATTCGAGGTGCGCGATCTCTGGCCGGCATTTGCCATCGCGGTTGGCGTGCTGCGCAGCCCACTGATCATCCGGGCCTCGCTCTGGTTAGAGCGGTTCCTCTACCGGCGGGCAGACCGGGTCATGGTCAATTCGCCAGGCTTTATCGATCACGTCACCAGGCGAGGCGCGCGCTGGGTCGAGCTGATCCCAAACGGCGCCGAACCGGAGATGTTCGACCCCCAGGCCAAAGGGACCACATTCCGGCAGCAGCACCACCTGGACGGTAAATTTGTCATCCTGTATGCCGGGGCGCATGGCATGTCCAACGACCTGGAGATCGTCTTACAGGCCGCTGCTCGCCTGCGCGACGAACCTGCGATTCATTTTTTGCTGGTTGGAGATGGAAAAGAGAAGGCGAATCTCCAGGCCGAGGCCGCCAACCTGCAGCTCAACAACGTCTGTTTCCTCCCCCCGGTTGCCAAAGACCGCATGGGAGAGGTTATCGCCGCTGCCGACGCCGGCCTGGCCATCTTAAAGCCGCTCGAGCTGTATAAAACGACTTACCCAAACAAAGTGTTCGATTACATGGCCGCCGGCCGGCCGGTTATCCTGGCGATCGATGGCGTCATTCGCGAGGTGGTCGAACGCGCCAGCGCCGGCCTGGCTGTTGCCCCGGGTGACCCACAGGCGATGGCCAAAGCCGCCCAGGAACTGGCCCATCGCCCTCAAGAGGCGCGGGCCATGGGTATGGCCGGCCGGGCTTATGTTCAAAAGCATTTCAACCGCCGCGACCTGGCCGATAAACTGGCCTTGCTGCTGGATGATATGAGAGGTACGCATGGCTGAGAAAATACTGGTCATCGAGGATGAGCTTACGTTACAAGAAACCCTGGCCTACAATCTCAAGCGCCAGGGATATGAGGTGACGACTGCGGGTGATGGCTCGGCCGCCCTGGAACTTGCCCGGCAAATCCACCCGGATTTGATCATCCTGGATGTTATGCTGCCCGGAATTGACGGTTATGAGGTCTGCCGGATTCTTCGCCAGGATATGAACACGCCCGTGCTCATGCTGACCGCGCGGGATGACGAGATCGACCGCGTGGTTGGCCTGGAAGTGGGCGCGGACGATTATATGACCAAACCTTTCAGCATGCGCGAATTAATCGCCAGGGTTAAAGCCATGCTGCGCCGGGTGCGCATGATCCGGGAAGAGGTAAGCGCCTCCACCGCGGCGCCCCCTGCAGTTACGGCACAGACAATCGTATTTGGCAACCTGACTCTCGACCTGACCCGCCGCGAAGTTCGCCTGGATGACCAACCGCTGTCGCTTAAACCCAAGGAATTTGAGTTGCTGCTTTTCCTGGCCCAACACCGCGGCCAGGCGCTCTCCCGTGAATTTATTCTGGAACGGGTCTGGGACTGGAATTTTATTGGCGACAGCCGGACCGTCGATGTTCACATCCGCTGGCTGCGGGAAAAAATTGAGCAGGACCCCAGCTCGCCCAACCGTATCGTGACCGTTCGCGGTGCGGGCTATCGCTTTGAAGGGTAGGTTTGGAGTGAACAAAATCCGCCACAGCCTAGTATTGCGCATTGCCCTGCCTTTTGCGGCCCTCCTCATTCTCACCATGGGAGGGCTCAGTTTCTACCTTTCCTCTTTCATCCAAAGATCGTCCCTGGATATCCTTGAAACGAACCTTAAGTCAGAAGTAAGCCTGGTTGCAGACCGGATCAGCGTCTTGATGGATGAGCGACCTGGGGATGCGCAAATCATCGATGAGCGAATCAAGCAGTATGCCCGGCTGCTGGGCGTACGGGCGACGATCATCGATCTCGATGGGAATGTATTGGGTGAATCATACGCCATCGCAGCCGAGATGGAGAACCACCTCGACCGGCCAGAAATCCAGCGGGCGCTCAGACAAGAAACCAGCACCGAACAGCGCTACAGTGACACCCTCCAGACCCAGATGCTGTACGCGGCCGCACCTATCCTGATTGATGGAAAGGTCGCCGGGGTAGCCCGCCTGGCCGTTTCGCTGCGTACGATCAACCGCAACGCGAGCGAACTGCTCAACACCATCCTCATCGCGACCGCTGCCGCCACGATCCTCGCCATCCTGCTGGCAGTCCTGGTGACTTATTACAATATCCTCCCGTTAAAACAGCTCACTGAAACCGCCCAACGAATGGCCGGCGGAGAATTGGGCGAGATCAAGCCGCTTTACCGCCGCGATGAAATCGGCCGGCTGCACCAGGCTTTTCAAAACATGGCTCGCCAGGTGACAGAACAGATTGACGAACTCCAGACCGAGCGCACCAAGCTGGAAATTGTTCTGGCCAATATGACCGACGGGATCCTGATGGTCGATTCAGAAGGTCGCGTTCAACTGATGAACCCGGCCGCGCTGAATCTCTTCAACACCACCGAAGACCAGGCCTATCAAAAAACATTGATCGAGGTCGTTCGCCATCACCAGCTTGTCGAGCTGTGGCGCACGAGCAATATCACCCTCCAGCAGGAAAGCACCACGCTGGAAACCTCGCCAGACCGCGTCTTTCTGCAGGGGATCGCCACCCCTCTGCACGAGTCGCTGCCTGGCATGACTTTAATGATCTTCCAGGATCTGACCCGCGTCCGCAAGCTTGAAACCGTCCGGCGCGACTTCGTCAGCAACGTCTCACACGAGCTGCGTACGCCATTGGCCTCGCTCAAGGCCCTGGCGGAGACTCTCCAGGAGGGCGCGCTGGAGGACCCGCCCGCGGCCAGGCGTTTCTTACAGCGCATGGACACCGAGATCGATAACCTGACCCAACTGGTTCAAGAGCTGCTGGAACTGTCACGGATCGAATCAAACCGGGTCCCACTCCAACGGGTGGCGACTTCACCTTGCGAGTTAACCAACCCGGCGGTGGAGCGCATGCAGCTCCAGGCGCAGCGCGCCGGACTGAGCATGCGGCTGGAATGCGCCGTCGATTTACCAGCCGTCAAAGCTGATCCCAAGCGCATCGAAAACGTGCTGGTCAACCTGATTCACAACGCGATTAAGTTCACCCCGCCTGGCGGGCAAATCGTTGTCAGCGCTTATCAAGAACGCAGATCCATGGTGATCGCCGTCCACGACACAGGCGTTGGGATCTCCTCTGAAGCGCTGCCGCGCATTTTTGAGCGCTTCTACAAAATCGATCGATCGCGCTCGAGCGGTGGAACCGGGTTGGGGTTATCCATTGCCCGGCACATCGTCGAGGCGCACGGCGGGCGTATCTGGGCCGAAAGTAAAGAGAACGAAGGCAGCACCTTCTTCTTTACTTTACCCCTGGCATAACGAACCTCATGTGTGTTCCAAATCCTTGAGGGTCAGTTGCGCAAACCCCCAAGCGGTTCAAGTAGGGCTGTTTTTCTGAGAACACAACCATTATTCAAAACTGCCCATTAATAAAAAATTTACGGGCGTTCACATCCTGTTAACTTATCCTTATGAGGCGCTTAACCCTCTCCAGGTAAGATTGAGTCGGTTATAGACAAGAAATTTACACTTACAAGGAGAAGTTCAATAATGCGACGCTCGTTTACGATCATTTTTTCACTACTGGTTGCGTTTGGTTTATTGCTAAGCGCCTGCGCGCCACAGGCCGCCACGCAAGCTCCGGCTGCTGCGCCGACCAGCACTACTGCCCCCGCGGCCGAACAACCTGCCGCCGAAGCCCCCGCTATGGATGCAGGAGAAGGGATGCTGCCCGAAGTCGATCCGGGCGAGGTGACCGGGAACGTGATCACGGCTGGCTCCTCGACCGTCTACCCGCTGTCCGAGGCGATGGTCGACCTGTTCAAGAGTGAAGGCTACACCGGCGATGTCACCATCGACTCGATCGGTTCCGGCGCCGGCTTCGAACGCTTCTGCGTGTCGGGCGAAACCGACATCGCCAACGCCTCGCGCGCCATTAAGGAAAGCGAAGTCGAGTCCTGCCAGGCCATCGGCCGCAACCCGATCGAGTTCCGCGTCGGCACCGATGCCATCGCCCTGGCCGTCAACCCCGAAAACGACTTCCTCACCGACCTATCCCTGGCTGACCTGGCCAAGGTCTTCTCTGACCAGGCTGAAACCTGGGCCGATGTCAACCCCGACTGGCCGGCCGAGCCCATCAAGCGCTATGCTCCCGGCACCGACAGCGGCACCTATGACTTCTTCATCGAAGAAGTCATGACCCCCGCCTTTGGCGATGACGAAGATGCTGCCAAGGCCGCCTTCCAGAACGCCGCCAACCTCCAGCAGTCCGAAGACGACAACGTCCTCGTCCAGGGCGTCGAGGGCGACAAGTACGCTATCGGCTTCTTCGGCTTCGCTTACTACCAGGAAAACCAGGGCAAGCTCAAGGCCATCAGCCTGGACGGCGTCGAACCCAACGCCGAATCGGCCGAGTCCGGCGATTACCCCCTCGCCCGCCCCCTGTTCATCTACTCTGACGCCAAGATCATGCAGGAAAAGCCCCAGGTGGCCGCTTTCATCAACTTCTACCTGACCCGCGTCAATGAGCTCATCGAAGAGGTCGGCTACTTCCCCGCCAGCGATGAGGCCCTCAACAGCGCCAGGCAGGCCTGGCTCGACGCTATCAGCAGCGATGTAAGCAGCGATATGGGCAACAGCATGGGTGAACTTCCCGAAGTCAATCCTGGTGAAGTGACCGGGAACGTGATTACGGCTGGCTCCTCGACCGTCTACCCACTTTCCGAGGCGATGGTCGACCTGTTCAAGAGTGAAGGCTACACCGGCGATGTCACCATCGACTCGATCGGTTCCGGCGCCGGCTTCGAACGCTTCTGCGTGTCGGGCGAAACCGACATCGCCAACGCCTCGCGCGCCATTAAGGAAAGCGAAGTCGAGTCCTGCCAGGCCATCGGCCGCAACCCGATCGAGTTCCGCGTCGGCACCGATGCCATCGCCCTGGCCGTCAACCCCGAAAACGACTTCCTCACCGACCTATCCCTGGCTGACCTGGCCAAGGTCTTCTCTGACCAGGCTGAAACCTGGGCCGATGTCAACCCCGACTGGCCGGCCGAGCCCATCAAGCGCTATGCTCCCGGCACCGACAGCGGCACCTATGACTTCTTCATCGAAGAAGTCATGACCCCCGCCTTTGGCGATGACGAAGATGCTGCCAAGGCCGCCTTCCAGAACGCCGCCAACCTCCAGCAGTCCGAAGACGACAACGTCCTCGTCCAGGGCGTCGAGGGCGACAAGTACGCTATCGGCTTCTTCGGCTTCGCTTACTACCAGGAAAACCAGGGCAAGCTCAAGGCCATCAGCCTGGACGGCGTCGAACCCAACGCCGAATCGGCCGAGTCCGGCGATTACCCCCTCGCCCGCCCCCTGTTCATCTACTCTGACGCCAAGATCATGCAGGAAAAGCCCCAGGTGGCCGCTTTCATCAACTTCTACCTGACCCGCGTCAATGAGCTCATCGAAGAGGTCGGCTACTTCCCCGCCAGCGATGAGGCCCTCAACAGCGCCAGGCAGGCCTGGCTCGACGCCCAGTAGATCTAAAGAAGACACAATTCTGGAGGCTGGGCACACTTCACAGCCTTGAAGAACCAGCCTCCTTTCTTGATGGTATCTTTGGCGCAGGTGCGCCAAAGATACCATCAAAAATGTATGGGGTTTTCGCTGACCCGAAAACAAATAGCTGAACGTCATTTGGGAGACGTTATATAATATCAAGGAAAGGATATGGAAGATCAAATGGCAAAAGCCCAGATCACAGATCTCGCCCGACAGCCGACTGCAATGGTTCGTCCTGACCTGGCGAAACACCCCCGCCGGAGCGAATCTCTGATCCAGGCTTTTCTGTTTTTTTGCGGCGCGGTTTCGATCCTGACCACGCTGGGAATCGTCTATGAGCTGGGGAAAGAAGCCTGGCTGTTCTTTGGCGACCCGGATTCGAATATCATCGAATTCCTCACCACCACCACCTGGCAGCCATCAATCGGCAAGTTTGGGGTACTACCCCTGGTCAACTCTACCCTGATGACCAGCTTCTTTGCCATGCTGATCGCGCTTCCGCTGGGCCTGAGCGCCGCAATTTACCTGAGCGAGTACGCCAGCGCCAGGGCGCGCAGCATCCTAAAACCGATCCTGGAGGTTCTGGCCGGTATCCCCACCGTGGTTTATGGTTATTTCGCGCTGACTTTTATGACACCCCTGCTGCGCTCGATTTTCGGCCAGAATACCGTCGAAATCTATAATACGCTGTCAGCCGGGCTGGTGATGGGGATCATGATCCTACCCATCGTCAGTTCGATGAGCGAAGACGCGCTAAGCGCCGTCCCGCGCTCGCTGCGAGAGGCCGCTTACGGGCTGGGCGCAACCCGGTTCGAAACAGCCATCCAGGTGGTCGTCCCGGCGGCGTTATCCGGCATTATCGCCGCTTTCATCATTGGAATTTCTCGGGCGGTAGGCGAAACAATGATCGTCGCCGTCGCCGCCGGCGCGGGACCGAATTTTACCTTCAACCCATTTAAAGCTGCCGAGACGATGACCGGCTACATCGCCCGCATCAGCGGCGGCGACCTGGGTTACGACACCCCGGACTACAACAGCATCTTCGCCATCGGCCTCCTGCTGTTCCTGATCACCCTGGTGCTCAACCTGGTCAGCCGCCAGCTCGCCCGCCGCTTCCGAGAGGTGTACGAATGAACGAGCCTCAGAGCGGTTTGCAGCCCAGGACAGGCCTGAAACATGATGCCGCGCTAACCCGCCGTCACCAAACTGCCCGGGCCTGGACGGGGATATTCTTCCTTGCGTTGGTGGTCGCCATCCTGGCCCTGGCCACCCTGCTGGTAACCGTAATTGACCAGTCGTTCGGGATTGTGGCGGTTGAGAACCGCGTTTCGCCCGATACGCTGGCAGAACAACCCCTGGAAGACCTCTCAAATGATGAATTGATCCAGGTGCTGCGCGATAACCTGACCAAAAACCGGCTGCGGACGATCGAGCGGGATCGCGGTCCGCTGGCAGAGATGGACCACCCAACGCTTCTCACGATTGTGATGGAAGATATCGTAAAGCCCAAGGTCGTAGAAAGCTATCACCTGATCCCTTCCCTGTTCAATCGGGCAGAAATTGAGGCCGAGATTGCTGAAGACTATCCCGAGGCCACGGTTGAATTCCGCGCCTGGCTGACGCCAGCCTTTCTGACCAGCCCGATGTCGCCCAGGCCCGAGGTGGCCGGGGTACGAACCGCATTGCTCGGCTCGCTTTACCTGATTGCGATCACGATTGCCTTTGCTTTCCCCATTGGGGTGGGCGCAGCGATTTATTTGGAAGAATACGCCGACACCAAAAACTGGCTCAACCGGGTGATTCAGACCAATATCGATAACCTGGCTGGCGTTCCATCGATTGTTTATGGTATCCTTGGATTGGCGATATTTGTGCGCGTGCTCGAACCGATCACCAGCGGTGCGATCTTCGGGGTAGCCGATTCGAACGGGCGTACGATCCTGGCCGCCGGGCTGACGATGGGATTGTTGATCCTGCCGCTGTTGATCATCAACGCGCAGGAAGCCATCCGGGCAGTTCCGAATTCGCTCCGCCAGGCCAGCTACGGGCTTGGCGCGACCCGCTGGCAGACCATCTGGTTCCACGTCCTGCCCTACGCCCTGCCCGGCATCCTGACCGGAACGATCCTGTCGATCTCGCGCGCAATCGGCGAGACGGCCCCGCTGATCGTGATCGGCGCTTCGACCGTCATCTTCAGCGACCCTAGCGGGCCATTCTCAAAGTTCACCGCGCTGCCGATCCAGATCTACAGCTGGACAACCCGCCCCCAGGCAGAATTTCGTAATATCGCCGCGGCGGCCATCCTGGTCCTTCTACTGTCTTTACTTTCACTCAATGCATTCGCAATCCTCCTTCGAAACCGGTTTAGCAGGCGATAACTTTATGGCTCAAGAACAATCTGGACCCAGCAACAGCACGTATGCCTTCGAAATTCGCAATATGAGCTTCTACTATGGCAGCTTTCGCGCCGTGAAGGATGTCACCTTCAATATCGAGCGGCAGAAAATCACCGCGATCATCGGGCCATCCGGCTGCGGAAAAAGCACCGTCCTGCGGTCTTTCAACCGCATGAACGACTTCATCCCCGGCGCCCGCGTGGATGGTGAAATTCTCTTCCACAAGCAGAACATCTACGATCCCCAAATCGACCCCGTCCAGGTTCGTAAAACGATCGGCATGGTGTTCCAAAAACCCAATCCATTCCCTAAGACCATCTACGAAAACATTGCCTGGGGAGCGCGGATCAACGGCTATCGCGGAAATTCAGACGAGTTGGTCGAGCAGACCCTACGCAAAGCAGCCCTGTGGGACGAGGTCAAAGATGACCTGAAGAAGAGCGCCCTGGCGCTCTCCGGCGGCCAGCAGCAGCGCCTGTGCATTGCCCGCGCGCTGGCGGTCGAGCCAGAAGTAATCCTGATGGACGAACCCTGTTCGGCGCTCGACCCAATTGCGACGCTGAAAATCGAAGAGCTCATGCGCGAACTGTCAAAGAACTATACGATCATTATCGTTACCCATAATATGCAGCAGGCTGCCCGCGCCTCCGACATGACCGCCTTTTTCACCATGGATGAAGACCGGGCCGGAATGATGGTAGAATATGGATTCACAGATCAGATCTTCACCAACCCGCGCGACCAGCGGACGGAAGATTATATTACCGGCCGCTTCGGATAAACCAGATGACACCAGGAGGCTTATGCCGCGCGAAACGCTAGACCGCCAGATTCATCATCTACAAGATGAAGTGCTCCTGCTGGGAAGCATGGTTGAGCAGGCAATGCTCGATTCAGTGGACATACTGCTGCGCCGGGATCTGAAAGCCGCCCGGCGGCTTTATCACAATGACCGCCTGATCAACGAGAAACGCTATGCGATCGAAAACGCCATTTTGATCCTGGTGGCCACGCAGCAGCCAATGGCGCGCGACCTGCGCCTGATGGCATCCATCATGGAAGTCATCATCGAGCTCGAACGCATGGGTGATTACGCCAAAGGGATCGCCAAAATCGCCATCCGGCTCGGTGACGTCTCGATTCCGATCAACATGCACGATTTTTCGGTCATGGCCGGGATTGCCACCGGCATGCTTCACCGCGCGCTGGGTGCTTTTATCGCTGAAAACGCCCAGGAGGCGCACCAGATCCCCGAAGAAGATGATGAGGTCGATCGCCTGTACAACCAGGTTTACCGTAACATCCTCTCTGTGATGATCGCAAACCCTGAAATTATTGACCACGCCAACCTGCTCATGTGGGTCGTCCACAACATCGAGCGGATGGCCGACCGGGTAACGAACATTTGCGAGCGGACCGTTTTCATCGCTACCGGTGAGCTGATGGAAATGGACTCGGAAGATGATGAAGACGACACCGAGATAGACTAGGCGACCAAACTTTCTTTTCTCATGGACAAAAAACAGGGTTTGAAAGCAAAACCGGGATTGCTGGATGAAGGCGCCTGCGTTTTTGGAGCAGGTGTTCTGCTGAAGCATGCCCAGGCATTCGGAGAAGAGGTTGCTGGCGTGCACGCCGGTGAAGAAGACATCGAGTTTATCCATCGTGCCCGGGTAGCATCGCGGCGGCTGCGCGCATCCCTGCCCCTATTCCAGGATTGTCTCCCTGTCAAAAAGTATCCCATCTGGATGGAGCATATCCGCAAGGTAACGCGTGCCCTGGGCCAGGCCCGAGACGTTGACGTGCAGATCGAACGGCTGGAGAAATTCTTAAGGAAGCTGGATGAGGTTCGCCTTAAGCCTGGGGTGGCCCGCCTGATCCTGCGCCAGCGGCAGCAGCGCCAGCGCTTGAGCAAACCGGTCACCCGGGCCATGGGCAGGCTGCTCGAAAGCAAGGTGATCGATGATATGATCGAGCGCTTCTCAAGCCTGGCCGGACGGGCGGAATCGGTCTATATCTACACCCCGGGGCTTTATCAGCATAGTTTCCAGGCAATCAACCAGCGCCTGGAAGATTTCCTGGCCTATGATTCCATTGTCGCCCAGCCGGAGAAAGTGAGCGAGCTGCACGAAATGCGCATCCACGCAAAATGGCTGCGATATACGATGGAGAACTTCGCCCCGTTGTACTCCAACGAGCTCAAGCCTTTCTTGCAAGCAATCCGGAAAATCCAGGAAACCCTGGGAGAGATCCACGACTGTGACGTCTGGGGCCAGTTCCTGCCCCAATTCATGGATGAGGAACGCAAGCGTGTCTTCGATTACTACGGAAACGACCGGATGTTTAAACGCCTGGTCCCCGGGATGGTATCTTTCCAGGAAGACTGCCTGAAGGCCCGCGAGCAACAATATCAGTCGTTTGTGGGCGACTGGCAGACGTGGCAGGGCGAAATGATCTGGGAGAGCCTGCGAAAGACGATCCAGGTGCCATTCTCACAGCTAAAAGAAGTCTATCCGCCGCCTGCCAGGTCAGATCCCAGCCAGGAAACGATTGATCCACCAGATATTGCCCAATAGATCCTTCGAGAGGTGAAACTTTTGAAGCTAATCACGCTGCTGACCGACTTTGGCTTACAGGACGGTTACACAGGGGTAATGCACGGCGTCATTTACCGGATTACCCCGCAGGCCGTCGTCGTTGACCTGACTCACCTGATCCCGCCCCAGGATGTTCACGAGGGTAGCCTGGCCTGGAGCCGGGCGTATGCGTATTTTCCGGAGGGCACAGTCCACGTGGCGGTGGTCGACCCGGGGGTCGGCACGCGCCGGCGGCCTATTGCCGCCCGGATTGGAAAATACTTCTTTGTCTGCCCGGACAACGGCCTTCTTACCCCCATCCTGGTGGACGCCGAAAAATCTGGCGACCCGATTGAGATCGTCCACCTCGACCAGCCGCGCTTCTGGCTGCCCCAGGTAAGCCAGGTATTCCACGGGCGGGACATATTTTCGCCGGCTGCCGCGCACCTGGCCGGCGGCGTGCCGCTAGACGAGTTGGGCAGCCGGATTAACGACCCGCTGCGCCTGCCCGACCGGCAGCCCATGCCGCAAGGCAACGGCTGGCAGGCCGAAGTGATATCCGTCGATCACTTCGGCAATCTAACCACCAACCTGGAACCCCATCACCTGGCAGGGATGCCGGCCATCCGGGTTTCAATCGCCGGGCGCGAAATCGATGGGCTGGTCAGCACCTTTGGCGCGCGGCCGGCCGGCGAATTGGTGGCACTGTTCGACTCGGATGACCGGCTGGCAATTTGCATCGTCAATGGCAGCGCAGCCCGCGAGTTGAACGCCGCGGTCGGCACACCTGTCAGAATTTACAGAACCGAATAGGCCTGGCCGGCCCCGGGTTTGCCCTGGAGGCTTAGAAAAACCAGCTCTTTTTGCAGGCAAATACTATCCAACCGGCCAGCAAAACGGTTGGGCGATTGCGCTATCATGGAAGATAAGGATCCATTCTCCAGTTATAATCCTGGACCGGAGCAGCTTTTTTATCCCGGCGGAGGCAAACCCAGTATGATCAAACCGATCGCTCAACGTATCCTGGAGAACGTCCAGAAAGTCATTGTCGGCAAAGATGAGATCATCGAACTGCTGATCGCCGCTGTGCTGTGCGAAGGGCATGTCCTGCTGGAAGATGTCCCTGGCACCGGCAAGACGACCCTGGCTCACGCGCTGGCTATCTCGTTGGGCTGCACCTTCCGCCGCATCCAGTTTACCCCGGATCTGCTTCCTTCAGATGTAACCGGGTTAAGCTGGTTTAACCAAAAACTACAGGAGTTCGAGTTCCGCCCTGGGCCGGTGATGAGCCAGGTGGTCCTGGCCGATGAAATTAACCGCGCCACACCCCGCACCCAATCGGCCTTGCTGGAAGCCATGCAGGAGCGCCAGGTGACCGCCGATGGGGTGACGCGCGCGCTGGAACGCCCTTTCATGGTCCTGGCCACCCAAAACCCGATCGAGTTGGAAGGCACCTTCCCGCTGCCAGAGGCCCAGATCGACCGCTTCCTGGTGCGGGTCGCAATCGGGTATCCCAGCCAGGTAGAAGAAAACGCCATCCTGCAGCGGTTTCGCCTGGAGGATCCCCTCCCTGCGCTGCAGCCGGTCACCTCGCCGGCTGAAATTCGCACGCTCCAGCAGGCCCGCCGGCAGATCCGGGTGGAAGACAGCCTGCGCGATTATATCGTCCGCATCGCGCGCGCCACCCGCGAAAACGGCGACGTCCAGCTGGGCGCCAGCCCGCGCGCGACGCTGGCCCTTTACCAGGCATCCCAGGCCTGGGCCGCCATTCGCGGGCGCGAGTTTGTCCTGCCGGACGATATCAAGCACACCGCGCCCTACGTCCTGTCACACCGCTTGATGATCTCCCCCCAGGCGCAGCTGCGCGGCCGCACGGCGCACCAGTTGATCGACGACATTGTCACTTCGGTGCCGGTCCCCGTCGAGGCCTGATGTCGCCGACGGCCTGGCTGCAAGCGCTGCTCATTGCTTTCCTGGCCGGTGTGCTGCTGGATCATCCCTGGCTGATCTATTTTTCTGTGGCCATTACCCTCCTCCTCGCGCTGGCGCAGTACTGGCGCGCCCACGCCCTGGACAACATCCAATACACCCGGCGCTTCCATTACACACGCGGGTTCCCGGGTGAAAAAAGCGAGGTTCTGCTTACAGTTGTCAACAACAAACTACTGCCGGTCTCCTGGATCAGCACAAACGATGCCTGGCCGCAGCCCGCCGGGCCCGAAGACGAAAACATCCTTGCCCCCTCTCACCTGCCGGAAAAAGGCTTCCTGACCAATCTGTACAGCCTGCGCTGGTACGAACGGGCCACCCGCACTTATCCGCTGTTGTTTCGAAAACGGGGCATCTACCAGGTCGGGCCGCTCCTGCTGCAGGGCGGCGACCTGTTTGGCATGTATGAGCAGCAGCGCGAAGTCTCCCATTATGAATACCTGACCGTCTTTCCTGAGATGGTCCCTCTCGAGCGGCTGAAGCTGTCCGCCCAGGACCCCTTTGGTGACCGGAAATCGCTCAGGCCTTTGTTTGAAGATCCGGGCCAGGTGATGGGCATCAGGCCCTACCATCCCGAGGACGGCTTCCGGCGGATCCACTGGCCAGCGACTGCCCGCACGGGTGACCTGCAGGTCAAGGTTTACCAGCCGGTTACGGCCCGGGTGGTGGTCATCTGTTTGAACGTCACCACAACCGAGCATTTCTGGATGGGGTACAGCCCGGAAATCCTGGAGGAAATGGTCAGGGTTTGCGCAACCCTGGCTTACCAGGGCATAGAAGATGGCTGCGCGGTGGGCCTGTTCTCGAACGGCTGCCTGGCGCAGGCTGACCAGCCCTTCCGCATCCAGCCGGGCCGTTCGCCAAACCAGCTCGCCGTCCTCTTGCACGCCCTGGCCGGGGTGACCCCGTATACCAGCGCGCCTTTTGAAACCTTTCTCATCCGCTCGATGGCCGATATTCCCTTCGGATCGACCCTGATCCTGGTGACCGCCCGCGTGGCCGAAGAGTTGCAGAACCTGCTGCTGCGCCTGAAGCGTTACCGCCACCAAATCACCCTGATCACGCTGGATGAAACGCCGCCCCCAGACCTTCCGGGTATCCGGTTGATCCACCTGCCGTTTTCAGGGGGGAAGCCACGGTGAACAGGCAGACCTGGCAGCCGATCCTGGCCCGCCCGCAGATGTGGTTCGTCCTGGCGCAGGCCTGCCTGGCCGTCATGGAACTGACCCTTTTCTCGCTGTGGTACCAGGGGTTGTTCAACATGGTCCCGCTGGCCTGGCCGGCGCAGTTTGGGCTGCTGGCCACAGTGGGCGTGACCAGTTATGCCCTGGCCAAAGGCATGCAGGCCTCGGGCACCAGGCTGTTTGTCCGCCAGGCGTTCTTCCTGGCCTGGATCAGCCTGGCCCTGCTGGGCACCCTCCGGATCATGATTTACGCCGGGGTGGACATTGGTCTTCGCGAAATGGTTGCCCGGCCGATCCAATTCATTACCTTTGAAGGGTCAGAAGGGGCAGCCTTTTTCCACCTGCTGGCGATCCTGGCGCTGATCTGGCGGGCGGTCTCGCTGACCGGGTCGCAGGTCTCCGTATACCGGATCCAGGTCAGCTTTCAGCTTGGCCTGATCCTCCTGCTCATCTACGGGATCGCCCAGGCCTTCAGCCATCCCGTGGAAGCGATCATCGGCTTGTTCCTGTACCTGTTCTTTGCCCTGGTGAGCATGAGCAGCGCCCGGATCGCAAGCCTGGCAGAAGCCCGCGGGGGGCGCGTCCACCGCTTCAGCGCCGGCTGGCTGGCCGGGATCCTGCTGACCGGGCTGGGGGTGGTGGGCCTGTCCATCCTGGTTGGCTGGCTGGCCAGCGGCCGGCTCACGACCGAGGTCATCAAGGTGTTCATTTTCATCTCGACCTTCTTCGCAGCAGGGCTGCTGTGGATCCTTACCCCAGTGGTAAGCCTCCTGGCGCGCATGATTGCCGGCCTGTTCGACCTGATCGAGCGAATTTCGAGACAGGCGGGAGGGATCCGGCTGCCCAGGTTCCTCGAAAACCTGGTCATCGAAATCACGAAGTTGATTGAGGTCGCCATCCCTGGAATTGTGGCAGGGCGAGTGGTGCTGCTGGCAGCCCTCCTGATCCTTCTCCTGGCGGTTATCCTGGTAAGCCTGCGATTCCACAGCAGCCGGGCAAACCCGAAAGAAGAAGAGAACAGCCACACCGGCGAGAACCAGGAGACCCGCCTGTGGCGGAAAATCCTGCAGCGCCTGGTTCCAACAACAGCCAACCTGCGCAGGCGCAGCCCAGGGCAGTTGTTCGCCGCGGCCCGCATCCGCCGGATTTACCGCCAGTTGATGGCGCTCAGCCAGAAGCACGGCGCCGGGCGGCTGCCTTCGCAGACTCCGCTGGAATTTCTGCCCCGGCTGGAAGAATTGTTCCCCGCCGGGCAGGAAGATCTCAGCCTGATCACCAGCGCATACGTAAAGGTTCGCTACGGCGAATACCCCGAGACACTCAGCGAAGTCGGGGACGTGCAGCGGGCCTGGGACAGAATCCGCCGCCAGGCCCGCAAGGAAAACCAGGGTTCCGCTTCCGCGCCTACGATTCGCCGAAGGCCTTGAGGATCCGGACGATATGTTTGGCGCCTTTCAGATACAAATCGAGGCGCACATTTTCATTCGGCGCGTGAGCCTGCGAGCCGGGATGCCCCACCCCGGCCGTGACGACCGGTAGCTTGAGATATTCGAGAAAGGCGTGGTTCGGCCCCGAGCCGCCGATCATCGGCACGATCTGCATCGGCGCGCCGTACACGTCTGCGGCCGTTTCGACCACCAGCTTGACAAAGGGATGGTCCGGGTCGGTGCGCCCGGGCGCTTCGCCGCCGACCAGGGTTACCACCACATCCCTGAAACCTTCCGCGTCCAGGTGCTCTCGCAGCTGCTTCACAACCTGCTCGGGGGTCTGGTCCGGGACGAGGCGGAAATCAATCTTGGCGCTGGCACGGGCCGGCAGGACGGTCTTCGAGCCCGGGCCCTGGTAGCCTGATGTCAGGCCGCAGATCGTGCAGGTCGGGACAAACACCTCTTCCATGCGCAGGTCGACTCCGCCGGTCAGCCCTTTGAGGAAGTGATCCAGCCGGTAGCGCTGGCGGTACTCGTCGGCCACTTCGGGAAGGGCGGCCATCAGCTCGCGGTCGCGCGCGCTGGGTGGGCGGACCGGGTCATAAAAGCCAGGGATGCGGATGGTTTCATCCGGCCCCTTGAGCGAATTGAGCGCCCAGACCAGCCGCCAGGCGGCGTTGGGGAAAATCGACCCGCCCGTGCCCGAGTGGACGTCCTGGCTGGCGGTCTCCACGCTCAGCTCCACGTAGCAGATCCCGCGCATCCCCAGGTACTGCATCGGGCGCTCGCGGAAATCGACCCCGCCAAATTCCCACACGCAGGCATCCGCGGCCAGCAGGTCGCGCTGCGCGGAAACAAAAGCCGGCAGGTGGACGCTGCTGATCTCCTCTTCCCCCTCGACGATAAACTTGACATTGCAAGGCAGTTCGCCATCCTCCTCCAGCAGCGCATCAATGGCGAACAGCCGACTGGTAATGTGGCCCTTGTCATCGCTAACGCCGCGGGCAAACAGCTTGCCATCCCGCAGGGCCGGCTCGAAAGGCGGCGATTCCCACAGGTCCAACGGCTCGGCCGGCTGGACGTCATAGTGGTTGTAAAAGAGCAGCGTGCGGTCGCTTTTGCCCTTGCGCTCGCCAAAAACCACCGGCGCGCCGCCGGTTTCCATCAACTGGACTTGAAATCCACGCTTCGCCAGCATTTCAACCACAATCTGCGCGCATTCCCGCATGCCCCAGTTTTGCGCCGCCACGCTTGGCTGGGCGCAGAGCCGGGAAAGCTCGGCGATGCTGTCATCCATGTGCTGTTCAAGATAGCGGTCAGTTGTTTCGTAGTCAGACATCGATTGCTCCTCTATGGATTGTAAAACACTGCTTAATTGGATCGCCTGCCCAAAAACCGGCCAGGCTGGGCCGGCTATTGAAAGGGGATATACCGGGTGATGGTCGCACCGCCATAGGCAAACAGCATCATCTTCAGGATTTTTCCCAGGGCGCACCAGGCCAGGAACTTTAACACCGGCATACGCAGCGTCCCGGCGATCAACCCGGCCACGTCAAACAATGGGTTAGGAATAAAAGCCAGTGCCAGGACCGCCCACGTACCATACCTTTTCATCCAATCTTCCATCTGGTCATAGACCGGCGTCCGCTCCGCCACGAACTGGCCGCCAAATCCGGCCAGGTAGCCCGAAAGTTCTCCAATGGCGGCGCCGCTCCCGGCAGCCAGCGCCACCCAGAAGGGATTGAACACCCCACCCATCAGCGAGGTAACCAGCACCCCGGGCACGGGCAGAATCAGGGTAGCGTTAGCCAGAACGTTGAACAGAAATATGCCCGGGTAGCCATATTCTTCCAGTTCCTGGACCCGGCTGCGATTGAGATAAAGAAAAACGGACAGGCCGATCACCAGGACCACGGCAAATACGCGCAGGGCAATTCCCGACCGGCTCTGTTTCATTCCTCTGTCTCATCTCCTCGCAAAAGCGCTTCAATCCGGGCGCTCACCATATCCAGCGCCACGGTGTTCAGTCCCCCCTCCGGAATGATCACATCGGCGTAGCGTTTGGAAGGCTCGACGAACTCCATGTGCATCGGGCGAACCGTGTTGATATACTGCTGGATGACCGACTCAGTCGTCCGTCCCCGCTCGACGATATCGCGCTGCAGGCGGCGGATGAAGCGCAGGTCCGCATCCGTATCGACGTAGATTTTGACGTCAAATAGCGGCCGCAGGGCCGGCTCATAAAAGATCAAAATGCCATCCACCATGATGACCCGCCGCGGTTCGACATGCACCGTCTGGGATGTCCGGCTGTGGCAGGTAAAATCGTAGACCGGAACCTCCACCGGCTGCCAGTTCACCAGGCGCTGGATATGTTCGACCAGCAGCTCGGTCTCGAGCGAGTCCGGGTGGTCGAAGTTGATCTTCCGGCGATCCTCGATCGGCAGGTGGCTCAGGTCGCGGTAGTAGGCATCATGAGATAAGAAAGCGATGCGCTGCAGTCCAACCCGGCTCAAAACCGCGTTGGCCACCGTCGTTTTACCGGAGCCTGTTCCCCCGGCGATCCCAATAACCAGCGGCTTTTTCTTTGTGGGCATATAGAACGATTATACTCCAGGCGCGCATCCTGGCATGGGAGGATCGGGCCCAAATGAACCGCTTCGTAGTAGAATCTTGATATGTCTACCCCACTCACCTCCAGCCCGGCTATCCGCCGGCACCCTGATAACCCGATCCTCACCGCCCAGGATATCCTCTACGGCCCCCTGCTGGTTTTCAACGTCGGCGTGACCCGCTACCAGGGCCGGTACGTCATGGCCTTTCGCAACGACTACGGCACAGATGGACAGATCGACACCACCCGCAGCGACATCGGCATCGCCTACAGCGCCGACGGCGTGCGCTGGTCGCCTTTGCCCAAACCCAGTTTCCGCCTGCGAGACGAAGAGATCCTGCGTGCTTACGACCCCCGCCTGACGGTCATCGACGGGCGCTGCTACCTGTGCTTTGCCGTCGACACCCGGCACGGCATCCGGGCCGGGATCGCGGCGACGGATGACTTCGAGAAGTTTGAAATCCTGACTCTGTCGCTGCCCGATAACCGCAACGTGGTCCTCTTCCCCGAGCGCATCGGCGGCAAATACGTCCGCCTCGACCGGCCCCTCCCGGTCTATTCCCGCTCAGCGCCGGAGATGTTTGACATCTGGCTGTCCGAATCGCCCGACCTGCGCTACTGGGGCAACAGCAGCCTGGTCCTGGGGGCCGAGCAGGTGCCCTTTGCCAACCGCAAGATCGGCCCGGGCGCGCCGCCGGTCAAGACCCCGCAGGGCTGGCTGACAGTATTCCACGCCGTTGACTTCGACCCGGCCCGCGGCAAGAACGGCTGGGAAGAGCGCTGGCAGAAGCGCTACACCGCCGGGATCATGCTGCTCGACCTGGAAGACCCGCGCAAGGTGGTCGGCCTGTCCAAAGAGCCGCTGATCGCCCCCGAAGCGCCCTACGAAACCGGCGGCGGCTTCCGCAACGATGTCATTTTCCCATGCGGGATGGTCCTGGAAGACAGCGGCGAGGTGAAGATCTATTACGGGGCCGCCGATACCGTCACCTGCCTGGCAACGGCGGACGTGGATGACCTGATCCGGCTCTGCCTGGCCGGTCCAGACTGGTAAAAGAAGGAAACAGCATGGAATACCGCAGGATCACCCCGGATGAACGCGTCACCGCGTCGCAGCTTCAGGCGCACGCCTATCACTTTAAATATAACCCGGCAGAGAAAGGCAATCCCGAAACCTGCCGGGCGGCCTTCGATGCGCAGGGTCACATGACCGCCTGCCTGGAGTTGTTCGATTTCCAGGTATGGTTCGACGGCGGGCTGGTAGGGATGGGCGGAATTGGCGGGGTGGCCTCGCTGCCAGTCTACCGGCGCGGCGGGCACGTGCGCGGGCTGTTCCAGCTGATCTTCGAGGAGCAGCGCGCGCGGGGCGACGTGTTCTCATACCTGTTCCCCTTTTCGCACCCGTACTATCGCCGTTTCGGCTACGAGCAGTGCTGCATCGCCCGCGCGGTGACTCTGCCGCTGGACGACCTGCTGGCGTTTGCCAGGCCGGGCCACGCCGAGCTGTACCTGCCGGAGGCCAGCCTGGAGCCGATCCAGTCCGTCTACAACGCCTACGCTTCCCGCTACAATCTGATGGCCGACCGCACGCCTGAACTGTGGCGGCAGCATTTCGAGGGCAGCCCCTACGAAAAAAATAAGTACACCTATATCTGGTTCGATGAGAATGAGCGCCCGGCCGGGTATTTCCAGTATTCGGGCGAGCAAAACAAAGACCGGCCCAAGACAATTGTGATTTACGAGATGGCCTGGCGCGACCAGGCCGGGCTGCTGGGCATGTTAGGATTTATGGGCCGGCTGTACGTGGGCGGCGGGGTGGAAAAGGCTACCGTCACAGCCGGACCAGATTTTTACCCGGAGATCCTGCTGCCCGAGCCGTACAAGCTGGACATCAAGCAGGAGTGGCTGGGGATGTGCCGGGTCATCGACGCGCGGCGGGCGCTGGAATGCATGCGCAAGCCGGCCGGCAGCGGATCGGCGGTGGTGCGCGTGACCGACGAGCTGGCGCCCTGGAACGCGGGCAGCTGGCGGGTAGACTGGGAAGACAGCGGGTGCGAGGTAAGGGAAACGACCCAGGCCCCTGACCTGACCTGCGCCGCGCCGGCCCTGGCCCAACTGGTCAACGGCTACTTGCCCTTTGACTATCTCTCGCAGCGGCAGGATGTGGAATTGACCGGCGATTTCGAGACCCTGGCGCGCCTGTTCCCGGCCAAGAAGATTCTGGTGGCGGAGTTTTATTAGAGCACAATTCCGGCCCAAAAAAGTGCGAAAATTGAGGTCTTGATTTTAGATCAGACCCATCTACAATAAAGAATGACCCAGGAGGACGGGAAGAGCCAGGTGGTTCGCATCAGCTTTTCTCGTCTTTCATTTTTGTTCTTCAGTTGTTTCATCATCGCTGCAATGATCCGCTGGCTAACTCGGCGGTGAGTCGTAACGGGAACTCCGGTACAGTTATTCAAGTACACTCTATGTGCATCATTTGGATCATCTGAGATGTCAGCTAATTGTACTTGTGGTGTTACCCGGTTGGCATTCATCGGTAAGTCTATATAACCGACAACATCCTCAAGGTAGGCACTGACAGGCAGGTCTGCCGAACGGACATCGGTGTTTTCGTCGTTATATCGGTAAAGTATCTTAAATCGGATTTTGGTTTCTGGGGCAGGAGGGTTACTCTTCACTTTGCACGAAAATCTATAACGAACTCCGGGCATAATCGGGCGTTGCCGTTTCTGTAACATCACTTATTGCGGCAAAATATATGGATTTGTTCGATTGGATTGAGGAATTATTGAGCGAAAAACGGGCTGGACCAATCGCTGAAGATATTAGTGAAACGATCATGAGGAGTGTAATGTATGGGTTCACTGTTTTTTCTCTCTGCTATTAAACTTTTCATTCAAAAGCTGATGACTTTTTTGATACTTGTATCATTTTGTGTGGTCAACGGTCGTCGACCACACAAAACGAACAAAGTCCGAAGAACTATTACGATGCGTTTATTCTGGGAGCGTGCAGCCCCTACTTCCGGCGGCTGATGCGGTATACTATCTGCTGGATGGAAAAAAGCCAACAGCGGGAGTCGAACCCGCGACCTGACGATTACGAATCGTCTGCTCTACCAACTGAGCTATGTTGGCGCGGCGTGTATTATACCAGTTTCCAGGATGAATGGGAAGATTGTAATTACCGGTAGAAATATCCGTGATTGAAGGAGAGAAGCAATGCTCAACGTCGCCATGATTTCGTACCATACCTGCCCGCTGGCGATCCTGGGGGGGAAAGACACCGGGGGGATGAACGTCTACGTGCGCGAACTGACCCGTTACCTGGGCACAAAAGGCGTGCACGTGGATGTCTTCACCCGCTCGCAGGATGAGCATGTCCCGCAGGTCCTCCACGACCTGGGCTACGGCAACCGGGTGGTGCACATCCCGGCCGGGCCGGAATATCCCATGCCCAAAAAAGAGCTGGCCACCCACCTGCCCCAGTTCGTGGAAGGCATCCGCCAATTCGCCCGGGAGAAAGGCATCCACTACCACCTCATCCACAGCCATTACTGGATGTCGGGGATTGCCGCGCAGCAGCTTAAAGAGGAATGGAACGTCCCAATCGTCCACATGTACCACACCCTGGGGCTGATGAAGAACCGGGTCGCCCAAAGCGAAGCCGAGATGGAAGGCGATTACCGCATCAACGGCGAGCGGCAGGTGCTCAAGTCCGCCGACCGGATTGTGGCCGCCACCCTGGCGGAACAGTCCCAGCTCCAGTTCCTCTACCACGCCGACAAGGACAAGATCGCCATTGTCCCCCCCGGCGTGGATACCAGCCATTTTTACCCCATCCCGCAAGACGAAGCCAGGGGTGTCATCGGCGTCCCGGCTAACGACCCCATGCTGCTCTTTGTCGGGCGGATCGAGCCACTGAAGGGCGTGGATACACTGATCCGCGCGATCGCCCACATGCGCACCACCGGGGTCACCGACCGGTATCCGCATTCCCTGGCGGTGATTGGCGGCACGCCCGTCACCGACCCGCACGAAGAGGACTCGGAGATGGCCCGCCTGCAGCGCCTCTCACGCGAGCTGGGGCTGGAAGACCTGGTGCTGTTCCTGGGCAAGCGCGCCCAGTCCTCGCTGCCCTATTACTATTCGGCCGCCGACGTGCTGATCATGCCGTCGCATTACGAATCCTTCGGCATGGTGGCGCTGGAAGCCATGGCGTGCGGCACCCCGGTGGTCGCCTCACAGGTGGGCGGGCTGGCCTTCCTGATCCAGGATGGGGTGACCGGCTTTGTCGTCCCGGGCGGCGATCACCTGGCGCTTTCGGAGCGGCTGACCCAGCTGCTCAGCCAGCCCGCGCTGCGTGACAGGCTGGGCGAGCAGGCCGCCGCCTATGCCCACGCCTACAGCTGGGAAAACATCGCCGGGCGGATCACCGACCTGTATCACGAGCTGGTGGGCGTTCCGGCAGCCGCGGGCTAGGGGTTTGGCGACCGTTTCGAGCGGGGCTGCTGCAGTTTGCGCCCGCTTCGCACGGTCTCCTCGCCAAAGCGCTGGCGCAACTCATCCAGCGCCTCCAGCAGGCGGCGCTCTTTCTGGTCGGGGGTATCCCACAGGCTGAGCTGGTGCGCCCGTTCCGCCAGCCGCGCCGCGCCCACACCCACCAGTCGCACCGGCCGGCCATCAGTCCAGATGGCCCGCAGCAGGACCGCAGCGTTCTCGTAAATGACCTGGTCCTGGTCGGTTGGCTGGCGCAGGCTGGTCTGGCGGGTGTGCGTGCTGAAATCCTGCCAGCGGATCTTCAGCCGGATCGTGGAAGCGCACAGCTTCTTGTCGCGCAGGGAGCGGGCCACGTCTTCGCTCAAGGTATGCAGGGTCTGGTCGATCCGCTTCGGATCGGTCACGTCCCGTTCAAACGTCACCTCGCTGCTGATCGAGCGCGCGGCATGCTCGACCACCACCGGGCGGTCATCCAGCCCGCGGGCGTGCAGGCTCATCTCCCGCCCGGCCTGCCCAAACTTGCCGGCCAGCATGCTCTCCGGGGCCCGGGCGATGTCGCCGATGGTATGAATGCCCAGTTCTTTCAGGCGCGCGGCGGTCTTGGGCCCAACACCCCACAACATGCGCGCCGGCAGCCCGGCCAGATAAGCAGCTTCCTGGCCCGGCGGAACGACCTCGATTGCGCCCGGCGGGGTCGGGCCGCGGTGTTTGCTCTTCCCAACATCGGTAGCCGTCTTTGCCAGCAGCTTGTTGGTCGCCACTCCCAGCGAGCAGGGCAGCCTCAACCGTTCGCGGATTTCGCGTTGGATCGCATGCGCCAGTTCCAGCCCCGTCTGCGGCAGGTCGCTGACATCCAGGAAGGCTTCATCGATCGAAAGCTGCTCCACCAGCGCGGTCCACTCGCGCAGTGTCTCCATGACCTGCTCGGAAAGGGCCCGGTAGGCATCGTAGTGGGGCGGAATCACCAGTAGCTCAGGACACAGGCGCAGGGCCTGCGCCATGGGCATGGCGGAATGGATGCCCAACATGCGCGCCGCGTACGAACAGGAGGATACCACCCCCCGTTCTTGCGGCCGCCCGCCCACCGCAAAGGGCTTGCCGGCCAGTTCTGGCTGGCGCAGCTCTTCCACCGCGCAGAAGAACGCGTCCAGGTCCAGGTGAATGATTTTTCGCGGTGCCATACCTGAATTGTAGCGGACTTTAGGCCCTTTTGGCAGTTAAATCCGGCTGCTACTGGCGGTCTGGCGCAACCAGCAGGCGCTCCTCATAAATCCGGCGGATAGTTTCCTCCAGGGCCGGGCGGCGCACTTCCAGGTCGACGATATGGAATCGCGCCAGCAGCTCGCGGATCAGGTCCGCCGCGGCAACTTTGCGGTGGTCGAAGCAGTAGATCAGCCGGTTGCGGTCGCGCTGTGGTTCGGGCAGCCCCGGCAGGATGGCTTCACGGATCGATCCATTCCCGGCAAACTCTTCCAGGGTCACCAGCAGGTGCCAGTCGCTTTCAAAGCGCCCGTTCAGATCCACCAGCATCCCATCATACAGCACCTGCCCGTGGTCGAGGATCATCACCCGCTCGCACAGCCGTTCCACGTCAGTCAGGTCGTGGGTCGTCAGCAGAACCGTGACGCCCCGCTCGCGGTGAATAAAACGGATGAACTGGCGGATCCGCTCCTTTGCGACCACGTCCAACCCGATGGTGGGTTCATCCAGGAAGACCAGGCGCGGCTCGTGCAGCAGCGCAGCGCACAGGTCAGCCCGCATCCTTTGCCCCAGCGAAAGCGCCCGCACCGGCGTGTTTAGAAATTCTTCCATTTCCAGCAGCTGGACAAAATTGTCCAGGTTGCGCCGGAAGCGCTGCGCAGGGATTCTGTACATGGGCTGGAGCAGCTCGAACGATTCGATCACCGGCAGGTCCCACCACAGCGTCGTGCGCTGGCCAAATACAGCGCCAATGCGCGAGACATAACGCCGCCGCTCGCGCCAGGGAACAAAGCCATCTACCAGGATTTCGCCGCTGGTGGGCACCAGCAGCCCGGTTAGCATCTTGATGGTCGTGGATTTACCCGCACCGTTGGGGCCCAGGTATCCCACCAATTCACTTTCCTGGATTGAGAAACTGACCTCACAAACTGCCCGGACCAGCTTATATTCCGGCGCGACCAGGTTTTTTAAAGTCCCCAGCACGCCTGGCCGGCGCCGGGCTACCCGGAAGGTTTTATTTACGTCTTTCGCCTGGATAATAGGTTTCATGATCAGGATCCCGAACTTTGATAATGGTTGACGCCGAACCGCCAGAACCGCAGCGCCGCCAGGAAAAAGAGCAGCGCCACCACCGGCGCCAGGAATGGCGCGAAAGCGGGGAAATGGAGCGGGTCTGGCTTATCCAAAATAAACACGGCCGGATAATAGTTGATAAAAATAAACGGCACGACGAAAGTAAAGAACCGCTGCATCCAGGAGGGATAAATCTGCATAGGGTAAGACATCAATTCTGTCCCACCGTAGGTCAGGATGTTGACGGCCTCAATTGACTGAAGAGTCCAGAAGGTGATCGTCGAGCCGATCATGAACAGGGCGCCCATCACCAGCACCTGGCTGGCAAACACGACTGGCAGATAAAGGACCTTTACGACCGTCCAGTGAACCTCGAGCATCGAAAGCGCCAGCAGCCAGATGACCAGCCCCTGGAAGATCCGGCCAAACCGGCGCAGTAAGAAGCGCGAGCCGAGTACCTGCCAGGTCAGCCCGACCGGGCGCAGCATGACCTGGTCAAAGCGCCCCTCCCGAACCTCAATGCTGAAAGAATCCGGGTCAAACCCACTGAAGACCATATCCATCGTGCCGAAAGACATCTCGATCATCCCGACCAGGAAAGCAATCTCCCCCAGCTTCCACCCGCCGATGCTACCGAAGCGCTCCATAATCAGGGCAATCGAGAGGAAGACGGAGGCGTTGAGCAGCCCGGTTGAGACCAGGTCCATCCAGAAGGAGGCCCGGAATTGCATCTGCGAGCGTAGCTGGACCCCTAACAGCCGCAGGTACATGCGCATATTCCACCCCAGATCATTCATAAACGGTTAACCTCCCTGGATCACCAGCCGGCGGATCCCAGCCGCCAGCCCGAGCTGGGCGATCGCCGCCAGCGCCAGGAACCAGAATAGCTGGTTTGCCAGCGCGGACCACAGATCCGGGCCAGACAGCAGTCCCAGGTACGTTTCTACGGCGGTATTGAACAATGCCGGAAACGGAGTCAGCTTGCAAATGTCGCTGAACCAGTCCGGGTAAAGTCGCAGCGGCATCAGGAAACCGGACAGGAATTGAGAAACGGTAAAGGCGATGCGGCCCACCCCGCGCGCGTCCGGCGTCCAGAATGCAGCCAGGTTAACCAGGAAGCGCCACGAAAAGCTCACCAGCCAGCCCAGCAGCATAGCCAGGACGAGGGCCAGCCACTGTTCCAAACGGTTGGGAACGAACACCGGATACACCCAGGAGAAAATTAAGACCAGCACAACCCCGCGGCCCACCAGGTTCACCAGCGAACGGCCCAGGTCACGCGCCATCCAGAGAGCAAACAGGTGCAGCGGCTTGAGCAGGTCCGAGCCGATGCTGCCGCTGTAGACAGTGGCCATCATATCCCACGAACCAAAGGTAAACAGGAAAGCGATCAGGCCTTGAGAAATTGCCACGTAAGTGATTGCAGCCGGCAGGGACAGCCCATTGACCTCGCTCTTGCCGGAATACAGAGCGACGATGACCGCCGCCCGCAGCAAGCCAAAGAAGAAATTGGTTGCCAGCCCGGCCAACACAGCCGTGCGATAGGTCAACTGCTGCTGGAATGACAGGCGGACGATTCGGAGGAACAGTCGCATCGGGTCTCCATTTTTCTGGTCGTTGAGAGCAATCACCTTTTATTATGCGCCCGCCGGTCAAATCTGTGACAGGCCATCTCCGTTAAAATCAAACAGGCAGGTTTCGCCCGGGTGGACTTTGCCTGCCTGCCGAATCTTCAAAACGAAATACTATACGGCGGGTTCTTCCGAAGCTGCCGGGAGCTCGTATCCCAGGTTGCGGAGGCTCTTCTTCAGATCGATCAAGGACTTGCGGCCAAAGCCTTCGATATTCAGCATGGCGGCTTCGCCCTGCTGGAGACGAGCCAGCACGTCACCGACGTTCGTGAGGCCGGCCTTGGTCAAAGCTTCGGTCGGGCGGTTGCCCAGGCCCAGATCCGCAATCGGGCGAACTGGGGACGTCTTCTCTTCTTCGCGCGCGCGCTGCTGGTCAATGAATGACTGGCGAGCCTGTAGCTTGCGGTAGAAGCGATCGACCTGTCCTTCGCGGTCCACCAGGCGCTGCTGTTGGCCGGTGAAGAACGGATGGCACTTCGAACAAACCTCAGTGCGAATTACTTTCCTGGTTGAACCAGTCGTCCAGGTATTGCCACATGCGCAAATAACCTGCGCATCCGGGTAGTATGTCGGGTGAATGCCCTTCTTCATGATCTAAAACCTTCCCATAACTAAGAGTGACCCTGCAGCCGTCCTTCAGCGAGGCAAAAGACGGGGCAGGCCTGTCGAAACTCTACTCCACTTCAACCGCCGGCTGCGGAGCCGCAGGCTCCTGCGCCGCCGGCGCAGGCATAACGCTCACGCGTTTCTGGCCAGTGGGAAGGGTCTCGTAAACAACAAAACCGTCCATGACAGCAAAGATCGTATCATCCTTACCCAGCCCCACGTTCAGGCCGGGGCGGATGCGCGTGCCGCGCTGGCGAACCAGAATGTTGCCAGAAAGAACCTTTTCCCCGGCGTATTTCTTCACGCCAAGGCGCTGCGAATTGCTGTCACGACCGTTGCGACTGGAACCACCACCTTTTTTATGCGCCATTGTTCCTACTCCACTTCGATCGAATTAACTTGTAAACGGGTATACTGCTGGCGATGACCGGTCTTAACGCGGTAGCGCTTTTTCGGGCGGTAGCGGAAGATGACGATTTTCGGGCCCTTTACGTGCTCCACAACAGTGGCATTCACCCGCGCCCCACCCACCAGCGGAGCGCCCACAGCAATCTGCTCTCCGTCGACCAGCAGTAGAACCGAACCCAGTTCAACCGCCTGGCCCACTTCTGCATCCATCCGGTCCACCTCAATCGTGGACCCTTCGACGGCGCGGTACTGCTAGCCGCCATTCTCAACAATCGCGTATTTCATACCCTTCTCCAATCTTCACTTCGCCGCAGACCCCGCGCAAACGTCTTCCAGACAAAAAACGCCGGGCTTCGGGGAAGTTGGGGATTCAGATGATAAAGTGACAGTCCAATGCCCCAGCAATCTTCCGCCGGGGCAAAAGCAGAGCAATTATACAGGCTTGATCCGAGTCTGTCAACGGTTGTTGAAAGATTTTCGCAGCCTGCGCACGTCTCCCTGCCGCACGGTGACGCCGATTGCATCCAGGTGCTCGAGCAGAGCCAGCACGTAGCGCCGGCTGGTGTTGAGCTGGTCGCGAAACTGGGCGGCAGTCAGGGTCTCCTCGCGCTCGAAGTGCTTTTGCACCAGCGCCACCATCTGCTGGTAATCCTGCTTGCGGAACACCACGTCTGCCGAGACTGGAAACAGCGCTCCCTGCCCGACCAGGGCCTCATACACATCTTCGCCAACCTCGGCCTGCGATTCCTTGATGGATGGAGGCGCAAACGGCGACCGGGCAAAGCGAGCCAGCAAGCTGTCGATCCGGGCCTGCTGCTGCGGAGTAAACCGGATCGAATACCCCGGCCGCCATACCAGGCTGCCGCTCTCGACCAGTAAGCCTTCCGCGGTCCAGCGGCGGACGGCCGCATTAAACAGGCGAGGAGCAGTGATTTTCAGGCGGCTTTTCAGTTCTTCGCGAGGCATTCCAGGGCGGAGCGGGAAGGACCGGTGATAGCTTTCCACCTCCTGGGCAGCTTTCGCGGTGACGACCTGCCACTGGCCCTGCTCCCAGGCCAGCACATCGCTGCCTGGGGCCGGCTGGCCCGCTTCCAACAGCACAATCTGCCCGCCCTCGATCACTTCCTCGATTGCCGCCCTGGCCTCAGCCTCAGACAAGCGCGACCGCAACACTGCCTCGCGGACCGGCGCGGGGCCCAGGGCTTTGTATGCCTGCAGTAAAACCTCGGCCGGTGTCCCGTGCCGGAGCGATTCGAGCCGCTCCAATACATCCTTCGAAAAGCGCCGGTGGCGGCTCCGGGGCTGCGGATCGACGACCGTGCCACCCCCCATGGTCTCTCCTGGAGAGGGCCGCCGTAAAATATAACGGTCGCCGCGCACAGCCACGGTGGGCTCGCGCAGTTCCAGTTGCAGCCACCCCTCGTCACCCGGCTTGAGCTCTTCCGAGCCCAGCAGGCGCACCCGGGCCAGGATCTCGGCAGTCCCCAGGAAGAACTTGACTTCGCTGTTATGCCGGACCGGACCAGAGGCATCGGGCAGCAGGCGAAAATGCACATCCAGCAGGCGGCTCGGCCGGTAGCGGCCAGGATAGGAAAGCACATCGCCGCGCCGGATCTGCTCGACTTCAATGCCGCTGACATTGACGGCCGTCCGGCCGCCCGGCACGGCCTGCTGCTCCTTGCGTTTGTGCGACTGCAGGCCCCTGACTCTCCCCCGCACGCCCGAAGGCAGCACCTCCACCTCTTCCCCCAGCTTCAGGCTGCCGTCGATCAAGGTACCTGTCACCACCGTGCCAAAACCCGAGATGGTAAATACCCGGTCAATTGGCAGGCGCGGCCGGCCCTGGTCAGGGCGCTGGGGATGATCGACCAGGCTGCGCTGCAGCGCTTCCAGCAACCCGGGCAGGCCTTCCCCGGTCCGGGCGGATACGGGTACGATCGGAGCATCGGCCAGGACTGTGTTTTTGACTGCCTGGCGAACGTCGCTCTCCACCAGGTTCAGCCATTCTGGGTCGCCGGCCAGGTCGGTTTTTGTCAGCGCGATCACCCCCGATTGGATCTGCAAAATGTCCAGGATGGCCAGGTGTTCGCGCGTCTGCGGCATGACCCCCTCATCCGCCGCCACCACAAACAGCACCGCATCGATACCGCCGACCCCGGCCAGCATATTCTCGATAAAATCGCGGTGTCCTGGAACGTCCACGATCCCGACCGGCTCACCATTCGGGAGTTCCATCCAGGCAAAGCCCAGGTCGATGGTCATCTCCCGTTCCTGCTCCTCTTTAAGGCGGTCCGGGTGCACGCCGGTCAGCGCCGCGACCAGCGTCGATTTACCATGATCAACATGCCCGGCGGTCCCAATGACCCTCATCCCTGCCTCCGGCTAACCTGTCCGGCCAAATACACGGTCATACTGCTCGACCCAATCGTGCGCCATGGCCAGCAGGCTCTGCAAGCGCTTCTGGTTCTCCTCGCGGACCTGGTGAAGCAGATCCTGCATTTCCTGGGTGATATCCTCAATGGCCACCAGGCGCTCGTGATTCCGTTCAAACTGGCGCGCAAGCTCGCGCTGCTGTTCTTCCTGGACAAGAGAATAATTGGTCCAGCGTTTCTGGTCGTCCGCCTTGAAAGCGACCCACTCCTGGCGGAAGCGATCCTCTGTCAGCCGCTGCATCTCTGTGATCTCGTTGATCCGGCGCTCAAAACGCTGGGTAATCTCATCAAAAGCCTCCTGGGCATGTTTGATCGAGCGGTTTGTGGCTTCAATCGCTTGCAGTTGAGCGTCCAGCCCCATGCCCTGGCGCTCGATCAGTTCAAAGCGAGTCTGCCAATCCCGCCAGATTCGATCACGCTCAACAGCCGCCATATTTTGTTTATCAATAAACGCTGCGATGGTCTGGCGCCGCTCCCCTTCCGCGGACTGGAACTCACTGAGCCGGATCTCGACTTTACGAGCGCTGTCGGCGGCCAGGTCAATTTTTCCGCGCTGCTCATCCTGGCGCTTCCGCAAAGCAGCCAGTTCGCCCTGCATGTCGGTCAATCGCTTCGTCTCCTGCCGCTGCGCCTCCTCCAGAAGTTTCTGCGCCCGGCGGTATTCCTCGTCACCGCGGCGGGATTCAAGGATTTTCTGGTTCATTTCCTCAATTAACCGAGCCAGGCGGAAATCTTCTTCCATCCGGGCCTGGAGCGACTTGCGTAGTTCTGGGATCGGGTCCAGGCCCCGGCGCACTTCAGAAATCGCCTTGGTGAGCGACTCCTGGTCTGCCTGTCGGCCTTTTTCCAGCTCGCGCTCGCGTTCGAGCCGGGTCTTTTCCAGCGAATCCACCGAGCGCGCCAGGTCAACCCGGATTTGGGCCAGGGATGAATCGATCTGGTCGAATTTTGACATCATCGTCGAGACCCGGGTCACCTCTCCGCTGGTTTCCTTCACTTGCTGCAGCAGTCCGGGGATATTTCCCTCCAGCGCCGCTACCCGCTCTTCCAGGGTTTGAATAATCAACTTATCCTTGCGGCGCTCGCTGTCCAGCCAGTCAAGGCGTTTTTCTAGCTGATCAAGATCCATTTCGGCTATCCTTTTCGACAAGTAAGACAAGATCCATACGCATCCCCTGCCATCGCAACCGTGCGAAAGGCCGGGCGCGGTTAAATGCACAATTTCCAGGTTAAAATTATAACCGATTCGCCCCGGCGCTATGGAAGCGGCGTATAAGCGCTCAACAAACCCCACGCCAGCGGCAAGAAGACCTGTGGAAAGAGACCGACCAGAAGCAGTCCAACCATTCCGCCCAGCAGAATTGCAATCTGAAACTTTGATTCGCCAATGGACTGGGAGAGCGAGCGCCCGCGGATCAAGACCGACAGCGCCCGAAAGGTGCTGAACAGCATCCCGACTGTTCCAGCCAGGATCCAAAGCCCGGTCAGGAGTGACTGCCGGGACAATTCCTCCATCAGGACCAGCCGGATGGGAAAAACAGCCATCAACGGCAGGCCAGCCACGGTCAAGGACGCCAGCGCCAGACCGGCAGAAGCAAACGGCATCCGCTGAGAGACCCCCCAGACATCTTCGAACCGGGTCGTCAGAGATTCCTGGCGCAAGATCGACAGTGCAACCGCCCATAATCCAAATGAAACTAAGCGCGGTAAAAACATACTGGCGAACAACTCCTGCCCAATCCGGCTGCCCAGGCTGATTGCTAACAGCGAAAAACCGGTTTCAACGATTACCCCATACCCAAACAGGCGGGCCAGGTCCTTTTGGAAAGCCGCGAAGATCCCCGCCGTAACAACCATAAGCGTCCCAGCCATACCAATCGCCCGGAGCACGTTTGGATCGCTGCTGAGCCAGCCGAAACGATCCAGGAAACCCTGCCCCAGGAACAGGTTGACCATGGTGAGTAAGATAAAGACAAATCCGGAGGCGTAAGGATAGCTTTGCTCGGCCAGAATCGGGATCCACGAATAAAAGGGGAAGATTGCCAGCCAGAAGGCAAACCCTAATCCCAAGAATACGATCGACAGCTGGAGCAAAATCTCGTTGGATGGATTCGCATCGACCCCTGCCAGCGCCCACCCGGCCAACAGAATAAAAGGCATGGCGAGGGTCTGGAAAATCAAGAAGCGCAGCACCCCCTGGCCCAACGATTTCCCATATAGCGTCAGCACAGGAATGGCCAACAAAACCGCCATTTCAACCAGTAAAGCCGCATAAAGGAATGGCTCCACCGCCATAGCTGCCACCAACAGGGTCACCATTCCCAGTCCAAAGGGGATCAGGAGCTGGTTTCTCACTACCGCGTAACTGCCGGTAAACCAGAAAACGCAAAAGAAGTAGATCAACACCAGCAAAGACCGGTCTGTATTCTCAAGCACCAGCCTCCGCCCGGCAAACGCCAGGTCCGGATTGATACGGAATGCCAGCGGGCCAATCTGCACCAGCTCGCCAACCGGCAGCAGCAGCGCCAGAAGCGCCAGCAAGAAACAAATTCCGTCTGCCAGGAGAATGACCCTACCCGTCCTGCGCCGGATAAACCACAAGACCATGCTGGCCAGAGCTGGGAGAAAAATCCAGATCAATGGGGCGCTCATCATGGCTCATTCTCCGCTGAGAACCGGTCGAGCAGGAAGGCACCAACCAGCGCCAGGCCAAGTGTGACAAAGGCCAGCAGGCCGGCCACCATGACGGACGTCTCAACCGCCCCATAAAAAAGCTCGAATCCAGACAGGGTCGTCAGCAAAGCAACCAGGACCCGCAGGGGGCGCGTCGTTACCCCCAGGTGAACCAGGCCCATGCCAATGAGCAGCAGGGATGCGACCACCAGCACAAACGGCAGTGGAATCGACGATATGACCAGTGGCGCCAGGGAAAACACCAGGACCCAGACCAGCACGGCAATTAAAAAGCGAAACAGGAACTTGGCCCCGCTCGATTGTGGGTCCTCGGCCAGGTCAGCCGAAGGCTGAGCCGAAACCAGGACCGCCACCGCCATCCACCCCGCCACAAGCTTCACTGCCGCCAGGCCAAAAGGCCAGACCAGACCAATCAAAACAAAAACAGCCAGGTATTGAAGCGCCAGGGCAGCAATGCTCAGACGCCAGTTCTGGCTCAGTAGAATAAACAAAGATGTGATCGCAATCAGCACAACCGCCAGGAGGGATAAACTGCCGAAGTTCATGGGGTCCCTCCCGTCGAGATCAGGGAAATCAGCAGCGCCAGCATGACCAGCGACCAGAGAACCCCGCCATCGCCTTCAAACACAGCCGCCATCAACTGGACGATATTTTGCAGAAGGCCATAACTCCAGGCGAAGAACCTGAACAGCCAGTTCAGGCGTAGAAAATCTCCCAACATGCCACCCGCCTGGCGACCAAACACCCGAACCCATTCGATGTTAATCGCCTCCAACCCGATCTTCCTGGGCAAGAAAAATGCCAGGAATATTCCGATGCCAGCTATCAAAGTCGCTGCAGCAGATGCCCACCACACGCCCAAAGACAGCGAACCTTGCCAGCCAAAAATGCCAATTACCCAGTGTCCGGCGATCAATAACAACAACCCGGTCGGGTAAACAGTATGGATCCAGCGCTCCATGCGGTGAAGTTCATCACGCGGCTGGAAAGCATGCCGGAAATATCCCCACACCAGGAATACGACAGCCAGTAAGAAAATGAAGCTGGAAAACCGCACGGAAGGGCCGGTAATGCCTGCCCAGCCAACCGCCGCCGGGTTGTAAGGCAGCCCAAGCATTCCCAGCATCGCCAGTCCGGGCAGCAGCATATTCCTCCGCCGGCTGGCCGAGAAGAAAAACAGCATGCTCCCAGGCAAAACCAGCACCAATCCCCAGGCGATACTGGCCTGGGGGTTCCCATTCACAGCGCTGGCGACCGCCAGGCCAGCCAGAGCAATCGACCAGTAGGGCCTGCCATCCAGTTCATTATCCGAAGCGAGCCACATAACCGCGCCATAAATCGCTGCCAGTGCAGAAAATGCCAGGAACACGGACTGCCAGGGTTCAGGCACAGCCTGGGCGGGCAGCCGCGCCAGCATGGCCAGCGCCGCAACCCGTCCGATCATCCTCAAAACGTTGCCCAATCCACGCCAGGCATAGACCTCTCTGACATATGGCATGTTCAACGGAAGAACGCCCAATCTCAAGCCAGATGCCAGGAGGACCAATACAGCCAGCGCGCCCGGGACCGGAGACAGATCAAAAGGCAGGCCTCGCGAGCGTGCGACCAGGATCGCCACCAGGATCAGCAATGTCCCGGCCACCCGCACCGAAAAAGCCGTGATCGTCTGGCGGCCCATCCGGCGCCCGGCATCGGTAAACAGAATCATGACCAGTTCAAGCAAATCGATGGACGTCCAGACCATCACCAGGGTAATTGGGCTGGCAGCCATAACGGACAATAAACCAACCGCAGTCAAAGCCAACCCGGCGGTCCAATTGAGCGGCCGGGCCTCGGTCTCAAGACGAGCCGCATCCGTCAAGATAAAAGCCAGGACCAGGACAACCAGGCTGAAGGCATACGGCCACGAGATAAGATCCAACCGGAAGACCGGCGGGCTGGAGAATTGCCCAAAAGGGCGCCATTGCTCAACTGAAATTTGCAGCGGGAGCTGCCAGCGTAAAAACAGCGTGGCCGAAACGGCCAGCAGGCCGCCCAGCAAAGCAATCAGCCAAGCATAGCCGATCCCCGGCCGGCTTTGGCGCAGCAAAACGATCCCCAGCGCAGCCAGGGCCAGGATGATTACCGGAAGTAATGTCAGCAGGGGAAGCAGCATATCGGCTCGGCCTGGGTTAGAGCACCGGTGCAAACGGCTGACGCTTCAGAAAATGCCCATCTCCCGCCGCGCCCAGCCAGCGCGGGCCGTCGACAATCAGCCGTCCGCGCAGAAATACCTGCTCTGGAAAACCAACCAGTTTCCAACCCTCGTAAAGATTATAGTCGGTTCGCTGGTGGCTGTGCGCCACGCCGTAGGTGACTTCACGTTTTGGATCCCAGATAACAATGTCGGCGTCCGCGCCGGGTAAAAGACAGCCTTTGCGAGGATGGAGACCAAATATTTTCGCCGGATTGGTGCAGTTGAGCGCCACGAACTGGTTGGGCGTCAGCTTCCCGGCCCCAACCCCGTAAGTCCACAGCACAGGCAGGCGGTCGCCAACCCCGGGCAGGCCGTTTGGGATGCGCGTAAAGTCGGCGGCGCCCAGTTCTTTCCCAGGGATGCACACGGCTTTTCCCTCGTATTGGATCGGGCGCCGTCCATCAAAGAAGAATGGACAGTGATCCGTTCCAATCACCTGGAGGGTCGCTTCGGCCAGCCCCTGCCACAGGCGAGCGCCGTCCGCCGGGGTCCGCATGGGCGGCGAGCAAACCCACTTTGCCCCATCCGGGCGGCGCAGATCGTCGATCGTAAAAAAGAGATACTGCGGGCAGGTTTCCCCCATCACTGGCAGCCCGCGCTCGCGCGCATAGCGCAGCATGTCGACCTCACCGGCGGCATTCATGTGGACCACGTACAGGGGCGCGCCGGCCTGGGCTGCCAGGGAAACGCCGCGCAGCACCGCCTCGACCGCTCCCCAGGCCGGGCGCGTCAGGGCGTGCCATTCAGGCGTCATGTTCCCGGCCGCCAGCGCCTCTGCGACCAGCAGATCAATCACGTCTCCGTTTTCAGCGTGCAGCATGGTCAACAAGCCATACCTGGCTGCACTCCGCATGACCCGGAAGATTTCGTCGTCTCGCAGCCGGAGCCGGTTGTTATAAGCTGTGAAAACTTTGAGCGAAGTGATGCCTTCTTCAACCAGTTCTGGAACCTCAGCCAGTACCTGTTCGCTCAAGAAAGTTACATTCATATGAAAACCGTAGTCAATCGCCGCCTTGTTCTGCGCTTTGTGACGCCATGCCTCAACACTGGCCAGGAGCGAAGGCTGATCCTGCGGGACGAAGTCGATGACCGTCGTCGTTCCGCCAAAAGCAGCCGCCTTATGCCCCGTATAGTGATCGTCCGAGGAAACCGTTTCGAACATCGGCAGGTCAAAATGCGTGTGTACATCCACCCCCCCCGGCATCACCAGCTTTCCACCCGCCTCAATGATCTCCGTGCCTTGCGGCACAGGCAGGTCCAGGCCAACCGCGGCAATCTGCTCGCCTTCCACGAGGATATCGGCCCGGTAGGTATCCGAGGCCGTCACCAGCGTCCCAGACTTAATCAGGAGCGGCATGATCCATCCTTTCTTCTCCACCAGGTTCGTCATCGTTATTTGCCTGGTCGTTTTGAAGCGCAGCCAGTTGGCTCCAATCCCCTAACAGCGCCAAAACAACCGGGTCAAGCGCCATCTCGGGCAGATCAGCCAGGCGGTACTGGCCACTACTCAAGGCCCTTTCGCGGAGCGATCGCCAGAGGATCTCGCGGTCCTCACTTCTCACCACAAGCTCATTGACGGTGCGCGCTGACCGGAGCAGTTCCCCGGTGGTATAGAGAAACGTGATCCGCCGCCAGCGCCCGGCGATGATTGGGCGCGGCAGGACAGCCAGCGAGCCGAGCTGGATCTTGTAGTACTCCTCATGCGCCCGCGGATGATCCGGCTCGCTGCGCAACAGTTCTGCCCGCGTGGTCAATTCATGGCCGCGAACCTCAGCAACCGTCTCGATCTGCCAGCGATGCTCGGGCCCAAACGCTGCGGATTGATAAAAGGCGATGTAATCCACATTGATGACCTTGGGGGCCGAGCGCAGCGGCACCCGGTACCAACCCAACAGGCGCGCAATTTCAAGATCTCGCGGGCTGGGCGCCAGCGCGATAAGGATCATTGCGGTGGGCGGAGGATAGGAATCCATAGTGAAGATCGGCGGGTGATTCGGGTTGTCCGGATGGAATTAGCGATATTGCCTGATCAGGCCAGCTCGTTCGTTGAACTCGTCAATCTGGGCGTCAATCTGGGCAGCCTGGCCTTGCAGTTCTGACCAGTAACTCGGGTCATACCATTGATCCTGGATTTCCTGATACGTTTTGCCCTGTTGTTCTACCCAGGTATAGTATTTCAGATTATGGACCCGCTTTCGATCCGGGTAAGTCAGTTCCTGCAAGTGGTCGGTCGTTACCCCTCGCAGGTCGCGGGCGAAGCTTTCTGCCGCGGCGAAGCTGTCAAACGCGCCGAACTGCTCGCGATATTCTGCAATCCGCGTACCGTAAAGCTCCATCGAATCGGTCAGCACCGTTAGGACGACATCCTGTTCGCCCAACTCATAATATTTGGCAAACTTAATCGCCGAAAGCAAATTAGCAATGCCCGAAAAGCCAAGCAGGTCCAGTTGTTTGACCAGCGCTTCTGGGACGCCCTTCTGCGCCAGGTAGCGCTGCCCATCCGGTTCGTTGAACAGGCGCATAATATTAACGACTGCATCATCATCGATTGCAACGATCATGTCGGTGTTCTTGATGTTATGGATCCAGGGCACATGCTTGTCGCCAATTCCCTCAATCCGGTGAGCGCCAAACCCATTGCTGAGGAGCGTCGGGCACTGTAGCGCCTCACTGGCGACCACTTTACAGGTGGGAAAAACCTGTTTCAGGTAATCGCCGCAGGCAATCGTCCCCGCCGAACCGGTTGTGAGCGCGACGCCGCGGAACGTATCCTTCGGCCCCATTTGCTGGCGAAGAACTTCTTCCATCGCATGCCCGGTGACCTCATAATGCCAGAGATAATTTCCAAACTCATCGAACTGGTTAAAGATCATCAGGTCCTGGCCCGAGCGGCGCAGTTCCCAACATTTATCGAAGATTTCTTTGACGTTCGACTCGCTCCCCGGCGTAGCGATCACCTCACCGGCAATTTTCGAGAGCCATTCAAAACGCTCTTTGCTCATCCCCTCGGGGAGGATGGCGATCGAGTCACAGGCCAGCAAGGCTGAATCATAAGCCCCACCCCGGCAGTAATTTCCGGTCGAAGGCCAGACCGCCTTCTGAACAGTCGGGTCGAACTGTCCGGTGACCAGGCGCGGAACCAGGCAACCAAAAGCAGCCCCCACTTTATGCGCCCCGGTAGGAAACCACTTCCCAACCAGGGCGATGATCCGGGCAGGCGTGCCCGTCAGGCTGGCAGGAAATTCAATCACATTGACCCCGCCGAATCCGCCGCCAAAGGGAACCGGCTCATTTTTCCAGGTGATCCGGAACAGGTTCAAAGGTGAAACATCCCACAAGCCTACGTTTTTGAGCGCCGCCCGCACGCCTGGGGGAACCAGGCAGGGGTCTTTCATCTGTGCAAAGGTAGGAATGATAATATTTCGCTCGCGCACACGCTGTACTGTCCGGTCCAGACGATCGGGGAAGATCGATAGATCAATCGAAGTCATATCAGTGTTATTCCTTTACCAGAGATTCGTTTCCCGGTTTTTCTTCTGGCGCCTGGCTGATGATATATAACGGCCTGCCGCGGACTTCATCATAAACGCGGCCCAGATATTCACCCAGGACACCCAGCGAAATCAATTGTACCCCACCCAGAAACAGGACTGCCACGAGTGTTGAGGCCTGGCCAAGCAGTTCTGTCTCGGTGAGACTGCGCAGGATAATCACAACCGGGATCATGACGATGCTGAGGACGGCAGCGCCAAAGCCAAGGTAAGTCGCAAGCTGGAGTGGAAAGTAAGAAAAGCCGGTAATGGCATTCAATGCCAGCCTGAACATCTTCTTGAATGGATATTTGGTCGCTCCCGCAAAGCGAGCGGCCCGCCGGTAAGGGACCCCTACCTGGCGGAAACCCACCCAGGCAGACATCCCGCGCAGGAAACGGTGCCGCTCGCGCATGCTGTTGATGACGTTGACCACTTTACGGTCCATCAGCCGGAAATCGCCGGTGTCCAGTGGGATTTTCACATCGGTGATCCGCAGAATCATCCGGTAAAACAGCGAAGCGGTCCACAGCTTGAACCAGCTTTCTCCTTCCCGCTCTGCCCGGACGGCAAAGACCACCTCGAATCCTTCCCGCCACTTTGCAATCAGGTCGAGGATGACTTCCGGAGGATCCTGCAGGTCCGCATCGATGATGATCACCGCATCACCGCGCGAATAATCCAGCCCGGCCGTGACCGCGATCTGGTGGCCAAAATTGCGGGCAAAAATGACCGGGCGCACGCGCGAATCCCGCCTGGCCAGATCAAGGATCATATCTGTCGAACCATCCACGGAACCGTCATCGATCAAGACAAGCTCCCAGGGCTCGTTCGTGCTGTCCATCACAGCGCCTACGCGCCGGTACAATTCCGGAAGCGACTCGGCTTCGTTAAATATGGGTGCAATGATTGAATACCTTGGCTTCATAAAGCATGACTTTCCTTTTTTGATCCTTGTATCGTTTTAGTCTGGAAGCTCATTTTAACGAGGGGTGAGATATATTGTTCAAACCAGCCAGGCAAAATTGTCGCCTGCGATCTATTTTACGCCAGTTCAAGATAAGATGTTCGGACTTCGTTCATTTCCAAATCCACGTTGTTTCATTCGGAATGTGACGACAGGTAACGCTTCAAAGCAGGCAGAGCCGGTTCAATCACCGGCGCCTGCCGGACTGCCATCATCGCCGCGCGGGTATCTTTGAGACCGGCGCCGGTGTTCAAAACCAGCACCGGATCGTCACAGCCGATGAGGCCCTGATCGCGCGCTTTCACAAGCCCGGCCCAGGCAGCCGCGCCGGCAGGCTCGGCGAAAATGCCCACCCGCCCAAGGCTGGCGACAGCCTTCAGGATTTCCGCATCCTCCACAACCAGGCAGGCGCCGCCGGTCTGGCTCACCGCCCGCACTGCGCGAACGCCATCACGAGGCAGGTCGACTGAGATGCTGTCTGCCAGGGTTTTAGCGACAACCGGCCGGATCGTCTCGGTTCCTGCCTGCCAGGCGTTCGCCACCGCGCAGGATCCCGCCGCCTGAACGCCAAAAAGCCGGGGGACACTTTCCAACCAGCCCAGCCTTTGCAGATCGAGGAATCCCTTGTGGATCCCCGAAATGATGTTGCCGTCGCCTACCGAAACAAATACCGCCAGTGACCGCGGAAAGCGGTCTTGCAAAGGCAACAGCACCTGCTCCCAGATTTCGAAAGCAGCGGTTTTTTTCCCTTCGAGCGTGAACGGGTTGTACCCCGTGTTGCGGCAGTACCAGCCAAACGCTTGCGCGGCCTGGGTCGACAGGTCAAAGGCCTGGTCGTAATTCCCATCGATCAGAATCACCTGCGCTCCATAGACCAGTAGTTGAGCGATTTTTGCCGGTGGGGCGCTTTGCGGCGCCAGGATCACTGCCCGCTGCCCAACCGCCGCGGCCATACCTGCCAGGGCGGCCCCGGCATTGCCGGTAGAGGCAGTGACCACAACCTGGGCCGCAATCTCCCGCGCCCGGGTGACTACCAGGGCGCTGGCGCGATCCTTGAAGGAAGCCGTCGGGTTACGGCTCTCATCCTTTATCCAGAGATGCCGGATGGCAAGCTGTTTCTCGAGGGCAGCAGAGCGGTAAATGGGCGTCCATCCCACACCCCGCAGCGGCGTCGCCTCAAAGCCCGGATCCGCGACCGGGAGGAGCGGCAGGTAGCGCCACATGGAAAAGTCAGCGCTGGAGGTAATGCGGGCTGCAAGATCGGGCCCGCGGAGCGAGTCATAATCCAGAAGGATTTGCAGGTTCCCGCCATCCTTCGGGCACACGTATTCGACTTCCTGAGGGCCATAATCCGCGCCGCATACAGAGCACGAATACCGGCTAAAATTGTGGGCCATTTACAGCCCCCGTTCACCCCGGACATAAGGCAGACCCAGCGCAGTCGGCGCGCCAAGGCGCTTCCGAATGGCCTCGCGCGAACCCAACACCAGCACAATGATGGTAAAAGCATAAGGGATCATCTGCAGGAAAAAGCCCAGGTAAGGATTGTAATAAAAAGGATTGGCAAAGCCAAACAGCATGGTCGGGCCCTGGATATCCAACACCAGGCGGCGCAGCGCGCCGAAAGCGTAGGATCCTACCGCGGCGCGGATCGGGTTCCACTGCGCAAAGATGACCAGGCCAACCGCGATCCAACCCTGCCCAGAGGTAGTCAGCTCGCTGAACCAGCCCGGCGAGACGGCCAGGCTAATTGTCGCGCCGGCCAGGCCAGCCAGCAACCCTCCGACAAACACGTAGAAGTAGCGCATCCTGAAGATATCGACGCCCAGCGTATCTGCCGCGGCGGGATATTCGCCGACGGCGCGCAGGTGCAGCCCGGGGCGGGTGTGATTGATGTAGTACCAGACCAGTGGGAAAAGGAGATAGCCGATATATACCAGCAGCTTGTGGTTGGTGAAAAAAACCGGCCCAAGGATCGGGATCTGGCTTAAGACCGGTAGGGTGTAGGAGGGCATTAGCGCCACGGTTCCTGCTTTGCTCAGCCCTTCTCCAAGCACCAGGCTGATTCCAACCGCCATAAAGTTCAAGGCCAGCCCGCTGACAACCTGATCAGCCTGCAGCGTGATCGTGATGAAGGCGTGGATCTGGCTGATCAGGCCGGCTGCCAGCATGGCAACCAACACACCCAGCCACGGGTTTTCAGTCGATACCGCGATGCTGAAAGCGCTCATCGCGCCAATCAGCATCATCCCTTCCACGCCCAGGTTCATCACCCCAGAACGCTCCGCCAGAATTTCTCCAATGGAAGCAAATAACAGCACCGTACCTGTCGCGACACCGGCCTGAAGCACAATCAGTAAGTCCATGAATTTACTTCTCCTCCGCCAGGCGTGTCACGCTGACCCGATAGCGCATGAAGAAATCGCCGGCGATCAGGCACACCAGGATAACACCCTGGATCATCTTTGGCACGCCCGAAGGCTGGATCTCTCGCCCAGCCAATATCAGCGCGCCAAAGAGGATTGCCACCAGGATGACGGCCGCCGGGTTCAGCTTTGCCAGCCAGGCCACGATAATCCCGGTGAAGCCATATCCCGGAGAAATGGAGCCCTGCAGCCGGTGAACAACCCCGGTAATCTCCGACATGCCGGCCAGCCCGGCCAGGGCCCCGGAAAGCATCATGACCAGGACTGTGTTGCGGGTGATCGAGATGCCGGCGTAGCGGGCGGCGTTGGGGTTATCGCCCACCAGGCGAATTTCATAGCCCCACTGGCTGCGGTACAGGATCAGCCACACCACTGCCGCCGCCAACAAAGCAAACACCAGGCCCAGGTGGGTCGTCAGGCCGCGTAATATCGGAAACTGCGCCCCAAAGTCAGTCAATCGCGGCAGCCAGGCATTCTGCGGAAACATCTTCGACATTTGAAAGCCGCTTTCACTCCAGACGGCATAGATAAAGAAATCATTCCAGGCCACCGCAATATAATTCATCATCAGGGTGGAAATGATTTCATTGACATTGAACTTGGCCTTTAAGAAACCGGGGATAAACCCCCACAGCGCTCCGCACAGCATTCCGGCTGTCGTCATCACCGGTATGAACAGCCAGCGCGGCGCAGTCTCGGGAAGCAAGGGAACCAGCACAACTGCGCTTGCCCCAAACGCCCCCACGAAAAACTGCCCTTCAGCTCCGATGTTCCATAAGCGCATCCGGAATGCCAGCGCACAGGCCAGGCCGACAATCATCAAAGGGATCGCTTTCACCAGCGTATCCGAAAAAACACCCAGGCTGCCAAAGGAAGCATTGGCAATATGGGCATAGGAAAGCCAGGGGTTGCCGCCGGCCAGGGCAATGATCACGGCGCCGATAAGCAGGGCCACCACCACTGAAAAAACGGACACCCCAAAAGCCTGCCAGGCCGAGATCGGCTGAAGTCGTTGTTCAAAGCGAATCCGGTAAGGAAACCACCGGGAAAACCGGCTCCGGGAGGGAACAACCGGCTGGTTCGATACAGGGATGCCTGGTTCACTCATTTCTGATCCTCCAGGTGGCTCTCCAACTGATCGGAGCGAACGCCGGTCATCATCAAGCCAATCTTATCAATATCGCCGTCGATCACCTCGCCCATGATTTCGCCCTCATAAATGACGTAGATCCGGTCACTCAGAGCCAGCAGTTCCTCAAGTTCTTCCGAAATTAACAACACGGCTGCGCCTGCGTCCCTCTGGCTGAGCAGCAGGCGGTGGACCCCCTCGATAGCCCCTACATCCAGGCCGCGCGTCGGCTGCATGGCGATCATCAGGGCCGGGCGGCTGGAAATTTCACGGGCCAGGATTACGCGCTGCAAATTACCGCCTGAAAGCAGCCGAACCGGCGTATCGACCGAAGGGACCAGGATCTCATAAGAACGCTTGAGCTCATTGGCATATTGTTGGGCCGCCACAGAACTGAGCATCCAACCCCTGGCAATCGGTGGCAGGTTGTAGCTCTTCATAATAACGTTATCGGTCACACTCAAGTTCGGCGCAGAACCAGTATGGGTCCGGTCCTCAGGGATATGCGAGATCCCCCGGCGGATGCCATCCCGCACCGAGCGATTGGCGAGATTATTGCCGACCATCGAAATCGTTCCCTTTTTGCAGCTGCGCAGGCCGGTGATCGTTTCGGCTAATTCCCGCTGACCGTTTCCTGCCACCCCTGCCAGGCCAACAATCTCGCCCTGGCGCACCTCCAGGTTTACCCCGCGCAGCGCCGGAAGGCCTTTGTCATTTTCTGCATACAGATCTTTGATCTGGAGTACAGGCTCACCTGGCTGACTGTCTTTCTTTTCCAGTGAGAAAACCACATCCCTGCCGACCATCAGGCGCGCCAGATCAGTCTTGGTTACATCTTTCACCGCCAGACCGGCCGCGGTGACTTTCCCACGCCGCAGGACGGTAACCCGATCAGAAATACCCATGACCTCATTCAGCTTATGGCTGATGAAAATAATCGATTTTCCTTCGGATGCCATCGTGCGCAGGGTGCCAAACAGCGCCTCGATCTCGCTTGGCGCGAGCACAGCCGTAGGCTCATCCATAATCAAAATTTCTGCACCGCGGTAGAGCATTTTGAGGATTTCCACCCGCTGCTGCTCACCGACCGATAGCTGCCAGACCTTGGCTTTTGGATCGACCTGCAGGCCAAACTTTTCGCTCAACCGGGTAACGACTTGCTCGTATTTGGGCAGCCTGAGGAAAAAGCGCGGCTCAGCCAGGCCCAGCAGAATATTTTCAGTCACAGTCTGCGATGGTACCAACATGAAATGCTGGTGGATCATGCCAATGCCATGTTCAATGGCCTGCCGAGGGGAGGAGAGAGAAACAAACTTGCCGTTAACCTGGATCGAGCCCTCATCCGCGCGATACAGACCAGCCAGGATATTCATCAGCGTGCTTTTTCCGGCGCCATTCTCACCCAGGAGCGCGTGAATTTCTCCCCTCCGGAGATCAAAATCAACCGAATCGTTCGCCAGCACGCCTGGAAACCGCTTAACAATTCCTCGCATGCTGACAACATTCACGCCGCTTAAAGGCTCTCTCAATTCTTCCATCGTCCCTCGTACATAAACCCACGATATGCCCGGAAAAATACCTTAAGAAACGCCGGCATGACCCTCGCGCGATGTCTTGACAGTTGAATCATATTATTATATCGAAAATAGGGGCCAG